>NZ_JAADJW010000016.1:0-112335 GCF_010092875.1 Vibrio sp. LB10LO1
TGAGAGCCTACTCTAAGCGTAGGGCTTGAGAGTGAGGCGGACCATATAATTAGCCCCGCTGAGTCGCGGGGCTGATATTTGGTGATTTGTGTTAGCTCGTAAGGAGTCTTTGCATCTTATCGCGCTGTGCCTCTATGTAAGCGCGTTCTGGGCTTTGTTCTTTACAGTGATCCAGAATGAACTCAATTGAGCTTAGTACTGTCCTCCAGCGCGGTGTCTTAGGCAAAGTCTCAATACGCATGTATTTATCGAGCGTACGTGTTTGTAATGTACTGCGGTCGAGGTAGACGCGCCATAAACCACTTTGTTCAGCAAAGGCAAACTTGGTTTCTCCAGTCACCGATTCCCAATATTCCAATGCATGAGTCATCGTATCGACTAATACTTCGCGCATCAGCTCTTGTTTGTCCTTCTTGTTACCCAATGCTTTATCAGCAAGGCGAGTAAACTCACCGCCAAGTTCTTTCAGCTTCTGCAGCTGGTCTTTATCACCATCAAATGCGTAACTTGAAAGTACTTCAACTGCCGTCTCTAGGTTATGGATACGAGCTGCATTCGCTCCGCCTCCTACATTGAAGATATACATGACATCTAAACCAGAGCCTTCAGGCAGCTTGAGGATGTCTGCTTCAATGTTTTGACGAATATCTTCGATGTAGATATCAATCTTGCCACAGTAGTGCGGCTGCTTAACCGTAAGGAACTTAGGTGCAATTAGCTCATCAGCGGAAGAACGTTTTAGCTGTTCTAGGCTACGTTTAAATAGCTTACATGCTGCTTCGTTAGCAAAGCGAATACGTTGATCTTCACGAAGACAAATAATCGCCTCAGGTGCCGATTCTAGCTGTTCTAGCAGTCTACCTTGTGTCTCGAGCAGGCTGGCTTCGACTTCAGCACGCTGGCGTAGCTCCGATTCCAGTAACTTGTTCTCGATGTGGCGCATTTCAGCCTGACTTGCCGTCAAGTGGGCCTGAATACGTGCCGCGAGCTCTTGCTTATTAAATGGTTTGGTTAGGTAATCGTTCGCTCCCGCTTCAAAGCCCCTAACGCGATCTTCGGTTTGGCTTAGCGCTGTGAGCATAATGATTGGCAGCTCTGCATGATCGTAAGTTTCACGAAGTTCACTACAAACCTGATAGCCACTCATGCCTGGCATCATTATATCCAGTAGCAGCAACTCAGGCTTCTCTTGTTCAATTAAAGCGAGTGTCTCAGGGCCGTCTGAAATGGTACGAACTCGGTAGCCTTCAAGTCTCAAGAAGCTTTCAAGAACGCGCAGGTTGACGGGCTCATCATCAGCAACGTACAGCAATGGACCATCTGGGTTTTCAGGTAGAGACAAGTCGTCATTGTTGTCAAAGTTCGCTTCTGGAATTTGGAAATGCCCGCGAGCGGCAAGGCTTTCAGTCGCTTTGATTTCTTCTTCACTAGCGAGTGGCAAGGTGAAGCTGAATGTCGTTCCGACCATAGGTTGGCTGCTGACATACAATGAACCGCCCATCAACTCGATAAGTTGACGGCTGATGGATAGACCGAGACCTGCACCTTGACGGTAGCGACTAGCATCTTGACCTGCTTGGATAAGAGGTTCGAAGATATGCTCTAGGTGTTCAGCTGGAATACCCTGACCAGTATCGACCACTTGTACTCGGACTTGATCGTCTACAACGGTCGCTGAGATAACGATTTTGCCTTCTGAAGTGTACTTAATAGCGTTGCCAATCAAGTTATACAGCACTTGTTCCAAACGCTGAGGATCTGCTGAGACTGCTTTCAGATCCGCTGGCACTTGATTAATGATGCGGATGGTTTTGTTACCCAATAGGTGACCAGAAAGCTCCAGCACCAAGCGTGTTGCACTGGCTAGGCTCACTGCAGACTTTTGGATATCCATGCTGCCGTAGCGCATCTTGTGGTAATCCAATAGATCATCAACGAGGTTTGCTAGGCGCTGACCACTCTTGATGATGATGTCCAATTGGTACTTCTGGCTCGCAGGTATCGCGCCATTTGCACCAGACACCAGTGTCTCTGCAATGCCAACCATACCGTGCAATGGTGTGCGTAACTCGTGAGAGGTTGTCGCTAGGAATTCATCTTTCAGCTTATCTGCCAACTGCAATTCTTCGTTTTGCTTTTGGATCAGTTTGATGTTGCTCTCTAGCTCTTCGTTTTGTTGCTTGATGGTTTGGATCTTTTCACGAATTGAGCGCTGCATACGCTCAAAGCTGATTGCGAGTCGACCGATTTCATCTTTACGTTCGGTATTAAAGGTGGTTTCGTCCAGATCGCCAGCAGATACTTTCTCTGCTGCCCAAGTCAGCTTAAGCAGCGGAGAGGTGATGAAATTAGATAAGTAGTGTGAAGCAATCACAACCAAGATGATCGCTATTAGCATCGCAATGACAAACAGTTTCTCGAGCTGATGGACACGTGCAAAGGCCTCTTTCTCAGGAAGCTGTACAACGAGAGCCCAAGTGAGACCGCGAGTCTCAATAGGTGCAAATGCCGCAATCATCTCTTCGCCTAAACGGTTGCTGTATGTGCCCACTTCCGTTTCGCCAGCTAAAGCTTTGTCGACGATCTCTAAACTGTTTTGGATGTCTTCTTGCTTGGTGTTGATGGTACGAGGTTTGTGGTCACTGCCAACTAATAAGGTATCAATTGAAGAGTCACGATTGATTTCTGCAATCAGCTTTGTGATGCCATTGTTTGGCAAGCGGAACATTGCATAGCTGTGCAGATAGCCTTGCTGAACAATAGGCGCACCCAACCAAGCGACTTGCTTACCGTTTTCAATGTCAAAGTCGGATACCACGACAGGCGTGTAATCTTCATTCACTTTTCGGCGCGCGCTTACATCCTCGGAGAGGCGTTTAAATGTTTTTCCCAAAGCGGTGTCTTTGTGACGGCCGCTGAGGAGGTTGGTGCCGAAGTTATCATCTTTATTGATCGAATAAGTAACGTTACCGTCGATATCAACTAATAAAATATCGTTGAAATCAGAGCGCTTTAATAGCTCTAGGTAAGCCCAGTGATAACGTTTATGCAGAAGACGATAACGCTCACTACCAACGTAGTTGGAAGATTCGGGTAAAATCGACGTTTTGATTTGATCGCCGCTGCCTTTGATATAGCGTTGCTGTGCATTCTCTCTTGCTTCATCGATGTCGTGGCCTAATCGGCTAAAGGCATTGACCAAACCGTAGAAGCGCCCGCCACTGGCATAAGCCAATTCTGAGCGAACAAAGCCCATAACTTCGGTTTCTTGAGCTGCAAAGTAGTCGATGATCTGTTGTTGTTTGGTATCACGGACTGAGAGCAAATGGGATGTGCTCTGTTCTTCCAAATCTTTACTGTGGGATTGGAGGAAGAAAATAGCAGTGATCGTCAGTGGCGTAATACTAAGAACCAAAAACGCGGTCATTAGCGTGCTTTGCAGGCGCTTAAATTTCTGCTTTTTGTAGAATTTAAACATGGATAAGATTACAACTCATTAAAGGGCAGCGACCAATTTACTGGGGCTTACCGAGGTTCTCGTTAAAACGGACAAGAAGTTAAATGCGATAGAATTAACAAAATTAACGAGTTTTTTTTCTTTGACAAGAAAGTTGATTGCAAAGCGTGGGGAGCGACGCAGTTTTTCGTTGAGTTGGGCGGTTTTTGGCAAAGAGTTGCGCAGGATTTCACCTGCGCAACCAAGGGTTAGGATTTTTTCGCGTAGTAGATAGAGAATTTGTTGGTCTTATTTAGCGTCTCGCAATTATTGAAGGCTTTCTCAATAATTGGCGGATACTGCAAGAAACTGTTCGCCACAATGATCATTTCACCGTTGGCCGTCATGTACTTTGGAGCTTGACCTAAAAGAGTTTCTGCTGCGTTGTAGTTGGTGTCTAAGCCACTGTGAAATGGTGGGTTACTGACAATAAAACGGTAGTCTTTAACCGTGTCTGAGTAGATATCTGAGGCAAAAACACGACCGGATAACCCATTCGCCTCGAGTGTTGCTTGGCTAGAGGTAATGGCATAAGCGTTAATATCACACATCTCAATCGCGATCTCTGGGTTTGCTTTAGCCATAAATGCACCCAGCACACCAGCACCACAACCAAAGTCGAGTACCTTGCCTGAAAGCTTAGGTAAGGTTTCAAGCAGAAGACGACTGCCTAGGTCAAACTCACCATGGCTGAATACGCCAGGTAGACTCTTAACGGTAAGTGATTGTTCACCGAGTGTAATTTCGTAAGATTTAAACCAGTCGGCTTGATTGAACGGTTTTGGTTCGTTAAGGCAAGTGCCCCAGTAAAATGAACAGCGACGAGCAGAGTCGTATTTTTTAACCGGGCCGTATTCTTTGAACATCTTCTCAATGCTCTTGATGCCTGAGCGGTTCTCACCAACGACGACGATTTCTGTATTGATGCCTAACTTAGCCATCAACATTGCCAGTAAGTATTCTGCTTCCGCCTTGGCTTTTGGCCAGTATAAAAGCACCATGTCTGCTTGAGTCTCAATATCAAACTCTGAACCAAAGTGACTCTTCACTTTGTCCGATGTGCGAATTTGACGGTAGTAGCTGTAGTTAGAAGTAAATACTTCAACAGACTCACAATGAGCTACTAACTCAAGAGGGAACAGGTCTTCAACTTCTCCAGCAACTAAAACGTGTTTGCCGTTGAAGTATTCAAGTTGGCGCTGAGCTATTTGGCTAGGAGCGATATAAGCAGACATAAATTTGGTTCATCAGAAATAATTAGGGCCAGATTTTCGCATAATCTGGCCCAAGCTTGAAGTGAATAAGCGGTCGTTAGCTATTGTCTTGTTGATTGAGGAAGTCTTTAAACTCCTCTTCGTAGATATTGAATAGCACCATAGTCACGGCAAAGATCAGTGGACCGTAAATAAGGCCAATCAAACCAAATAGATGCAGACCACCCAGCAGTGAGAAGAAGATCATGAGCGTGTTCATGCCTGCACTGCCTTGCATCAGCAGTGGGCGCAGCAGGTTATCGATCGAGCCAACTACGAGAACACTCCACACTGTTAGGAATATAGCCCAAGTTGTGTCGCCAGTTAGGAACAAGTAAGCGGCTGCTGGAATCCAAATTAGCGCCGTGCCAACTACAGGGATAAATGACGCAAAGCCCATCATAGTGCCCCAGAACAAGCCAGGGAAACCTGCAAGCCACATACCGATACCACCAGCAAAGCCTTGAGCAATCGCGGTTAAGAATGACCCCATTACAGCTGATTTCGAGACCTGTTCAATCTCGGTCAGGATCTTATCTTCTTGGCTGCGAGAGAGCGGCAGAATATGGCGCATCGCTGAGATGATCTTGTCGTGGTCACGCAATAGGAAGAACAACACGAACAACATCAGGAAGAAGTCCATCAGGAAGTTGGTTGCATCCCCTAGGATTTTGGCACTGATAGCAACAAGGTTTGAACCAAATGATGTGGCGAATTGGCCAATTTTCTCAGCGATGGCTTGTGGTTCGATTTTGTCGAAAGGTAAGTACTCATTAACCAGTGCTAACCCTTTGACAACCCAAGGGTGTTGGAAGATATCTTGGATACCACCATTGCTTACCCACTTGTAGGTGTTTTGCGAAAATACCGACCCTTGCTGCACGATAGCAGCAAATACAAACAATAATGGAATCACAATAATAAAGGTGAGAACCACACAAGAGAGCAGTGAAACCAAGTTTTTGTGGTTTGGCAGTTTTCGTTCAAACCACTCATGTATTGGGAACATGAGTAGAGAAATAATAAACGCCATTACGATCGAGTTGATGTAAGGCTCGACCAATAAATAGCAGGCAAAAGCAGCGGCGAGCAGCGCAACAACTAGCACTCGATGACTCGACGTGATTTTTACATTATTCGGCATGTGATTAATCCAACTTACGGATGATTTATGTTTTACGCCTTATACCACAGCGCAAAATCTTTATTACTTTGCACCGACGTTTCTTTCAAGCTTATGACATAGCTGAATTGGGAAGGGGCAATTGACCTTGTTATAATGACCACAAATCAGACGGTTATCAATCAAGAGATAGAAAAATGGGTTGTTGTAGCGGCGATAAGAAGTGCAAAAGTGAAAAGAAAGCCAAACGTATACCGTGGTTTGGTATTGTTCTTGGCGTGTTAGTTATCCTCGTGATTGTTAATTGGCAAGCCTAATCCAGATAATAAAAAAGGACCTTGAAGGTCCTTTTTTGCGATTGCTGTTCTGGTAAAGAACGCTTATTTTGCTTCTTCAGCCAGAATTGCGAAACAACGATCAGCAGCTTCTAGTGTTGCATCAATTTCTTTTGAACCGTGAGCAAGAGAAGTAAAGCTTGCTTCGAATGCTGATGGTGCAAGGTATACACCGTGTTTTAGCATTAGGTGGAAGAAACGCTTGAAGCGCTCGACATCGCACTTAGTCACGTCTTCGTAGCACGTTACGGCTTCTTGGTCAGTGAAGAAGAAACCAAACATGCCACCCACTTGGTTTACTACCATTGGGATACCGTGCTTTTCTGCCAGTGCTTTGAAGCCTTCAGCAAGCTGTTTTGTTTTCGCCGCAAGACGTTTCTCGTTGCCTTCTTCTTTTAGCAGGTTCAAACATGCAAAGCCCGCAGCCATTGCTACTGGGTTACCTGAAAGTGTGCCAGCCTGGTAAACTGGACCTGTTGGCGCAACGTATTGCATGACTTCTTTACGACCACCGAAAGCACCCACTGGCATACCGCCACCGATTACTTTACCTAGCGTCGTTAGATCAGGCTTGATGTTGTAGTGTGCTTGTGCGCCGCCTAGTGCTACGCGGAAGCCTGTCATTACTTCATCAAAAATCAGTAGTGCACCTTCTTGGTCACAGATTTCACGTAGACCTTCGTGGAAACCTTCTACTGGTGGGATACAGTTCATGTTGCCCGCTACTGGTTCAACGATGATACATGCGATCTCGCCTTTGTTTGCTGCGAACAACTCACGTACTGAATCTAGATCGTTGAATGTTGCGGTTAGTGTGTGCTTAGCAAAGTCAGCAGGAACGCCAGGAGAGCTTGGTTGGCCAAGAGTTAGTGCACCAGAGCCAGCTTTTACTAGCAAGCTGTCTGCGTGACCGTGGTAACAGCCTTCAAACTTCATGATTTTGTCACGGCCAGTAAAGCCACGAGCAAGACGGATTGCACTCATGGTCGCTTCTGTACCAGAGCTCACCATGCGGATTTGTTCCATTGATGGCACTAGCTCAGACACTAGCTCAGCCATGGCAATTTCCATTTCAGTTGGCGCACCAAAACTCAGGCCACGTTGTGCAGCATCGATAACAGCTTCACGGATAACCGCGTGGTTATGACCTAGAATCATTGGACCCCAAGAGCCAACGTAATCAATGTACGCTTTACCATCGGCATCAAAAATCAGTGCACCGTCTGCTCGTTCGATAAATAGCGGAGAACCGCCAACGCCGTTGAATGCACGAACTGGTGAGTTCACACCGCCAGGAATGGTTTGCTGAGCCTTTTGATATAGCTCTGATGATTTGGTCATGGGGTTATCCTCTTTTGATTGCTCGGACCAAGTGGAGCGCATTGTACCTAGCTAATCTCAAGTTAGAAACGTTTTGGGTAATTTATGTGGGCACGGGCGATGTAAACTTACATATCAGCATCTGTTCTAAAGAATCAGCGGTGAATACTTGAACGAGTTTGTCAGGTATTGGATAATCGCTCTAATTAGCAAAAATTTGACGTCTCGCTTCAGGCTTGACGCATTACACGAGTGAGAGAGGTCTTCGTGAGCGAAGTAAACGTACCATTGTCTTTTTCTGATGCTGCAGCATCACGCGTTAAGGCGCTGATTGCAGAAGAAGAAAACCCAGCATTGAAATTGCGCGTATACATTACTGGTGGTGGCTGTAGTGGTTTCCAATACGGCTTCACATTTGATGAGAGCGTAAATGAAGGCGACACAACCATCGTAAACAGTGGCGTAACACTGGTTGTAGACCCAATGAGCCTGCAATACCTAATCGGTGGCGTGGTTGATTACACGGAAGGTTTAGAAGGAGCACGCTTCTTCGTTAATAACCCAAATGCGACGACAACTTGTGGTTGTGGTGCATCATTCAGTGTTTAATTAACACGACAACAGGCAGCCAATTGGCTGCCTGAGCTTTACGTAGCAGGGAGTCACGTAAACGCACTCCAGTTCCACAGAGGGCTGTGAGCTAAAAATAAAAAGGACTTTGTATGTCTGAAGTTTCTCTCGGACGACGCCTTGTCGAACGTCCATGGCTAGTTTCTTTAACACTGATTCTCGTACTTGCTGCATGGCTTGCAATAGGCCAACTTAAGGCGCAAGACGAAGCGAGTTTATCATTCTCCCCTCAATCCGATGACACGCCTGTTGCTAAGGTGATGTTCAACTCTTTTACCGCCCAGCCAACCAGTAAAACCATAGAGTTATATGGACGAACTGCGCCAAATAGACAAGCTCGTTTAGGGGCAGAAGTTGCGGGTAAGATCATTCGCTTGAACGTTCAGAAAGGGCAACGTGTTAAACAAGGGCAGGTGATTGCCAACATCGACGAGCGCGATCTCGATACTCAACTCAAGCGCGCTAAAGCGATGTTGCGTGTCAAAGAGAAAGAATTTAAAGCGGCAGAATCTTTGAAAAACCGAGGTTTGCAAGGTGAAGTTGCCTTTGCCACTGCACAAGCTGCATTGGTTGATGCTCGCGCAAACCTGAGTAATGTTGAAACCGCACTTAAAAACACCAAAGTAAGAGCGCCTTTTGACGGCATTCTTGACCATAGGTTCGTTGAAGTGGGGGATTTTGTTGGTGTTGGCGATCCTATTGCGACTGTTATTGACCTTGAAAAGTTAGTCATCGAAGCGGACGTTAGCGAGCGTCATATCCAATATTTAAAACAAGGCCAGCAAGCTGATGTCAGAACCATTGATAACACCCACCATCAAGGTGTTATCCGTTATATCGGGCGCGTATCTTCTACTTCGACCAATACTTTCCCGATTGAGATTGAAATCAGTAACGATGAACGTGCAATGCCTGCGGGTGTTAGTGCTGAGGTGGTATTGTCGCTAAGTGAAGTGATGGCAGTGAAAGTAACCGCCGCAATGCTCGCGCTCGATGAAGAAGGCAACCTTGGCATCAAAACACTGCGTGATCAGCATGTCCACTTTGTTCCTATTCAACTTGTGAAAGCTGAAAAAGATGGCGTTTGGCTGTCTGGATTGGGCGACCAAGTGGACATCATCGTACTCGGGCAGGGCTTTGCACGTGATGGTGATTTAGTGATGGCGACCAAAGTGGATGACGCCATTGAAGCTGCGAACCAGCAATAAGGAGGCAATATGTTTGCTTTGATTGATGCTGCGTTATCGCGTGCACGTACGATGCTCACCTTGTTGGTGATGATTTTGATTGCTGGTGTGATCACCTACATTACGATTCCTAAAGAATCGAGTCCAGACATCACCATCCCTATTATCTATGTTTCGGTAGGTCACCAAGGCATTTCGCCAACTGATGCGGAGCGCTTATTAGTTCGCCCAGTAGAGCAAGAGCTGCGTTCGATTGAAGGCGTAAAAGAAATGACCGCGGTTGCTTCAGAAGGCCATGCCTCGGTTACGCTTGAATTTAGTGTCGGTGTTGATCTGGCTGAAGCGATGGCAGATGTGCGTGACGCCGTCGATCTAGCCAAACCTAAATTGCCTGAAGACAGTGATGAGCCAACAGTAAATGAAGTGACATTCGCATCAGAAGAGCCTGTCCTCACTTTGGTTCTGTATGGCACCGTCCCTGAGCGCACAACAGTACAAATTGCTCGTGCACTGCGTGACAAGCTAGAAAGCTACCGTCAGGTGCTTGAAGTTGATATTGCCGGTGATCGTGAAGACATTGTTGAGATCGTCGTCGATCCGCTGTTGATGGAAAGCTATGGTCTGGATCAAGCAGACATCTACAACTTGATTGCTCTCAATAACCGAGTTGTGGCAGCGGGTTTCGTGGATACTGGCTATGGCCGTTTTTCAGTCAAAGTTCCTTCCGTATTTGATTCTCTCAAAGACGTATTAGAGTTACCGATTAAGGTAAACGGCAAAGAAGTGATTACTTTTGGCGATGTGGCGACTGTGCGCCGAGCCTTCCGTGATCCTGAAAGCTTTGCTCGCTTGGATGGTGACCCTGCTGTTGTATTGAATGTGAAAAAGCGTGCTGGCGAGAATATCATTGAAACGGTGGAACTCGTTAAACAGGTTCTGACTGAAGCGCAAAAGCGAGCGGATTGGCCAAACAACTTGCAGGTCAAATATACGTGGGATCAGTCCGATGACGTCAAATTGATGCTCAACGACCTACAAAACAACATCCTCTCCGCGATTATCTTAGTGGTTATCGTCATTATCGCGATACTTGGTGTGCGAACCGCTCTCTTGGTGGGGATCTCTATTCCTGGCTCATTCCTTACCGGCTTATTAGTGCTTTCGGTGTTTGGCTTAACGGTCAACATTGTGGTGCTATTCGCGCTGATCATGGCCGTAGGTATGCTGGTGGATGGCGCTATCGTGGTGACCGAATTTGCTGATAGGCGGATGCAAGAGGGCACGCCACGTAAAGAAGCGTATCGGGACGCGGCAAAACGAATGGCGTGGCCTATCACCGCTTCGACGGCAACGACCCTTGCTGCGTTTGCTCCGCTATTGTTCTGGCCGGATATTACCGGCGAGTTCATGAAGTATCTGCCGCTAACATTGATCGCAACGCTCACCGCTTCGTTGATGATGGCGCTGCTTTTTGTTCCGGTTATTGGTGGGATTATTGGTAAGCCACAAGTGGTTAACCCTAAAAGCCAGCAAGAGATGATTGATCTTCATAATGGCGAGTTTGATAAGGCTACTGGTATTACCAAGCTCTACTATCAAACGCTCTCGGTCGCTATCAAGCATCCACTTAAAGTTCTCTTCAGTGCCATACTGCTTGCTGGTGGTGTCGGCTTTACTTATAACAAGGCAGGACTAGGGGCAGAGTTCTTCCCAGAAGTGGACCCCGCTTTCTTTACCGTCAAGGTGCGTTCTTACGGCGATTTATCGATCAACGAAAAAGATGTCGTGATGAAAGAGATTGAAAAAGTCATGTTAGGGCATGATGAATTTGAGAGTGTCTATACGCGCACCGGAACGGATTCAAATGATGGTGATGAGATTGGTCAGATTCAAATAACGCCCGTCGATTGGCAATATCGTCGCAAAGTGAAAGACATCATTGAAGAACTCAAACAAACCACTAATCAATTCTCGGGCGTAGAGCTGGAGTACAAATTTCCCGATGCTGGGCCGCCGGTTGAACACGATCTTGTGATTGAAATGTCGGCGCAAAACTCAAGCATCGACCAATTAGACAGCGCTGCCAAATTGGTTCGTTACTGGGCTGATCGAAATCCCGCTTTAACTAACTTAAGTGATACAACCAATAAAGAAGGGATTGATTGGCAGATTGATATCCGCAGAGACGATGCCTCTCGCTTTGCTGCTGATGCAACTCTGGTTGGTAATACCGTCCAGTTTGTTACCAATGGTTTGAAGATTGGCGACTATTTGCCAGATGATGCCGATGAAGAAGTCGATATCTTAGTGCGTTACCCACAAGATAAGCGGGATATCGGACGTTTTGACCAGTTACGTGTAAAAACGGCGGCAGGTTTAGTGCCGATCACAAACTTTGCGCAGATTAAACCTGATCATAAGCAAGATACGATTCGCCGTGTTGATGGTCGTCGTGTAGTGAACATCAAAGCAGACATTGTTGAGGGTTATAACCTTGCCCTTGAATTACCAAAGATAACTGCAGAAGTAGAGCAGTTGGGCTTGCCTGCTGGTATTGAGTTTAAAATTCGCGGTCAAAACGAGGAGCAAGAGAACTCTTCTGCGTTTTTACAAAGTGCTTTCATGGTTGCACTTGGCGTGATGGCTTTGATTCTGATTACTCAATTCAACAGCTTCTACCAAGCCTTTTTGATTTTAAGCGCTGTGCTGTTTTCTACCGTTGGCGTGTTTGCTGGCTTGCTTATTTTCCAGAAGCCTTTCGGTATTATTATGTCGGGTATTGGTGTGATCGCATTGGCTGGTATTGTGGTGAACAACAATATCGTATTAATTGATACCTATAACCAAATGCGCAAGCGTGGGTTAGAAAAATCAGAAGCAATTCTGCGTACGGGCGTACAACGCCTGCGTCCAGTGTTACTGACCACTGTCACTACTATCCTGGGCTTGCTGCCAATGGTGTTAGAGATGAACATCGACTTAGTTAACCAGAAGATTGAATTTGGTGCGCCAAGCACGCAGTGGTGGTCTCAATTGGCTACGGCCGTTGCGGGTGGTTTGGCTTTTGCGACGGTGCTGACCTTGGTGCTGACACCGTGTCTGTTGATGCTTGGCCATGAACACAATATTGATGAACCAGACTCCGAAACAAAAGAGGCAGCGTAGGCTGCCTCTTTGTCATTGTTCAATTTAAATCGTTTTAGCTACTTCATCGCGAGTAATTTACTGTAGCGATCCAGCTTAGCCATACTGATCTTTGCGTTCGCCAAGAAGGTTTGTTTTGCTTTACCGGTCAGAGATTTCGACTGCGGTAAGTTTACCGTTCTTGGGTTTTTATGAACGCCGTTAACCAAGAATTCGTAGTGCAAGTGTGGACCAGTTACACGGCCAGTACCACCCAACGTACCGATGGTTTGACCTTGCTTAACGCGTTGTCCCGTTTTTACTGTTCGCTTAGTTAAGTGTAAGTATTTAGTAATGTAGGTATTGCTGTGTTTAATAAACACGTAGTTACCATTGAATTTGTTGTACGCTGATTTTTGCACAACACCATTACCCGCAGCCCAAATTGGTGTGCCTACAGGCGCGGCATAATCGGTACCTCTGTGAGGGCGAACTCTCCCGGTAACTGGGTGTAAGCGACGAGGATTAAAGTTAGAGGTAACACGACGGAAATCCAAAGGTGCTCGTAAGAAGGCTTTCTTCATCGCTCGGCCATTTTCATCGTAGTACTTACCGCTCTTCTCATCTAAGATTGCGGTAAAGGTGTCACCTTGGTTGTTAAAGATTGCAGCAATGATTTTTCCGCGTCCAATCACTTCGCCTTCAACCACTTCTTCTTGGTAAAGCACGCGGAAGGTATCGTTTTTACGAATGTCCAAAGCAAAGTCGATATCCCAACCAAAAATTCCCGCCAGTTCCATAATTTGGTTTGCATTCAAACCGGATGAAATCCCCGCATTCCAGAAGTTGGATTTGATTGTTGCTTCAGCGTAGTTATATTGGTAATCGACTTCTTTTTTGTCCACTTCAGAAACGTATTTGCCACCTTGCAGTTTAATGCGGAACGTTTCGAAGGCATTGAGTGTGCGTTTTAGTTGAATAAAGTCGTTATTTTCATCAAAGCCAAATTGCAGCCTGTCGCCAGGACGCAGTCGAGTGAGTTGCTCTTTGATTTCTTTATCTGAAGTAATCAGTTCATGCAGAAGGCGAGGAGATAAACCGACGCGGTTGAAAAGTACAGCGGCACTTTCACCATTTTTGACTTTGTATGTTTCCCAGCGCAAAACAGAAGGAAGAGTAGAAGAAGTGCTGCGCTCGGGTGATTCCACAGAAATCGGTACCGAGTAATGCTCACCGACTTTGAGTCGGCTTTGCTGTGGATCGAGGTCTTGCGGATCGGGTAAGAAAAACAGCGCGACGATGATCAGCGCACTAAAAAAACCGATCAGTACTTTGTGCAAGAGCGGTAGTCGGACAAAAATCGAATGCATGAGGTACTTGATTACTAAATTAAACGTAAAAATTGACAACTACCTAGTCTAACGTGTTTCAAAATGCATCGCTATTCAAGTAAGATGTTCAGCTATTATATTTTTGCCAAATCTGTGGGAGTGAACAAGAATGGCGAGCATTGAAGCTGCATTAGCCGAGATTAAGCGCGGTGTTGAAGAGCTGATTCCAGAAGAAGAGCTGATCGCAAAACTAAAAGAAGGTCGTCCTCTACGTATTAAATTGGGCGCCGATCCAACAGCACCTGACATTCACCTAGGCCATACGGTTATTTTCAATAAGCTTCGCTTGTTCCAAGAACTAGGTCATGAAGTGACGTTCCTAATCGGTGACTTCACTGCAATGGTTGGTGACCCAACAGGTAAGAACTCAACTCGTCCACCGCTAAGCCGTGAAGATGTTCTGCGTAACGCTGAAACGTACAAAGAGCAGGTGTTCAAAATCCTAGATCCAGCTAAGACAAAAATTCAGTTCAACTCTGAGTGGCTATCTGAGCTTGGCGCAGAAGGTATGATTCGCCTTGCAGCGAACCAAACCGTTGCTCGTATGCTAGAACGTGATGACTTTAAAAAGCGTTACGCTGGTGGCCAGCCAATCGCTATTCATGAGTTCATGTACCCACTACTTCAAGGTTGGGACTCAGTAGCAATGGAAACGGACGTTGAGCTTGGTGGTACTGACCAGAAGTTCAACCTACTGATGGGTCGTGAACTGCAAAAATCTCACGGTCAAAAGCCTCAAGTTGTACTGATGATGCCGCTTCTAGTAGGTCTAGATGGTGAGAAGAAGATGTCTAAGTCTTCTGGTAACTACATTGGTATCAGCGAAGCTCCAAGCGAAATGTTTGGTAAGATCATGTCTATTTCTGACGTTCTAATGTGGAGCTACTACGAGCTACTGTCTTTCCGTCCTCTGGAAGAAATTGCACAGTTTAAAGCTGACGTAGAAGCAGGTAAAAACCCTCGCGATATCAAAGTTCTGCTAGCGAAAGAAATCATTGCTCGTTTCCACAGTGAAGCGGATGCAGATGCAGCAGAGCAAGAGTTCGTTAACCGTTTCGCGAAAAACCAAATTCCTGACGAAATGCCAGAGTTTGATTTTGAGGCCGGCACGCCAGTAGCAAACCTACTGAAAGAAGCGGGTCTATGTGCTTCAACTTCTGAAGCAATGCGCATGGTTAAGCAAGGTGCTGCTAAGATTGAAGGCGAGAAAGTTGCTGATGCGAAGTTTGCTCCTGAAGTAGGCACTTACGTATTCCAAGTAGGTAAACGTAAATTCGCACGTATTACTATCAAGTAATCCATAACTGCTCAAAATGAAAGCGCCCACTGGGCGCTTTTTTTGTATGAAAATTTGGTGAATCCACAAGAGATTGACTGTAAAAGTGACGCATTTTTGCTACTATACGCGCGCTGCTAGGTGAGCAGCTTTATCGGAGATTTACATGAACAATACCGACCATCCTCCCAGTTGTTGGGTGAGTAAGATTAAGGGAGCGAAATAACCCGCTTCGGTATTGGCGATCTCCGCCTTACCTGAGTGGTGAGGCATCTTTTCTAATTTTTCCTTCTTGTTATTTCCTTTCATAAATTCTGAATAGACAGTGCTTTGGCATTGATGTTTTCGCACATCCAGTGTTTCTAATACACGTATGGACTGTGCTGAAGGCTTTTTGCGTGCGTTGTCGATGGTCGTTACCAATGCCAATCGGGAGATTCGCCATGACGGTAATGAACAACACTTTTATTGAAACAACACCAAACTTTTCTGAAGTAGAAATTGGTGCCGCTCGTAATGCGTTTTTGCGATACGAGCAAGAGCAGCAACTGCATTTACTCACCATTATGCCTATCGATGAGGCGGTTGGTATTTTGCAGCACTGTTCAGTTGGCTATGTAAATAGCTTGATTGCTCAACTTGAACAAGCTGGGCATGACAAACGTGCTCGTCACTATGCTCACCAGTTAGGTCTGCATATGTCTGAGGTTGATACACCAGACGGTTATCTTTCTACGAGCGTGCTAGGGCATGTGAAGCAGCGTATTGGCTGGATCATTGCACTTGCATTGCTTGGGATTGTGTCTGGCTTAATCATCGCTCAATATGAAGACACATTGAGCCAACTCGTTTTGCTGGCGGTTTACATGCCGGTGATCGCAGCCGCTGGTGGCAATACAGGAACTCAAGCCGCAACTTTGGTGATTCGTGCTCTTGCAACAGGAGAGCTTAAGAAGCGCCAATGGTTGGAGGTTTTGTGGAAAGAAAGCCGCGTAGCTCTGTTTATCGCGTTAGCGATTGCTATCGTGATGGTCGGCCGCATCATGTTATTCAGTGGGGGGCAATCGACAGGAGGCTTTGCGATTGAGGATATCGCGTTGGCGATTGCCGTCGCGTTGTTTATTCAGGTGACCATTTCAACCACGCTAGGCGGATTACTTCCTATTATTGCTCGAGCTTGTAAACTGGACCCAGCCGTTTTGGTGAGCCCAGTCTTAGCATCGATTGTCGATATTTCAGGGATGTGGATCTACTTTACCGTGGTGAACTACTTCTTAGGCATTGCCTGACTGAAACTCACAATGTCTTGGTAGAACAACTTCTCAAACTGCGTAATAGGGGGGACGACAGGCTTGTTATCGTCCCTCTTTTCTGGAAAGTAGTCCGATACAAACTGAACAAATAAAGTATTTGGTTTTCCGTTCTTATCTAATCCATAGCCTGCCATGTTATAGGTTCCGTACAGCGAACCGCTCTTCGCTATCAACTGACCTTTGATCGGCGCTTTGCGCATACTTTTACGGTATTGCAAAGTGCCCGACTCACCAGACTTCGGCATAATTGCGATCAGGTTAAGCTCCTTCTCATGCTGCCAAATGTAACGCAAAATGGCCGCCATAGAAGTGGCTGAAATTCGGTTATTGCGTGATAAGCCAGAGCCGTCTTCCAGTCTTGCATTACGAATATCGACACCGGTATTCGCAAAGATGATTTGTTTGATGGCTTCTGTACCGTTAGTAAAGCTTCCCGGTTGAACAAAAAACTTCGCACCAAGGGTTTTAGTCAGCGTATCTGCAATCAAGTTGTCAGAGCGTTTGAGCATTTGGTCTAAAAGTTGTGGCAACGGTTTAGACTTATGTACAGCAAGCAACTTACGCTGCTTTTCTGGTGCTTTACCAATTCTAATATTGCCTTTTAATGAGATACCAACTTGCTTGAGTAACTTTTGTACTTTTTGGCTGGTATAGCGTTCAGGATCTTGCACAGCAAATTTAAGAGGAAGCGGTTTGTCGCCTCGGTCAACCAGACAGCCAGTCAGTTCGTATTGGTTGTCTGGGTTAGCTATTAGGTCTAAATCACAGTGACGGCTCTTCTGAACGCTTCTAGAGACGGTTTGAACACTGGTTTTTACGTTTATTGGTTGATGTTCTGGGACGTAGACGCGAGTAGAACCATTTTTCTGCGTGTAGATAGAAGCTTGGACACAGTTATCATTCAACGTAATAGCAGAAGCTGGAGCACTGTAGCAAACCCCCAGAATATCCCATGGCCAACCTACAGCACGGTTATAACCAGTAAAAGCGCTGTTATCTAGCCAAAGGTCGCCTTTGATTTGATTCAAACCATTTTTCTTGGCTCGTGTCAGCATGGTTTTTAGATCTTGAGTCAGTAACGTTGGATCTCCAGAAAAAGTAAGTACCGCATCTGAGTTTGAGCTCTCTAAGGTGGTGCGAAACGCAAAGCTGTTTCCAAGTTCAAGTTTTGCCGCTAATGCAGTGACGACTTTTAGCGTGCTGGCTGGTGGGAAATACTGATCGGTTGGATGAATACCAGTTAGCTCACTTTGGTCATTGAGTTTTTCAGCAATCAAGCTGACACGAGAGCCTTCTGGCAAAACCTCTTGATGAGGATAGGCCATTGATGTGAGTGGGACGAGACTAGAAAAAAGTAATAAAGACCAACGTAAGCGCATAATGACAGTTCGTGAGGTTAGTTATGCAATTGAGTATATACCGAAAAATTGCAGAATTCTGGATATAAAAAATGCCCGCGTTGTGCGGGCATTTTATCTTCAAGTCGTAAGACTGAATTAGAAGTCGTAACGTAGACCTAGAGCTAGCTCGTCTTCTGCGTCAGCTTTAGTAGCTTTGTAGTTAGAAGCAGTAGTTGAGCCCATTGAATCGCCAGCATCAATTAGGTTGAAGTTGTACGATACGTAGCCACGGAAGTTAGGCTTGAAGTAGTAAGACGCGTCAACAGCGAAGTTGTTGGCAGACGTTTCGCCGTTAGTTTCTGCGTTGTTGTATGTAGAAGTGAACACAGTTTGACCTAGAGTGTAAGCACCTGCTAGTTCGTAACCTGTGTAATCTACAGTGTTCTTGAATGTTGCTTCTTTTTCACCGTCAGTGAATACACCAGCGAAGTATAGGTCGCTCATAGTGTAAGAAGCAGCAAGCATGTATTCGTTAGCGTCAGCTTGATCTGCGTAACCAGCACCTAGGTCAAGACCAGTGTCGCCTAGTGTGTAGATTGCAGATAGAGAGTAGCCATCTTCGCCGTTGTCTTTGTATTCGCCGTTGTCTTCTACACGGTCAGCAAAACGGTAGCTAGCTTTAACTGCTAGGTTTTCGAATTGACCTTTGTAAGAGAACATGTTGTCAGAACGGTCAGCTGCAGCTAGTTTGTCAGCAGCAGAGTTACCGTGGTAAGCCATGATATCTGTGAAGTCAGTAATAACGCCTAGTGCACCGTCGTTTTTACCGTAAGTCATTTCACCGAAAGCACCGCCAAGACCAGCGTATGCGTAACGAGTGTCTAGATTGCTGTTGCCGTCTACGCCGCCGTTTTCAGCTGTAGTGAACTCACCTTCCCAGAAACCAACACCGTATAGGTTGTCGTTGATTGCTTGAGTACCAAGGAAGTTTAGACGGATACGAGAGTTGTCCGCTACATCGCCATCTTTCATAGATAGACGTGCTTCAGCACGGCCGCCCATTTCTAGAGAAGTACCGTCTTGGTTGTAAAGCTCAGCTGCGTTAACGCCAGTTGCCATAGCTGCTGCAGATACAGAAAGAGCAATTAGAGTCTTTTTCATCTTATTTGTCCTAGTTAGCTGTCCATAATCATTGTTTTATGGGGGAGAGGTTATCTCTCACAAGTTATCGTTATGCGTATGGTTTCATTCGTGAGAATCGCCCACATTCGAAAAACCGATGACGTAACAACTTGCCGGACATGTTTTACTGCTAAAGTTTCCTTATGAGTTAGTAAAATGATATAAATCCAACTAATGAACAGTGTTCAATTGTTTGCTTTTGTTTTGTAAGTTGTTGTTAAATAGTGGTTTGTTTCGAGATGACATTGGCCTGACATTGATTTGTTTTTATCTTTTTTGATGTTTTTAGTGTAATGAACAGTGTTGTTTTTCAATAAACTGCGATGATGGTTAAATCTAAAAGCCATTGATGGCAAGGTATTACGCACACAACTGGATGGCAAAATCGAATTAGGGTGATTTCATACCCCAGTTTGTTTAAACTAATCAAAACAGAATCTTTGAACGTACTACCCAATCATCATGATTGGGTAGGCTTTTTTTGTCCAAAGACACCTTTGGCCTTGAGGTTATATAATGGAAAAAGTTCCAATGACACTACGTGGCGAACAATTGCTACGTACCGAGCTTGATCGTCTACTAAAGCTTCGCCCGCAAATTTCAGAAGCAATCGCAGAAGCGCGTGAACTAGGCGACTTGAAAGAAAACGCTGAATACCACGCAGCTCGTGAAGAGCAGGGTATCTGTGAAGCACAAATTCGTGACATTGAATACAAACTGTCTGTCGCTCAAGTAATTGACGTAACATCGATGGACAACACTGGTAAGGTGATTTTTGGCTCAACCGTAACTCTGATTGATTGTGATACGGAAGAAGAGAAAACCTACCAAATCGTGGGTGACGACGAAGCAGATATTAAAGCAGGTCGTATCTCAATCAGTTCTCCAATTGCTCGTGGCCTGATCGGTAAGATGGAAGGTGACGAAGTGGTTATTCAAACCCCTGGTGGTGCGAAAGACTTCGAAATTGACAGCGTTGAGTACATCTAATTAGGCGATGCTGTCTATTCGCTGATATAAACAGTAGATGCAAAAAAGGTCGCCCATGGCGACCTTTTCTTCTTCCGCTGCGTGAGTAGGGGTTACTTACGTGGGATTTCGATTTTACGCTCTTCAGACTGGCGGTATAGCACAAGTACTTTACCAATTGTCTGAACTTTTTCAGCGCCCGTCTCACGTACGATAGCGTCGATGATCAGCTGTTTTGTCTCACGGTCTTCTGATGCAACTTTAATTTTGATCAGTTCGTGGTGGTCAAGAGCGATTTCAATTTCTGCTAGCACGGCTTCTGTAAGTCCATTTGCGCCCATTAGCACAACAGGTTTTAAACTGTGAGCCAGGCCTTTTAGGTGCTGCTTTTGTTTGGTGCTTAGGTTCATTACGCGGCCAATTTTCTTTAAAATAAGGGTTGAAAAAAGCTATTTTAACGCCATCTATTGCTGAAGACTATAATTTATTGAGTAATAGGTTGAGCCTATTAAAACAATAGCTCCTAATTACGCCTTGTTGGGATTAAAATGAGTAAACAAAAACATTCGGCTAGTTCTGGTCGTTGGTTGAAAGAACACTTTGATGATAAATACGCAAACGAAGCTCGTAAAAAAGGCTACCGTTCTCGTGCTTACTTCAAAATTGAAGAGATCCAAACAAAAGATAAATTGTTGAAATCTGGGATGACTGTCGTCGATTTAGGCGCCGCTCCAGGTGGATGGTCTCAATATGCTGCTAAGATAATAGGTGAAGAAGGTCAAATCATTGCATGTGACTTATTGCCTATGGATCCAATCGCTGGCGTAAGCTTCCTACAAGGTGACTTTCGTGACGAGGCAGTATTAGATGCTCTGTTAGAAAGAATCCAACCTTCAATGGTGGACGTAGTAATGTCTGACATGGCGCCTAACATTGCTGGTAATAATTCTGTAGATCAGCCACGAGCTATGTATTTAGTTGAATTGGCTTTAGATATGTGTCGACAAGTTCTAGCACCTAATGGTAGCTTTGTCGTAAAGGTTTTCCAGGGTGAAGGCTTCGATCAATTTGTGAAAGAAGTCCGAGACATGTTTAAAGTCGTAAAAATCAGAAAACCAGACTCATCGCGAGCTCGCTCACGAGAAGTCTTTGTTGTAGCCACTGGTTACAAAGGTTAACTATTTCGCTCGTTTAGAGCATGGTTAACACTATAGCTACAGGTAATGAACTGTAGTACCCTACCTTTAATTACAATTAGTTATCGAGAGGCTGACACCTTGAGTGACATGGCAAAAAATTTAATTCTGTGGCTTGTTATCGCTGTCGTATTGATGTCGGTATTCCAGAGCTTTGGCCCTGGAGAAAGCAATGGCAGAACCGTGGATTACACCACGTTTGTACAGGAAGTTGGCCAAGGCCAGATTCAAGAAGCAACTTTTAAAGACGGTGAGATTAGCTTTGTTCGTCGCGGCGGCGGTGCCAAAATGGTTACTTACATGCCTGTGTATGACCAAAAGCTTCTAGATGACCTAATTAATCAAAACGTGAAAGTGCAAGGTACGCCTCCTGAAGAGCAGAGCCTGCTAGGCACTATTTTCATTTCTTGGTTCCCAATGATCTTACTGATTGGTGTATGGATTTTCTTCATGCGTCAAATGCAAGGCGGCGGCGGTAAAGGCGCTATGTCTTTCGGTAAGAGCAAAGCTCGTATGATGAGCGAAGAGCAGATCAAGACTACTTTTGCTGACGTTGCAGGTTGTGATGAAGCAAAAGAAGACGTAAAAGAATTGGTGGACTACCTGCGTGATCCAAGCCGCTTCCAAAAACTGGGCGGTAAGATTCCAACTGGTGTTCTAATGGTTGGTCCTCCTGGTACTGGTAAAACGCTTTTAGCGAAGGCCATTGCCGGTGAAGCAAAAGTACCGTTCTTTACTATCTCTGGTTCTGACTTCGTAGAAATGTTCGTAGGTGTTGGTGCATCTCGTGTACGTGACATGTTTGAACAAGCGAAGAAAGCGGCACCTTGTATCATCTTCATCGATGAGATCGATGCGGTTGGTCGTCAACGTGGTGCAGGTGTTGGTGGTGGTCACGATGAACGTGAACAGACACTAAACCAAATGCTTGTAGAGATGGATGGTTTTGAAGGTAACGAAGGTATCATCGTTATCGCCGCGACTAACCGTCCTGACGTACTTGACCCTGCGCTTTTGCGTCCTGGCCGTTTTGACCGCCAAGTCGTTGTTGGTCTTCCTGACGTACGTGGTCGTGAGCAAATTCTTAAAGTACACATGCGTAAAGTGCCTCTAGCGGGTGACGTAGAGCCATCTCTAATTGCACGTGGTACTCCAGGTTTCTCTGGTGCAGACCTAGCAAACTTAGTTAACGAAGCGGCACTATTCGCTGCACGCGGCAACAAGCGCAACGTTTCTATGGTTGAGTTTGAACTGGCGAAAGACAAAATCATGATGGGTGCAGAGCGCCGTTCAATGGTGATGTCTGAAGAAGTGAAAGAATCAACAGCATACCACGAAGCGGGTCACGCAATTGTTGGTCGCTTAGTTCCGGAACACGATCCAGTGTACAAAGTGTCTATCATTCCACGTGGTCGTGCATTGGGTGTGACTATGTACCTACCTGAGCAAGACCGTGTGAGTATGTCTCGCCAACACCTAGAATCAATGGTTTCTAGCTTGTACGGTGGTCGTCTAGCGGAAGAGCTGATCTACGGTGCTGACAAAGTATCGACAGGTGCATCGAACGATATAGAACGTGCAACAGACATCGCTCGTAAGATGGTTACGCAGTGGGGCTTCTCTGAGAAACTTGGTCCGCTACTGTATGCGGAAGAAGAAGGTGAAGTGTTCCTTGGCCGTAGTGTGACTCAGACTAAACACATGTCTGATGACACAGCGAAGCTGATCGACGACGAAGTTCGTAAGATCATCGACCGCAACTATGACCGTGCGAAGAAAATCTTGGAAGATAACATGGACATCATGCATGCGATGAAAGATGCGCTAATGAAGTATGAGACCATTGATGCTGGCCAGATTGATGACCTAATGGAGCGTAAAGCTGAGATCCGTGAACCTGCTGGTTGGGGCGACAAGCCAAACAAACCAGAAGATAACGATAAGCCTCAAGCGAAGCCTGAAGTAAAAGCAGAAGAGAAGCCGGTTGAGCCTACAAAACCTGTAGAGCAATCAACGTCTCAAGAAGCGACTTCAAGCGAAGCGCCAGAAAAGAAAGACTCTGAATAAAGAGTAGCCTTTGATAACAAACCCCGAGTTAAGCTCGGGGTTTTTGTATCTGTTGTGATTATTAACGCTATGATTATTAAAGCAAACAACAAATCTCTCGATCTTTCTCGCCCTCATGTTATGGCAATCCTCAATGTCACGCCTGACTCATTTTCTGATGGTGGTAAATTTAACTCACTTGAATTAGCGCTTGCTCAAGTTGAAAAAATGATCGCCGCTGGTGTGAGCATCATCGATATCGGTGGTGAATCAACACGACCAGGTGCCCCTGATGTTGAATTAGAAGAAGAACTGCAACGTGTGATTCCTGTTATCCAAGCGATACGTGATAAGCACGATGTTTGGATTTCTGTTGATACCAGTAAAGCTGAAGTGATGCGCCAAGCGGTTGCTGCTGGTGCAGACCTCATTAACGATGTTCGTGCGCTTCAAGAGCCGGGAGCATTAGAGGTAGCAGCAGAAGCTAACTTGCCAATTTGCCTGATGCACATGAAAGGCCAGCCACGTACGATGCAAGCCAATCCTCAATACGATGATCTGATGGAGGATGTCTCTGCATTCCTTCAAGAACGAATTGCTGCTTGTGAGGCTGTGGGTATCGATAAGTCTCAACTTATCCTTGACCCAGGTTTTGGTTTTGGCAAAACCATAGAACACAATTATCATATGCTCGCTCATCTTGAGAAATTCCATGAATTTGGCTTACCAATCCTTGCCGGTATGTCGCGTAAATCTATGATTTTCAATCTGTTAGATAAGCCAGCGGCTGACTGCACCAATGCGAGTGTCGTCTGTGCGACTATCGCGGCGATGAAAGGCGCGCAAATTATTCGAGTTCATGACTTTGAAGAAACCATTGAAGCAATGAAAGTGGTTGAGATGACGAACAAAAATATCTAAAAGAATTAAGGAAAGTTTTATGTCTGATAAAAGACGTTATTTCGGTACTGATGGCGTACGCGGTAAAGTTGGACAATACCCAATTACTCCAGATTTTGTACTGAAGCTTGGCTGGGCAGCTGGTCGTGTACTAGCGAAACAAGGCACAAAAAAAGTTATCATCGGTAAAGATACGCGTATCTCTGGTTACATGCTTGAATCTGCTCTTGAAGCCGGTCTTGCCGCTGCTGGCCTGAAAGCAACCTTTACTGGTCCAATGCCAACCCCAGCGGTTGCTTACCTAACGCAAACCTTCCGAGCGGAAGCGGGCATCGTTATTTCAGCTTCTCACAACCCATACTATGATAACGGCATCAAGTTCTTCTCATCTGAGGGTACTAAGCTTCCGGATGATATCGAGCTTGCTATTGAAGCTGAGCTAGATAAAGACATTGAATGTGTGGAGTCAGCTGAGCTTGGTAAAGCAACACGTCTGAACGACGCTGCTGGTCGTTACATCGAGTTTTGTAAGAGCACCTTCCCATCAGATCTTAGCCTAGCGAACGTGAAGATTGTGGTTGATTGTGCCCATGGTGCTACTTACCACATCGCTCCTAACGTATTTAAAGAGCTAGGTGCTGACGTTGTTGCTATGGGCGTTGAGCCAAACGGTACTAACATCAATGCTGAAGTCGGTGCGACAGACGTCCGCGCATTACAAAAACGTGTTGTAGAAGAGCAAGCTCACCTAGGCCTTGCGTTCGATGGTGACGGTGACCGTATCATCATGGTTGACCATTTGGGCAACAAGATCGATGGTGACCAAATTGCTTACATCATCGCTCGTGATGCACTGCGTCGCGGCGAATTAAAAGGCGGTGTCGTTGGTACGCTAATGACTAACCTAGGTATGGAAAATGGCCTGAAGCAATTGGGTATTCCGTTCGTACGTGCTGCGGTTGGCGACCGTTACGTGATGGAGCAACTACTTGCTAAAGGTTGGAAGATCGGTGCTGAAAACTCAGGTCACGTTATCTTGCTAGATAAAGTGACTACTGGTGACGCTATCGTAGCTGCGTTGCAAGTGCTTGCTTCTGTTGTCGGTAGCGAAATGACATTGCACGACCTGTCTCAAGGTATGACGCTTTACCCACAAGTGTTAGAGAACGTACGCTTTGCTGGTGAAAGCAACCCACTTGAAGCGCAAGCAGTGCTAGACTCAGTTGCAGAAGTAGAAGTAGAGTTGGGTGACAAAGGCCGAGTATTACTACGTAAATCAGGCACTGAACCACTTATTCGTGTAATGGTGGAAGGTGAAGATGCGGAACTTGTTCAAAGCTCTGCGCTTAAGATTGCAGAAGCTGTAAAAGCAAGTTGTTAATCATTGCTTTAACCCATTTTGCGAGAGGAAAGGGCAACTTTTGCCCTTTTTTTGAGCGCTTAATGCGTTGGTGGTGACTTTTTACTAATTTTCCCTTGTCAGCGTTACTGGCTTTCGCTAGTATTGCTCCGCCTCCCGTTAGGAGGTCGCTAGCCTTGTTCATAAATAAACACGATTGTTTTTGAACGGCGCTGGCTCAACAATTTGGAACATAGGTGGAAAAAAATGTTTTCAGTTCTACTTGTGATTTACCTGTTGGCGGCGCTTGGTGTGATTGGCCTTGTGTTGATTCAACAAGGTAAAGGCGCAGATATGGGAGCCTCGTTCGGTGCAGGTGCTTCAAACACAGTGTTTGGTGCAAGCGGCTCAGGTAATTTCTTAACCCGAACAACTGCTATTTTAGCAACCGTATTTTTTATCGTTAGCTTGCTACTTGGTCGTATGTCTACGCACAAGACTGAGTCACAATGGGTAGATCCAACACTAGGTCAACCAGTTGTAGAACAAGTTAAAGATGCAGCAAGTGAAGTTCCAGCACCAACAGGTGATGAAATTCCACAATAAGCTGTAAAGGTTTATGTAGCCGAGATGGTGAAATTGGTAGACACGCTAGCATGAGGTGCTAGTGCCTTAGGTGTGAGGGTTCGAGTCCCTCTCTCGGCACCATGAATTTACAAACTTGTAAATCACTTGGTTGAGCGTATAATGCTCAGCAAGTCGGACGCGGGGTGGAGCAGCTTGGTAGCTCGTCGGGCTCATAACCCGAAGGTCGTCGGTTCAAATCCGGCCCCCGCAACCAATCTCTTCTTTCATTTGGAAAGAATGATTCGATTGGCAAGTTTGCACAGTGCTAACCACACTGTGAGTTAAGAAAAGCAGTTTTTGGCTATTCTTAACGTATCAGGGTCCAGCAGCATAAAACCCCGACTTTCGGGGTTTTTTGTTATCTGAGTTTTTGTAATTTAACTCGGATCACTGCTTGGTTTTTTGATTGGGCTCTGAGCCCTTTTTTTGTTTCTGGAGTGGTTCAAATGACTGGTTTAGAAAGACAACTTACTGAAATGCTTGAAGCTCCTGTAGAAGCAACAGGCTACGAGTTGGTTGGATTAGAATTTATTCGTGCGGGTGCGCACTCAACGTTGCGTATCTACATCGACCATGAAAATGGTATCAACGTAGATGCCTGTGCAGAAGTTAGCCATCAGGTAAGTGCAGTATTAGACGTTGAAGATCCAATTTCTGTTGCTTACAGCCTAGAAGTTTCTTCTCCAGGCTTAGAAAGACCACTTTTCAAAGCAGCACATTACGAGCAATTTATTGGTCACGAGGTCAGCATCGTATTGAAAATGGCTGTTGCAAACCGTCGTAAATGGAAAGGTATTATCCACAGCGTTGATGGTGAGACAATTGCAGTTACTTGTGAAGGGCAACAAGAAGAGTTTGCTCTAAGTAACATTTCAAAAGCTAACCTGATCCCTAAATTTTAGTTCCCTAAAAAATTTGAAGCTTAGAGGCTAAATACAATGAGTAAAGAAATTTTAGCGGTAGCAGAAGCGGTATCGAACGAAAAAGCGGTACCTCGTGAGCGTATCTTTGAGGCTCTTGAGATTGCTCTAGCAACTTCTACAAAGAAAAAGTACGAAATCGAAATCGATGTACGCGTAGCTATCGACCGTAAAACGGGTGAGTTTGAAACATTCCGCCGTTGGTTGGTTGTAGAAGATGTTGAAAACCCAACAAAAGAAATCTCTCTAGAAGCTGCACAATACGAAGATGCAGACATTCAACTAGGTGATTTCGTAGAAGACGATATCCCATCGGTTACATTCGACCGTATTACGACGCAAACTGCTAAGCAAGTTATCGTACAAAAAGTCCGTGAAGCTGAGCGTGCGCAAATCGTAGAACAGTTCATCGACAACGAAGGTGATTTGATCACTGGTGTTGTTAAGAAAGTAAACCGCGAGACGGTTGTACTTGATCTTGGTAACAACGCAGAAGCGGTAATCCTACGTGATGACCAACTTCCTCGTGAAAACTTCCGTCCAGGTGACCGTGTTCGTGGTCTTCTGTACAAAGTTGCTCCTGAAGCGCGTGGTTTCCAACTGTTCATCACTCGTTCTAAGCCAGAAATGCTGGCTGAACTGTTCCGTGTAGAAGTGCCAGAGATCGCTGAAGAAATCATCGAACTTAAAGGCGCTGCACGTGATCCAGGTTCTCGCGCTAAGATCGCTGTTAAAACAAACGACAAGCGTATCGACCCTGTAGGTGCGTGTGTTGGTATGCGTGGTGCACGTGTACAAGCAGTATCTGGTGAGCTTGGTGGTGAGCGTATCGATATCGTTCTTTGGGACGATAACCCAGCTCAATTCGTTATCAACGCAATGGCACCAGCTGATGTTGCTTCTATCATCGTTGATGAAGATGCACACTCAATGGACATCGCTGTTGAAGCTGACAACCTAGCGCAAGCTATCGGTCGTAACGGTCAAAACGTACGTCTAGCATCTCAACTAACGGGTTGGGAACTGAACGTAATGACTGTGGCAGATCTTCAGAAGAAACACGCTGAAGAGTCTCAAGCGTCTATCGAAAACTTCATGAAGTACCTAGACATTGAAGAAGACTTCGCTCAACTGCTTGTTGAGGAAGGTTTCTCAACGCTAGAAGAAATCGCATACGTTCCAGTTAATGAACTGCTAGACGTAGACGGCCTAAACGAAGAGCTTGTAGAAGAACTTCGTAGCCGTGCGAAAGACGCACTAACGACAATTGCCCTAGCGCAAGAAGAGTCTTTTGAAGGTCTAGAACCTGCTGAAGACCTACTAGGCCTTGAAGGTCTAGAGCGTGAGATGGCATTCAAGTTGGCAGCAAAAGGTGTAGCAACACTAGAAGATCTAGCCGACCAAGGTATCGACGATTTAGAAGGTATTGAAGGCCTGACAGAAGAACGCGCAGGTGAGCTTATCATGGCTGCACGTAACATCTGTTGGTTCGGCGAAGAAGCATAATATCAGCAAGGAGGAAGCGGCATGACACAATTAACAGTTAAAGCTCTGAGTGAAGAGATTGGTACTCCAGTCGACCGCTTAATGGAACAACTTGCTGACGCTGGCATGAACAAAGCGAGTTCTGACCATGTATCGGATGAAGAGAAGCAAAAGCTTCTCTCTCACCTGAAGAAAGAGCACGGCGATAAGTCGGGCGAATCTGAACCTACTAGACTGACGCTTCAACGTAAGACTCGTAGCACGCTAAGTGTTGCAGCAGGTGGCGGCAAAAGTAAGGATGTTCAAGTAGAAGTGCGTAAGAAGCGCACATATGTGAAGCGCAGCACTATCGAAGACGACGCAAAACGTGAGGCTGAGGAAGCAGCAAAACGTGAAGCTGAAGAGCTTGCGAAGCGTGAGGCTGAAGAACAAGCCAAACGTGAAGCTGCAGAGAAAGCACAGCGCGAAGCCGATGAGAAAGCGAAACGTGAAGCGGATGCAAAACGTGAAGCTGAAGAAAAGGCAAAACGCGCACAAGCTGATAAGGCTAAGAAAGAAATGAATGCAAAAAACGCGGATGCTAATACGCAAGCGAAGAAAGAAGCTGACGAGCTAAAGCGTCGTCAGGAAGAAGAAGCCCAACGTAAAGCTGAGCAAGAAGCGGCTAAGCTAGTTGAAGAAGCTCGTAAACTTGCAGAAGAGAACGAAGCTCGTTGGTCTGAAGAAGAGACTAAAAAGAAAGAGCTTGAAAACTCTGACTACCACGTAACTACTTCTCGTTACGCTCGTGAAGCTGAAGATGCAGCTGACCGTAAAGAAGAAGGTGGTGCTCGTCGTAAGAAGAAGAAACCAGCAAAAGAAGAGCAATCACGCGGTGGTCGTAACCAACGTGGTGGCAAAGGCCGTAACAAAGGCAAACTTGCTAAGCCAACTTCAATGCAACACGGTTTCGATAAGTCTGCGACTGTAGCAAAACAAGACGTAGTAATCGGTGAGACAATCGTTCTTTCTGAACTTGCTAACAAGATGTCGGTTAAAGCGACAGAAGTTATCAAAGTAATGATGAAGATGGGCGCTATGGCGACTATCAACCAAGTGATCGACCAAGAAACAGCACAACTTGTTGCTGAAGAAATGGGTCACAAGGTAGTTCTTCGTAAAGAGAACGAACTGGAAGAAGCAGTACTATCTGATCGTGATACAAACGCAGAAGCAGTACCACGCGCTCCAGTAGTAACAATCATGGGTCACGTTGACCACGGTAAAACGTCAACACTTGATTACATCCGTCGTACTCACGTTGCTTCAGGCGAAGCGGGTGGTATCACACAGCACATCGGTGCTTACCACGTTGAAACTGACAACGGCATGATCACGTTCCTTGATACTCCTGGACACGCGGCGTTTACTGCTATGCGTGCTCGTGGTGCTCAAGCGACAGATATCGTTGTTCTTGTAGTTGCAGCAGACGATGGCGTAATGCCACAAACAGTTGAAGCGATCCAGCACGCGAAAGCGGCAGGCGTTCCTCTGATTGTTGCTGTGAACAAGATCGATAAAGAAGACGCGAACCCAGACAACGTTAAGAATGAGCTAGCTCAATACGACGTAATCCCTGAGGAATGGGGCGGTGAGAACATGTTCGTTCACATCTCTGCTAAACAGGGTACAAACATCGACGGTCTTCTAGAAGCAATCCTTCTTCAATCTGAAGTTCTAGAGCTTACAGCTGTAGCAGAAGGCATGGCATCTGGTGTTGTTGTTGAATCTCGTCTAGATAAAGGTCGCGGTCCAGTTGCAACAGTACTTGTTCAATCAGGTACGCTAAACAAAGGCGATATCGTTCTTTGTGGTCAAGAATACGGCCGTGTTCGTGCAATGCGTGACGAACTAGGTAAAGAAATCACAGAAGCTGGTCCATCTATCCCTGTAGAGATCCTAGGTCTTTCAGGTGTACCATCTTCAGGTGATGAAGCAACAGTCGTACGTGACGAGCGTAAAGCGCGTGAAGTAGCGAACTACCGTGCTGGTAAGTTCCGTGAAGTGAAACTTGCTCGTCAGCAGAAATCTAAACTAGAAAACATGTTCTCTAACATGACTGCTGGTGAAGTTGCTGAACTAAACGTAGTACTGAAAGCTGACGTACAAGGCTCTGTAGAAGCAATCGCAGACTCTCTACTGAAACTGTCTACTGACGAAGTTAAAGTGAACATCGTTGGTTCTGGTGTTGGTGGTATTACTGAGACTGACGCAGTTCTTGCAGAAGCTTCAAACGCAATCATCCTTGGCTTTAACGTACGTGCGGATGCATCTGCTCGTCGTGCGATTGAAGCAGCAAGCGTTGACCTACGTTACTACTCAATCATTTACCAATTGATTGACGAAGTTAAACAAGCAATGGGCGGTATGCTTGCTCCAGAATTCAAGCAAGAGATCATTGGTCTTGCTGAAGTACGTGACGTATTTAAGTCACCGAAACTGGGCGCAATCGCTGGTTGTATGGTTACTGAAGGTCTAATTAAGCGTAACAACCCAATCCGCGTTCTACGCGACAACGTTGTTATCTACGAAGGTGAGCTAGAATCACTTCGTCGCTTTAAAGATGACGTTCAAGAAGTTAAGAATGGCTACGAGTGTGGTATCGGCGTTAAGAACTACAACGACGTTCGCGTTGGCGACCAGATCGAAGTATTCGAAATCGTTGAAATCAAACGTACTCTAGACTAATTGACTAAAATTACTAACCGTCTGAAAGACAAACAGTAATTGGTTGTTGAATACACCATGGGGGGCTGGCTTGACCATCCCCCCATTCTTTCTATTTAAGAGAATGAATATGTCAAAAGAATTTAGCCGCACGCAGCGCGTATCACAGCAGCTGCAAAAAGAACTTGCGATGATCCTTCAACGTGAAGTTCGTGACTCTCGCCTAGGCATGGTTACGATTTCAGACGTAGAAGTGTCACGCGACCTTGCTTACGCAAAAGTATTCGTTACTTTCTTATGTGTGGGTGAGCAAACACCAGAATCATGCCTAGCAGCACTACGTGAGCACGAAGTGCACATCCGTATGATGCTTGGTAAGCGTATTCGCCTACGTCTAACGCCTGAAATCCGTTTCTACTACGACAACACACTAGTAGAAGGTATGCGCATGTCGAACCTAGTTTCTGAAGTTGTTAACGAAGATAAACGTAAACAGCAAGATTCAGGTCGCGAAGAAGATCAGGCAGGGGAAAAGTAATGGCTCGTCGTCGTAAAGGTCGTCCAATTAATGGCGTTATCTTGTTGGACAAACCAACAGGTATTTCTTCCAATGATGCACTGCAAAAAGTAAAGCGTATCTACTTTGCTGAGAAAGCGGGTCATACGGGTGCATTGGACCCACTAGCGACGGGCATGTTGCCAATCTGCTTAGGTGAAGCAACCAAGTTCTCTCAGTTCTTGTTAGATTCAGACAAGCGCTACCGCGTAATCGCAAAGTTAGGTGAGCGTACTGATACGTCTGACTCTGATGGCGAAGTGGTAGAGACGCGTCCTATTGATGTGAACCTAGAGAAGTTAGAAGCGTGTATTGATACGTTCCGTGGTGAATCAGACCAAGTTCCTTCAATGTTCTCAGCATTGAAGTACCAAGGTAAGCCATTGTACGAGTACGCTCGTAAAGGCATCGAAGTGCCACGTGAATCTCGCAAGATCACGGTATACGAAATCGTACTTCACCGTTTTGAAGGTGATGAAGTTGAGATGGAAGTACACTGCTCAAAAGGCACTTACATCCGTACTATCGTTGATGACCTAGGTGAAATGCTTGGCTGTGGCGCACACGTGACTATGCTTCGTCGTACTGGTGTTGCTAAGTACCCATACGAAAAAATGGTGACGCTAGAACAACTTAATGAGTTGCTTGAACAAGCACATCGCGATGAAGTAGCACCGAAAGAGTTGCTTGATCCACTGCTGTTGCCAATGGACACTGCCGTTGAAGATTTGCCTGAGGTAAACCTAAATGCTGAGCTAACTAACTTAGTACAGCATGGTATGCCAGTGCAGGTACTGGGTGCGCCAGAGGGTACCCCAATTCGCATGACTTCTGGTGAAGATAAGCTGTTTATTGGCGTTGCTGAAGTGAACGACGATGGAAAAGTGGCACCAAAACGTTTGGTGGTTTTCCGCGACGAAGAGTAACTTCACTAAGCTCCAGAAAATACCGGCGATAATGCCGGTATTTTTATATTGCGCGGGTGAGGAAACTTCCCTATAATTCGCGCTTCGCGTAGCGGCTGAATCAGAGATTGGCTGCTACAACTTTAAACCTACTCTTATTAGGAGAGAATTATGTCTCTGAATGCAGAAACTAAAGCAGCAATCGTTGCAGAATACGCACAAGGCGAAGGCGACACTGGTTCACCAGAAGTTCAAGTAGCTCTACTTACAGCTTCTATCAACCACCTACAAGGTCACTTCAAAGCACACAAAGGCGATCACCACAGCCGTCGTGGTCTTCTACGTATGGTTTCTCGTCGTCGTAAGCTTCTAGATTACCTAAAAGGTAAAAATCTAGCTCGCTACCAAGACCTAATCAAGCGTCTAGGCCTACGTCGCTAATCAGCGACTGCATAGCAGTTTGTCTAAAAGGGGCTTTATGCCCCTTTTTTGTTGCCTGTTACTTATTTTGACTGCTATAGCTTAGCCAAATCAGACTTATGCCGTTATACTACACGCGGCTAAATCTCGTTTAGAGATTTTCACTAGGCTCATTGCATTACAGTCAACCACGTCGACCAAAAGGTCGCGACTATTAAAAGTGAACTGAACGCCACATTAGTTTGTTTTTACTAGTCGCGATTCGTAATGCCTTGGGTATCAATCAATACTCTCTAAGCAAATCAATCGATGCGCTTGGAAACAAGGAATAACAATGTTCGAAAAACCAGTTGTTAAAACGTTCCAGTACGGTAACCACACAGTTACTCTAGAAACTGGCGTTATCGCACGTCAAGCTACGGCTGCAGTAATGGTTACTATGGACGATACAGCAGTATTTGTTTCTGTAGTTGGTAAAAAAGAAGCGGTTGAAGGTCAAGACTTCTTCCCTCTAACAGTTAACTACCAAGAGCGTACTTACGCAGCAGGTAAAATCCCTGGTGGTTTCTTCAAGCGTGAAGGTCGTCCTTCTGAAGGCGAAACGCTAACGGCTCGTCTAATCGACCGTCCAATCCGTCCTCTATTCCCAGATGCATTCAAAAACGAAGTACAAGTTATTGCAACAGTAGTATCTGTGAACCCAGACGTTCAACCAGACATCCCAACAATGATTGGTACGTCTGCTGCGCTAGCTATCTCTGGTATTCCGTTCAACGGTCCTATCGGTGCTGCGCGTGTTGGTCACATCGACGGTCAACTAGTACTTAACCCAAGCAACACTGAGCTAGAAACATCTAAACTAGACCTAGTTGTTGCAGGTACTGAATCTGCAGTACTAATGGTTGAATCAGAAGCTGACAACCTAACTGAAGAAGAAATGCTATCTGCTGTTGTATTCGGTCACGATCAACAACAAGCTGTGATCAAAGCAATCAACGAATTCAAAGCTGAAGTTGCTACTCCTGCTTGGGATTGGGTTGCTCCAGCAGAGAACACTGCGCTTGTAACTAAGATTGCTGAACTTGCTGAAGCAAAACTGGTTGAAGCTTACCAAATCACAGAGAAGATGGCTCGTTACGACCGCATCCACGAGATCGCTGGTGAAGTTAACGAAGTGCTGCTTGCTGAAGATCCAGAAGCAAACACAAAAGAAATCCACACTATCTTCCACGATCTAGAGAAGACAGTTGTACGTCGCAGCATCATCGCTGGTAACCCACGTATCGACGGTCGTGAAAAAGACATGGTTCGTGCGCTTGACGTACGTACTGGTGTTCTTCCTCGTACTCACGGTTCTTCACTATTTACTCGTGGTGAAACTCAGGCGCTAGTAACTGCGACTCTAGGTACGCAGCGTGACGCTCAAATCATCGATGAGCTAACAGGTGAGCGTAAAGATCACTTCCTACTACACTACAACTTCCCTCCATACTGTGTTGGTGAAACTGGTTTTGTAGGTTCTCCTAAGCGTCGTGAAATCGGTCACGGTAAACTGGCTAAACGCGGTATCGCAGCAGTAATGCCTTCTGTTGATGAGTTCCCATACACAGTACGTGTTGTATCGGAAATCACAGAATCTAACGGTTCTTCTTCAATGGCTTCTGTATGTGGTACTTCTCTTGCTCTTATGGACGCAGGTGTGCCAATCAAGTCTTCTGTTGCGGGTATCGCAATGGGTCTTGTTAAAGAAGGCGACGACTTCGTTGTTCTTTCTGACATCCTTGGTGACGAAGACCACCTAGGTGACATGGACTTTAAAGTAGCAGGTACTAACACTGGTATCACTGCACTTCAAATGGACATCAAGATCGAAGGTATCACTAAAGAGATCATGCAAATTGCGCTTAACCAAGCTCAAGGTGCACGTAAGCACATCCTATCTGTAATGGATGAAGCTATCTCTGGTGCTCGTGAAGACATCTCTGAATTCGCTCCTCGCATTCACACAATGAAGATCAGCGCAGAGAAGATCAAAGACGTTATCGGTAAAGGTGGTGCAGTTATCCGTGCTCTAACTGAAGAGACTGGTACAACTATCGAAATCGAAGACGACGGTACTATCAAGATTGCAGCAACTGAAGGTGCAGCAGCGAAAGAAGCTATCCGCCGTATCGAAGAGATCACTGCTGAAGTTGAAGTAGGCCGTATCTACACTGGTAAAGTTGCACGTCTAGCTGACTTTGGTGCATTCGTAACGGTTCTTCCTGGTAAAGATGGTCTAGTGCACATCTCTCAAATCGCTGAAAAACGCGTTGAGAAAGTGTCTGACTACCTAACTGAAGGTCAAGAAGTTCAAGTTAAAGTTCTTGAAATTGACCGTCAAGGCCGTGTACGTCTAAGTATGAAAGAAGCAGTAGAGAAGCCAGCAGAAGAAGCAAACGACGCTTCTGAAGCAAAAGGCGAGTAATCTAAGTTTCGACTTTTGGTCTTTTATTAGCTTAAGAGCCTGAAAGCATGCTATAAAAGGGGAGCATTTTCGCTCCCCTTTTTTTTGGCCTGTTTCACCAATTATCGCCTCAAGCGAAGTTAACTAGCCTATAGTGCATAAAGAGAAACAGACCCAGAGCGGTCCAAACAGGAGTACCAATTAGTGAAATGGTTTCAAACCGCAAGTTTATGTGTTGCTATCGCGCTGACCGGTTGTGCTAATACCTCTCAACAATCGGCACAACAGTGGATCTACCCTCCGATGGCGGTACCGCTACAACCAAGCGTGCAACAAGAAGTTCAGATTGCGCGCCTTTCCCAGCTTTTACAGCGTCCAGACCTGAGTGATGAAGTTCGCGCTAAGATGCATTACGAGCGTGGTAACTACTACGACAGTGTTGGCCTGCGCGATCTTGCTCGTTTGGACTTCAATCAGTCTCTACAACTGAATCCAGCTCAACCAGATATCTTTAACCTACTAGGCGTGTATTTCACTCAAGTTGGCGAGTTTGATGCGGCTTACGAAGCGTTCGATTCGACATTAGAGCTAGCACCAGAGAATTCATACGCAGAGCGTAACCGAGCGATAGCGCTTTACTACGGTGGTCGTATCGATCTGGCTCTGGAAGACATGACTAAGCATTATGAAGAAATGCCGAGTGACCCGTTCCGTGCACTATGGCTTTACATCATCGAAGCAGAGCAAAACCCTGAGCAAGCGAAAGCGAACCTAGAGAAGCGTTACCAGCGCGACCGAAGTGAAGAGTGGGGCTGGGTTCTGGTTGCCATCATGCTGCGTGACGTGTCTGATGATGCCGCACTAAAAGCTATCATGGATGGCACGCGTGAGAATTACCGCCTTGCTGAGCGTTTGACAGAAACTTACTTCTACCTTGGTAAGCGTTACCAACTCGAGGGTGATATTGCTGACGCGATCTCGTTGTACAAGCTGGCGATCTCTTTCAACGTTTATGAATACGTAGAGCACCGTTACTCTTTCTTGGAGTTGGCGCAAATCTACGATCAGTTGCAGCAAGAACAACTTGCTAAGCTCAAAGCCGAGCAAGAGCAACAAGAAGAAAAATAACCATGAGCCGCTCAATCAGAGCGGCTTTTTTGTGCTTGAAGAATTTGGATGGCTTCACTAAAATAGTTAGCCTTGCTAACTAAATGGGCAAAGCATAATGGCATTAGAAAAAAGCCTGATTGATTTAGAACGCTTTTGTGCCAAAGCGTGGCGTGTTTATGCCAAAGAAGATCCACTTTCGCACCTGAGTTTTAATGAGTTTGATTACTTGCGAGTGATTCAACTGCACCCAGAAGGTGTACGCATTACCGACTTAGCGGAAGAGCTTCAAGTTACCAAACCTTCGGCTTCAAATATGGTGGTTCGTTTGGAGAAAAAAGGCTTGGTAAGGCGCATTGCTTGTAACGAAGATGCTCGCTCTAAACGTGTGCTATTAACGGAAGAAGTGATAGCTGAAATGTCTTTGGAACAAGTGGTGTATAAAGATATTTCACAGCAGCTTATGCGTAAGTTGGATGCGAAAGAAGCACAGCAATTGAAAGCGCTATTAGATAAAGCGCTCGGAAACTAAACCTATTTTTATTCTTTTATCAATTTAGTTAGCTTTGCTAACTATTGGTGGTAGTCATGCAAAACTCTATTTATAAACAGTTTTGGAAATACACAATTCCGACCGTCGCAGCCATGCTGGTTAACGGCTTGTATCAAGTGGTGGATGGTATCTTTATCGGTCGGTATGTCGGTGCTGACGGATTAGCGGGGATCAACGTTGCTTGGCCAATTATCGGCTCGATACTCGGTATCGGTATGATGGTGGGTGTAGGTACGGGCGCACTCGCCTCTATCAAACAAGGTGAAAAAGACAGTGAGGGCGCGAAACGCATTCTCTCAACTGGTCTATTGCTTTTAGTCGCTCTGATGCCAATAGTGGCGACAACCTTGTTGTTCTTCGCCGATGACTTTATTCGCTGGCAGGGCGCTGAAGGTCGTGTTTACGAGCTTGGTTTGCAGTACCTGCATATCCTGAGTGTCGCGTGTGTGTTCTCGCTGGGCTCGATTGCAGTGCCGTTTTTGCTGCGTAATGATGATAGCCCTAACTTAGCCACCATCTTGATGGTGATCGGCGCGGTAATCAATATCGTGCTCGACTATATCTTTATCGCTTGGCTTGGCTGGGAGCTTACCGGTGCTGCAATTGCTACCGCTCTGGCGCAGATGGTTGTGACGATTTTGGGTGTGGGGTACTTCTTTACTTCCAGAGCCAACATGCGCTTGTCTTTCAGCGATTTGAAGATGCAGTTTGATGTCATTCCTAAGATTGTCATGATAGGCACGTCTAGCTTCTTTATGTACGCTTATGGCTCAATGATGGTCGCACTGCATAACGTGCTGTTTGCCCAGTACGGCAGTGCGTTGTTGATTGGTGCTTACGCCATCTTAGGCTATATCGTGACGGTCTACTACTTGATCGCAGAAGGCATCGCTAATGGTATGCAGCCTTTGGTGAGCTATAACCACGGTGCACGCAATCAAGACAATATTCGTAAGCTATTGAAGGTCGCAATGGGCACGTCAGTGCTCGGTGGTGTCGCGTTTGTTATTCTGATGAACATCTTCCCATACGAGTTTGTCTCGGTGTTCAACAACGCAGACCAACATCTGATTGATGCGACGGTGGTCGGTATCCGTCTACACATGTTTGCGCTGTTCTTAGATGGCTTCTTGGTGGTTGCGGCGGCGTACTACCAATCGGTAAACAAAGGCAGTAAAGCGATGTTTGTGACCATTGGTAATATGGTGATTCAATTACCGTTCTTGTTCATCATGCCGAAGCTGTTGGGTGTGACGGGTATTTGGATTGCATTTCCATTGTCTAACATCGCCTTGAGTCTGGTCGTGATGACAATGTTGTGGCGTGATATTAAGAAGATAATGAATGAGAGTTCTCCAGCGCCGAGTGTTCAAGTCTCTTAACCGAATATTAATACGAAAAAGCGAGGTCAGTACCTCGCTTTTTTATTGGCTTGAAACCCAGAGAAAGGCTTAGATGTTTTTCACCTCTAAGCCAGCAAGTTGATGCCAGTAACCGTTACATTGGCGGTCTTGGATCTTGCCTGGGTTGGTGCCTTTCTCATTGGAGCGGAACTGGTCTAGCTCAGAGAAGGTGCTAAGACCGAGTGGACTCAAACGTACCACGTCAACCAGACCTTCCATGCTTGGCAGATCGTTGATCAGGTTGTAGCAGTAACCAGACTGAGTTTGGATACCGTTGAGGTTAAATACTTCCTGACCTTCTTGGCTGCTTACTTGGATACCTGTTGGGTATTTAATACAGCAAGTTTCGCAATCATCTTTAGCTTTGTTTTCTGCACGAGCGGTAAAGCAGCGCGCCGAGTAAGCCAGTGGCAGATAACCGTGGCTGAAAACTTCCACTTCAAACTTATTGCGAATGCCAAGTTCATCACATTGAAGCAAGGTATTACTAAGCCATTCACGAGACAGCTCTACAGGCATACACCAGCGGATCATGCCTTGCTTTAGGAACAAGTTAAGCGTGTGCGCGTTGTAAGTGTTAACCGCTGGGCCAACGACGAAAGGCACTTTGTGCTCAGAAGCCAGTTGAACCGCAGACACATCGTTGGCTTCAATCGCGAAGTCACCGTTGTCGATGTACTTCTTCATGATGTTCACTTCACTTGGCGCTTCTAATAACGCCATCGTGGAAAGCACGACTTGTTTGCCAGCCGCAGAGAGTTCTTTCGCGATATCAAACCAATGTGCAGGCTTCATTTCACGACGTTTTGAACATACGGTCTCACCAAGGTAGATGATGTCCGCAGAGCTTGATTTCGCTTGTTCATAAAATGCTTCAACGTCTTGCTTTGGCCAGAAGTACAACAACGGACCAAGTGCGTATTTCATTGAGTTATCCATCTTAACCTCTACTGCCATTTACGGTGGTAAGCACCAAGTGTGGTTTGCGTACCTTCAGACACGTTTGCCAACGCTGCATCCCAAGCTGCTTCTACTTGGTAAGCCTCTGGATTTGCTTGGTAACGATCAATCGCTGCACGCCACGTGCGCGTTACTTGTTCTACGTAAGCAGGGCTACGTTGGCGACCTTCAATTTTTACGGAAGCGACATTGGCAGCAAACAGCTCAGGCAACATAGAAAGGGTGTTCAAACTGGTTGGCTCTTCCAGTGCGTGGTAGCGTTTTTTCTCGCCTTCAATTTCAGCTTCGAAACGACCTTTACACAAGGTTGGGTAGCCCGCGTTTTCACCAGCGCTGTAGCGATCGATCAGGATGTCGTTAAGACGAGATTCCAGCCCGTTTTCTGTTTCTTGCCAGCGAACGTATTTTGCCGGAGAACACGCACCAACGGTGTTTGGTGATTCGCCAGTCATGTACGAAGACAGGTAGCAACGACCTTCTGACATGATGCACAGGCTACCAAAAGCAAAGACTTCGAGCTCGACATCGCTAGTGATGTTGCGAGAAAGCTGTTTTACCTGATGGATAGACAGTACGCGAGGCAGTACAACACGTTTGACGTTGAAGTTTTGCTTGTAGAAATCTACCGCAGCAACGTTGGTCGCTGATGCCTGTACAGAAAGGTGTAGTTCGAGCTCTGGGTATTTGCGAGCAGCGTACTCAAGTACCGCAATGTCAGCCACGATCAGTGCATCGACACCCAGTGCCGCAGCGTTGTCGACAGCGTTTGTCCAACGTTCAAAACCATTTGGGTGGGCAAAAGTGTTAAGCGCAACGTGGATCTTTTTGTTGCGGTCATGAACGTATTGCACCGCTTTTTCTAGCTTCTTGCCGTTGAAGTTCAGGCCAGCAAAGTGACGAGCGTTGGTATCGTCTTTAAAGCCGATGTATACGGCGTCTGCACCGCAATCAATCGCGGTTTTTAGCGCAGGCAAGTTACCCGCGGGACACAAGAGTTCCATATGCTCACAATCATAGAGAATAAAAAGGTGCCCGCATTTTATGAAGAATTATGAATAGCGAAATTGACCTAAGTTAGGTTTAGCGCAATAAAGTTGAGATTTACCCCTTGAGAGTAAGGGGTAACACTCAGATTTTGTTGCAGTTGAGATCAGTTCTTATGACGGCGGTTTTGCGCAAACAACTCTTCCACTTCGTGTTTAGGTTGAGGACGGTAGAAATGGAAGCCCTGAATCGAGTTACATTGCAGGTTCGAGAGCAGTGTTGCTTGCTGGTGGGTTTCCACACCTTCGGCAACAACCGTCAAATCCAATGATTTACCAAGGTTGATGATATTCTCAATCACTGTTACCTGTTTCGGTAGGGCATCGATGTCGTTGATAAACGCGCGGTCGATTTTTAATTCATCGATAGGGAAGCGTGCTAAGTAGGAAAGGGAAGAGTAACCAGTACCGAAGTCATCGATAGACAATGCGAAACCAAGCTTCTTGATCGCATTAAGCATTTGCAGCGTGTGTTCGCTGTCGCTCATTACCGCACTTTCTGTTAGCTCGAAGGTAATGCAGCTTGGGTCAAGTTCGGTGGTGCGCAGTAGCTTCTCCATGTAGTCGATCAGCTGTGGGTTGCCAAACTGTTCTGGAGAGAGGTTGATCGCTACGCGTCCAGGTAGAATGCCTTGCAGTTTCCAGCGTTTTACTGTGTTAAACACATCACGCATTACCACGCGACCAAGGTGTTCAATCAAGCCTGCACGCTCAGCTACAGGGATAAATGCCCCCGGGCTAATGTAACCTTCGACCGGATGCTTCCAACGTACTAGCGCTTCGGCTCCGTTAATGCTGAAGTCGCGGGCGTTAACTTTTGGTTGGTACCATACTTCCAAGCCGTTTTGCTGCAACGCTTTTTGTAGCTCGATCTCTAACCACAAACGCATACGCGCTTCTTTGTTCATCTGATCGTTAAATTTAATCAGGCGGTTCCGACCACGGTCTTTTGCTTCGTACATCGCGGTGTCAGCGTTTTGCAGCAGAATGCGCGCGTCTTGCCCGTCTTCTGGGTAACGCACGCTACCGATAGAACACGCAAGGCGTTTACTGAAATGATGCAGATCGAAAGGTTGGTTAATCAGAGAAATAATGCGTTCAGAGAGGATCTCCGCCATGCGAGTGTTTTCTGGCTCAGGCAGGATAATGCCAAATTCGTCGCCACCCAAGTGACCAATGATGGCTTGATTAGGTAAAGAACGTTTTAGGCGGGCGGAGACTTCTTGAATCACTTTGTCACCGATGTGATGGCCTAGTGAGTCGTTAATGTTCTTAAAGTTATCGATGTCGAGGTAGAAAACCAGCAGCGGTGTCTGACTCTTGATGAGTTGTTCTAGTCGCTTGGTAAAGCCAAAGCGGTTATACAGTTTAGTTAGCGAATCGATGTGCGCGTCTTCGTTGGAGTTGGAAGAGAGCAGCTTGGGCGCATCGTCGGCGTCTTGAATCAAAATGATTTGAGACTCACTACCGAGAATCGCCGTAGTATCGGCATGTAACTGTACTTTCCGTTCGAACCCACAACGCGCGCTAGTCAGACACACGAAAGGTTTTTCAGAAAGCAGCGTACTGATGCGATGGGTGAAGACTTTTTTGCTGTTTTCATCGATAAACAGCCGAGTCAGCTCTTCACCAAGTAGCTCATGTGGTGAATTCAACCCGAGTAAACGTGCGGAGGCTGGGTTGGCAGAAATTATGATGTCATCTTCCACCAATAACAAACCGTCAGGTAGAAGTTGAGTTAACTTGGCAAATTTGCTTTCTGACTCTTCTAACGAGCGAACCAGAATTTGTTTTTCAGACGTATCGATGGCATGGAAAACCACGAAGCGGATTTCGTTTTCTTCATGAACCGGAGAAAGGCTGAAGTGAAGGCTGGTTTCAAGGTCGGTCTCGTCTAGCGTGATTTCTGCTTCAACATGATCGCCTTTGAACGCGCGTTGGTAGTAGGGCGTGAGCTTTTTGTAGAACTGCTCTCCCAGTACTTGGCTGTCGTTTAGACCAACGATGTCGTCGTGTCTTAAGCCTGCAATGTCACAATAGCGATCACTCACCATTCGATAATTGTGTTTATTATCAAGAATGGCAAAAAAGAATGGGCTATTTGAGGTAAGCGTTGCAAACCAATGTTGTAATTGCTGGGAAGGCATTAAGGTGTTACCGATCTCCAATGAGCCTGATTATTCGTCCGTGTAATAAAAACGCTATTTTGATAACTATAACTTTGAACATACCGTTATTAAAGCGTTTATCCACGACTTAGCGTCAATAATACACGTAAGGTCAAAAAAACGACGCTTGAGTGAGAAAAACTGCCTACTTCTAAAACAAACAGATTTATTGATACATAACAGGTACTGGTATTACGCTATTGCGTAATATAGGCGACCTTATGACAAAGTAACGGATAATTAGCGTGTTAAACAAGATTCGCAGTCAACTAGTAAAGAACGCAGCATCAATTTTGCGATCTCCAGTCCAGTTATTGCCACAAACTGTTCAGAAAAAAGCCTTGTTAGAAGGTTTGAAAATGGTATTTAAAGAAGCGCTTGAAGATGGCGATTTTGAATTCCTTGAAGATAAGTGGCTGAAAGTTGCGATTAAAGACTTGAACTTAGCATGGTATATCAGCTACCAAGACGAAAAATTAGTGGTAGCAGAGAAACCGGTTCAGGAAGATGTGAGTTTTAGTGGTAACCTTAACGACCTAGTACTTATTGCTGGTCGTAAAGAAGACCCTGATACACTGTTCTTCCAACGTCGTCTTTCTATTGAAGGCGACACTGAGCTAGGCTTAGAAGTGAAAAACCTGATGGACAGTGTCGACTTAGAGCAGTTACCAAAAGCGATGCAAGTAGCACTGAACCAATTGGCTGACTTTGTTCAGAAAGGGGTTCAAGCGCCTGCACAAGAAACCGGAGTAGCGAATGCTTATTCGAACTGAAGCCCCTGCGGACATTCTCACCATTGACCGCTTATTAAAACATGCCTTCCCAACAGAAGCGGAAGCCAACTTAGTGATGCGTTTACGTGAAAACGGTAAGCTCACTTTGTCTTTGGTGGCATGCACCGATGAAGGTGAAGTGGTTGGTCATGCGCTGTTTAGCCCTGTGACGTTGAATGGTGAAGATTTGTCGTGGCAAGGTCTTGCGCCTTTGGCTGTACATGAAGATTACCGTCGTCAAGGCATTGCAGCCGAGTTGATCAAAGAAGGCTTTGATTCACTGCGTGATTTTGGTTACCCAGTGTGTGTGGTGTTGGGCGATCCTGACTACTACGGGCGTCAAGGTTTTAGAGCCAGCGAAGAGATGGGCTTCGATTGTGCGTGGGAAGTACCACAAGGTGCATTTCGCGTCGCAGAATTGGTGGAAGGGCAATGTGACGGACGCTCTGGTCGCATCGATTATTCACCAGAGTTCTCTGAGCTATAATCGCTAAATTGAATGACAAAGCCCGCTGTAAAAAGCGGGCTTTGTTTTTGAGCGGGCTACTTTTCAGTCGTCAATAGGAAAGCGGTTTAATCCTGCTCTTTAACGCGCTTCTTACCCCAGATTTCGATTTTTGCTTTTTTGCTCATACCAGCGGCATTCAGTGTCATGTTGCCCCAGCTTTTGTATTCCATCTCTAGACGTTTGAACTTCGCGTCTTCAGAACCTGGTAATGTCCAAGCGCGTGTCGACATGCCTTTTGTCAGAGTTCCAACCATAGTTTTGAGCTTTTTCTCACTGCCGTCGGTCATGGTCACTTTCATGTTCTTAATGCTCATGGTGCCTTGAGTGCACTTGATTTTGATCTTGCTGAACTGACGATTCTTAAACAGACCGTTTGGTTCTACTGTGTCGGTTTCAGTTTGGAAGTTCACGGTTTTTTCGGCGATCAGCTCCCAACCATCGTTGCTATCCTTAGCGAAAGTGGTAAAGCTGGTGGTTGCGATAAGTAACGTAATAGCGAGTGATTGGAAAAGCTTCATAACACCTCTGACTTTAAAAGCGAAATTTTGATAGGATTGCCTCGTTCAAATAGGTGACAAAAGATGTCAATTAACGAGAAACAATATTTACACGAAATGGGGATCAGCACTTGGGAGCTGAGTCACCCAGAAAGACTGGAAGGCTATCAATCGCCATTATTGGATTTGCAAAGTTCTTGTAAACTCCTATTGGTATCGCCAATGTGTCCAGAAAACGAGACAGCTTTAATGTTTGAGCGTGTATTAAAAAGCATTAAGCTCACGCTCGACGACGCTCTGCACCTAGAGCCTGAGCGCTTATCCATGCTGGGTGAGCATCAACTAGAATGGGTGTGGTTCGCAGGCTGTGAGGCAGATGCCAGCATTAATGCTAAGCAACTGACGTCACCGCTATTACAAGATATTGATGGCAACAACGAACAACGCCGCGCATTGTGGCAACAAATCTGTTCGTACTCTTAACGGAGCTAACGCGTGACAATTGAAATTACGCCTATGCGTGCTGAGCACCTCGACCAAGTTTGGCAGATCGAGCAGCAAGCGCATTCTCACCCTTGGGCAGAATCTTTGGTGCGTGACTTATCCAGTCGCGGCGCTTGCCATCATGTGATGCTGGAAGGTGCTAAAGTGGTTGGTTACTTCTACGGACAGAATATTGTCGGAGAAGTGACGCTATTAAATATTGCCATCGCGCCCTCTCAACAGGGGAAAGGGCTAGGGCAAAAATTGCTGGATGCATTTATCGAACACTGCGAGCAAGCGAAAGCAGAGAGCGCCTGGTTGGAAGTGCGTGAAAGTAACCACTCAGCTATCCATATTTATGAGCAAGCAGGCTTCAATGAGGTGGACCGTCGTTACAACTATTACCCTGCCAAAACGGGCAATGGTAAAGAGGACGCCATTATTATGAGTTACTTATTTTTGAGCTAATGTCAGTTGCCCTAAGATTTACGTATCTAGAGCCTTGGTAAAGCCAAGGCTTTTTTATGTCTAAAACCTCGCCTTGTCACAGTTATATCTTCTGATTATCCGTTTTTGTTCGCGTTATTATCTTTGAAGTTATAGATTTATAAATAATATGAAACCAGTCTGATTTATCTAGGGAGGGATAATTGACGAAGCCGTATCCGCGAACATTTAACACTCCCGTCGCGCAGTTATTTGAAGAGCAGAGTCGGGGGACCGTCCTTAAAGTTTTAATGCTGGTCTCTTTTCTTACGTTTGTGCCTTTAGGTATCAAAAATCTGTGGATTGGAGAGACTTTTCTCGGCTGTGTCCTGCTGACCTTTCAGCTAAGTTTTATCATTGAGTTCGCCTCACTACTGACATCAGGGCAAAGCAAAATTGGCTACCGCATTCCACTGTGTTTACTCTGGTTATCGGTGGTATTGAGCGTGCACATATTTGGCATTATAGCGACATACTGGGTCTTTCCTGTGATTGTTGCCTTGGTGTTTGTTATCCCGACTAAGGATGCGTTATTGACCAACGGTGCAATCATCACTGGATGCGCTCTCTCTGCTTGGCATCAGCTAGAGTGGAGTATCACTTTGCGCTTTGTTCTTGCCGTGATTTGTTGCGTTGTGGTCGCGCATGTTGCGGTGCACAAAATTGTAGAGTTGCAAAAGAGCTTAACGTTTCTCTCTACACGAGATTCGATGACAGGGGCATTGAATCGTGGGCAGTTAGAGGCGTTTTTGCAACGAGCATTAGAGGACAAGCGCTTAGGGAAAGCGTCGACGATCGCCGTGATTGATATCGATCATTTTAAACAGGTGAATGATCTGTATGGGCACGATGTGGGTGATGAAGTCATTAATCAAACCGTAGCGATTCTCAATGACTATTCCCGTGAGTACGACTTATTGTTTCGCTTAGGTGGGGATGAGTTTCTACTCTTGTTTGAAGGGCTTTCTGAGCAAACGGCGCAATTTATGATGAGCAACATCTGTGACAAGGTACGTTCAAAACATTTTGCACGTTATGCACATGTCTCACTCAGTGTTGGCGTGGCTGAATGCTTATTAGAAGACGATACCCCTGATCTTTGGCTAAAACGCGCTGATATTGCTTTGTATGATGCAAAGCAAAATGGACGGGACCAAGTTGTAGTGGCGTCAATAGCTTTTCGCAAATCGGAAGCATTGGATTGGCAGGATGAGGTCCAGCAGCGTAGCTTACTCTAAACATGCTAGGAAAGTTGCCCCTAAAGCAATAATAAGCGAGAATACCGCGCAATATTGAATTGAATAAAGCTTGTTTGAATTTTGAGCAAGCCATCAGACATCAAAGAAGACCAGTTTCATGTCAAATACACCTTTTCTAGGCGAAGTTTCTAAGCGTAGAACGTTCGCTATTATTTCTCACCCGGATGCGGGTAAAACCACCATTACTGAAAAAGTACTGTTATTCGGAAACGCGATCCAAAAAGCAGGTACGGTTAAAGGTCGTGGTAACGCACAGCACGCAAAATCAGACTGGATGGAAATGGAAAAGGAACGTGGTATCTCGGTTACTACTTCTGTAATGCAGTTCCCTTACAACGATTGTCTGGTAAACCTACTTGATACTCCTGGACACGAAGACTTCTCGGAAGATACTTACCGTACTCTAACGGCGGTTGACTCATGTCTAATGGTTATCGATGCGGCGAAAGGTGTCGAGGATCGTACTCGTAAGCTGATGGAAGTAACGCGTCTGCGTGACACACCAATCGTAACCTTCATGAACAAACTTGACCGTGACGTTCGTGATCCAATGGAAGTATTGGACGAAGTAGAAAACGAACTTGGCATGATGTGTGCGCCAATTACGTGGCCAATCGGCTGTGGTAAAGAGTTTAAAGGCGTTTACCATATTCACCGTGACGAAACGATTCTGTACGAATCTGGCCACGGTCACGAGATCCAAGAAGTTCGCATTATCAAAGGTCTAGACAACCCAGAGCTTGATGAGAAAGTGGGTGAGAGCTTAGCAGCCAGCGTTCGTGAAGAGCTTGAACTTGTGATGGGCGCTTGTCCTGAATTTGATCATGACGCTTTCCTTACTGGTGAACTAACGCCAGTTTACTTCGGTACAGCACTAGGTAACTTTGGTGTTGACCACATGCTAGATGGCTTAACTGAGTGGGCGCCAGCGCCGAAAACTCGTCAAGCGGTAGAGCGTGATGTGGAAGCGACAGAAGACAAGTTCTCAGGCTTCGTATTTAAGATCCAAGCAAACATGGATCCAAAACACCGTGACCGTATCGCATTCATGCGTATCGTATCGGGTACTTACACACAAGGCATGAAGATGAACCACGTTCGTCTTGGCAAGCAAGTAAGTATCTCAGATGCGGTTACCTTTATGGCGGGTGACCGTTCTCGTGCAGAACACGCTTACGCGGGTGACATCATTGGTCTACACAACCACGGTACTATCCAAATTGGTGATACGTTCACTCAAGGTGAAGCGCTGAAGTTCTCTGGTATTCCAAACTTTGCGCCAGAACTGTTCCGTCGTATTCGTCTAAAAGATCCATTGAAGCAGAAGCAGCTGCTGAAAGGTCTGGTTCAGCTTTCTGAAGAAGGTGCGGTACAGGTATTCCGTCCATTGCAAAACAACGACCTGATCGTAGGTGCGGTTGGTGTGCTTCAGTTTGACGTGGTTGTGGCTCGCTTGAAGTCAGAATACAACGTTGAAGCGATTTACGAAGGCGTAAACGTAGCAACCGCTCGTTGGGTTGAGTGTGGCGATGCGAAGAAACTGGACGAGTTCCAACGTAAGAACCAAACTAACCTAGCATTGGACGGTGGTGATAACCTAACGTACATCGCGCCAACTATGGTTAACCTAAACCTAGCGCAAGAGCGTTTCCCAGATATCGATTTCCGTGCGACTCGTGAGCACTAATCGAATCTAATTCGCTTTATCTCGCGTACTAGATCATAAGCCGCCGTTAGCTATACACTTAGCTAACGGCGGTTTTTTATTTGGCGCAGCGCGAATTTTATTAGCTAAAAAGGGTGTGTGATGAACTGGTTTAAGAAAGGACTTAAACGCTATGACGATTGGTGCAAAGAGATGGGGCTGACGCCTGATCAAAAGCGCAGTTGTGTACCGTATAAACAAGACCCGGTTCATGAAGACGAGCCTGCTAAAAAAGCAGAGCAAGAGAAAGCAAACAATGAAACTGTTTGATACCCACTGCCATTTTGACTTCGATGTCTTCCAAGATGACTTTGCACATCAAGTTGAGCTTGCGCGTGACCAAGGAGTTGAGCGTATCTTGATTCCTTCTGTCGGGCCGAGTAACTGGGCTCGTATTCAAGCGCTGGCCAATCAATACTCTCACCTTTATTACGCGTTGGGTTTTCATCCCTATTTTCTACAACCAGAGTTTGAGCAGTTTGCCCCAGAGCTGGAATCGTTACTTTCCTCGCCCAACCGACAATGCGTCGCGATAGGGGAGTGCGGTTTGGACTTCGCAATAGATGTGCCTGTCGAGCTTCAAGAGCAGGCGCTTGAATTGCAATTCGACCTGGCAAGACTGTTCGATCTGCCTGTTATTTTACACAGCCGAAAAGCACACAATCGTCTCATCCAACTAGTCAAAGCAGCCAAGCTTCCTAAAGGTGGTGTATTGCACGCGTTCTCTGGCAGTTATCAGCAAGCAATGGAATGGGTTCGATTAGGTTTTCTTATCGGAGTTGGGGGCACAATTACCTATCCACGAGCGAATAAAACTCGCGACACGATTCAAAGATTATCACTTGAGAATATCGTTTTAGAAACGGACGCTCCGGATATGCCTATACTTGGCTATCAGGGCGAGCCTAATCACCCTTCAAAACTGATTCATGTATTGAATGAGCTCTCTCTGTTGCATACAGAAAGCAAGCAATCGATTGCCTCTCAGCTATGGGAAAATAGCAATTCTGCCTTCTTTATATGTGAATAAAATCTAAAGATGGTGTTTAAAAGCGAAAACGTTTTCCTGCTTATTGTGAGATAACTCACAAATGGGAGTGAATCAATGATGAATCTTATAAGAAAGTGTGAGGGTGGCATTACTTTAATTGATTCTGCATGAGTATAATTGCCCCCGCTTTATAGCTCCATTTTGTAACACGCCAATAAATAACTTATAAGGAAGTCATAAACTATGAGCCTGTTTATGAGCCTAGTCGGTATGGTAGTGCTTCTTGCTATTGCATTTGCATTCTCATCTAACCGCAAAGCTATCAACTTTAGAACTGTGGGTGGCGCATTTGCTATCCAATTCATCCTTGGTGCATTTGTTCTTTACGTACCTTGGGGCCGTGATCTACTAAACGGTTTCTCTACTGGTGTTTCTAACGTTATCAACTACGGTAACGATGGTTCATCTTTCCTATTCGGTGGTCTTGTTTCTGACAAGATGTTCGAAGTATTCGGCGGCGGCGGCTTCATCTTCGCATTCCGCGTTCTTCCTACACTGATCTTCTTCTCTGCACTGATTTCAGTTCTTTACTACATTGGCGTAATGCAGTGGGTTATCAAGATTCTTGGTGGTGCACTACAAAAAGCGCTTGGCACTTCTCGTGCGGAATCAATGTCTGCAGCAGCTAACATTTTCGTAGGTCAAACTGAAGCACCTCTAGTTGTTCGTCCATTCGTACCAAAAATGACTCAATCTGAGCTATTCGCGGTAATGTGTGGTGGTCTAGCATCTGTAGCTGGTGGTGTACTAGCAGGTTACGCTTCAATGGGTGTTCCTCTAGAGTACCTAGTAGCTGCATCATTCATGGCAGCACCGGGTGGTCTACTATTCGCTAAGATTCTTCACCCAGAGACTGACCAGCCTCACGAAGACATCGAAGAAGCAATGGACGGTGGCGACGACAAGCCAGCTAACGTAATCGACGCAGCAGCGGGCGGTGCGGCTTCTGGTCTACAACTAGCACTAAACGTTGGTGCAATGCTAATCGCGTTCGTAGGTCTTATTGCTCTTATCAACGGTATGCTAGGTGGCATCGGTGGTTGGTTCGGTATGCCTGAACTAACACTAGAACTTATCCTAGGTTACGCGTTCTCTCCACTAGCATTCCTAATCGGTGTTCCATGGGACGAAGCAGTTGTTGCTGGTTCATTCATCGGTCAGAAACTAGTAATCAACGAATTCGTTGCATACTTGAACTTCACACCTTACCTAGGTGAAGGCGCTCAAGTTGTTGCAGCTACTGGTGAAGTAATGTCTGCTAAGACAACAGCTATCATCTCATTCGCACTATGTGGCTTCGCGAACCTTTCTTCTATCGCGATTCTACTTGGTGGTCTAGGTAGCCTTGCACCAAACCGTCGTTCAGATATCGCTCGCATGGGTATTAAAGCAGTTCTTGCTGGTACGTTGTCTAACCTAATGGCAGCGACTATCGCAGGCTTCTGCCTTAGCCTTGCAGCACTTTAATTAGAATCGGTTCTTAATATATAGACGCCGTTTTAAATCATGCCCTGTAGCAAGAGATTGCTGCGGGGCATTTTTCGTTTTTCAGGCCTGAAAATTTAACCGCTCGTATATTCTGCACGAAAGAGTTACGCAGTTGGTGGAATAGGGGCTGGAAAATTTTGAGATACAAACCGTTTGCGCTCTATTTGGTGCTACAGTTTTGCGGTGAAACTCTATAATGTAGTAATCACGAATTCGTGGTTATGATGACCACTTAATCACAGAGTGAATACTACATACTCGATGGGCAAATGAATTGCCCTGCAATATCAAATCTCACAAGCGTTTTATTGTTTGATGTGATATTAAAGACACCGCAATCATAGATTGTTGTGCCATAGGCCAAACTGGTACTGTGCGGTGACAAGGATAGCAATTGGTATATGATTTTTCGCAGTATATGCCGAGTCTTCAGGGAACCAAGTCCGTTCATTAATAGACTGCTTAGCTAAAATCTCACGCTGTCTCTACTTGTTGATTATAGTTAGAGAAGCGATGTGAAGCTGAGTAGTGAATTTTTTGAATATTGATCGGAGATAGAAATGAGCGATTTAAAAGCAGCAGCGCTACGTGCACTGAAACTTATGGACCTTACTACGCTAAATGATGATGACACTGATGCAAAAGTGATCTCACTATGTCATGACGCGAAATCAGCAGTAGGCAACACAGCTGCAATCTGTATTTACCCTCGCTTTATTCCTATTGCTAAGAAGACACTTCGTGAGCAAGGTACGCCTGAAGTTCGTATCGCAACGGTAACGAACTTCCCACACGGTAACGACGACATCGAAATCGCAGTTGCTGAAACAAAAGCGGCGGTTGCTTACGGTGCAGACGAAGTAGACGTAGTTTTCCCATACCGCGCTCTAATGGCGGGTGATGAGAAAGTTGGCTTCGAACTAGTTAAGCAATGTAAAGAAGCTTGTGGTGATATCCTTCTTAAAGTCATCATCGAAACAGGTGAGCTTAAAGAAGAAGCACTCATCAAGAAAGCATCTCAAATCTGTATCGAAGCAGGTGCTGACTTCATTAAAACTTCAACTGGTAAAGTGCCAGTAAACGCAACACCAGAATACGCTCGCATGATGCTTGAAGTTATTCGTGACATGGGTGTTGCAGAAACTGTTGGTTTCAAACCAGCAGGTGGTGTGCGCACTGCTGAAGATGCAGCGGCATACCTAGCAATGGCTGACGAAATCCTTGGTGACAACTGGGTTGATGCTCGTCACTACCGTTTCGGTGCGTCTAGCCTGCTAACAAACTTACTTAATACATTAGAAGTATCGGACGAAGTCGCTGATCCAGCAGCGTACTAATACCAACAATACGTCTGAACGGTAGCACCAGCTTTGGTGCTACCAATCCTCTTCTATCCTACTTTTTCCATGGCTCATAATGAGCTTGGGGAGGCACTAATGTATTTACCACAAGAAATTATCCGTAAAAAACGTGACGGCGAAGTTCTAACAGCCGACGAAATCAACTTCTTCATTCAAGGCGTAGCAAACAACAGTGTATCTGAAGGTCAGATCGCCGCATTTGCTATGACAATCTTCTTCAATGAAATGACGATGCCAGAGCGTATCGCACTAACGTGTGCAATGCGTGATTCAGGTATGGTTATCGATTGGAGCCACATGAACTTTGGTGGCCCAATTGTCGATAAGCACTCTACTGGTGGTGTGGGTGACGTGACTTCTCTAATGCTTGGTCCAATGGTGGCTGCATGCGGTGGTTTCGTACCTATGATCTCTGGTCGTGGTCTTGGCCATACGGGCGGTACGCTGGATAAGCTTGAGTCTATTCCTGGCTACAACATCACACCGACAAACGACGTATTTGGTGAAGTAACCAAAGACGCAGGTGTGGCAATTATCGGTCAAACGGGTGACCTAGCACCAGCGGATAAGCGCGTTTACGCGACTCGCGATATCACCGCGACAGTAGATAATATTTCACTGATCACGGCGTCGATTTTATCGAAGAAGCTTGCTGCAGGTCTTGAATCTTTAGTGATGGACGTGAAAGTAGGTTCTGGCGCATTCATGCCAACTTACGAAGCGTCTGAAGAACTAGCAAAATCTATCGTTGCAGTAGCAAACGGTGCTGGCACTAAGACTACGGCAATTCTTACGGACATGAACCAAGTATTGGCTTCTTCGGCGGGTAACGCAGTGGAAGTTCGCGAAGCGGTTCGTTTCTTAACGGGTGAATACCGTAACCCTCGCCTACTTGAAGTGACCATGGCTTCATGTGCTGAAATGTTGGTGCTTGGCAAATTGGCTGAGAACACAGAAGACGCACGTGCGAAACTGATGGAAGCGCTAGATAACGGCAAAGCGGCTGAGTGCTTCGGTAAGATGGTAGCTGGTCTAGGTGGTCCTGTGGATTTCGTAGAAAACTACGATAACTACCTAGAAAAAGCAGAAATCATCAAACCAGTATACGCAACAGAAACTGGCGTTGTATCTGCGATGGATACTCGTGCTATCGGCATGGCTGTGGTTTCAATGGGCGGCGGTCGTCGCGTTGCGACAGATGAAATCGACTACGCAGTTGGTTTCGATAACTTCATCCGTCTAGGTGAAGTGGCAGACAGCGATAAACCTCTTGCGGTTATTCACGCTCGCACTGAAGAGCAGTGGGAAGAAGCCGCTAAAGCACTTCGTAGTGCAATCACTGTAGGTGGTGAGTACACGCCAACGCCAGAGGTTTACCGCCAAATCCGTGCAGAAGATCTTTAATCGAATAAGTAATTACACAAGGCCTACTCAACCATAATAAGAAGCCGAGTGGGCCTAAGGAACGAGCAATGAAAAGAGCATTTATTTTAGTACTAGACTCATTCGGCATCGGCGCAGCTGCAGATGCAGAACAATTCGGTGATGTAGGTTCAGACACGCTAGGTCATATTGCTGACCAGTGTGAGCAAGGCTTAGCAAATAACGATAAGCGTGAAGGCGCGCTTCGTCTTCCAAACCTATCTAAACTAGGTCTGGCAATGGCGCACAAAGAGTCAACCGGTCGTTTTGCCCCTGGCCTAGATGCAGACGCTGAAATCATCGGTGCATACGGTCACGCTGCAGAGCTTTCTTCAGGTAAAGACACACCGTCTGGTCACTGGGAAATCGCAGGTGTTCCTGTTCTGTTTGATTGGGGTTACTTCACTGATAAAGCAAACAGCTTCCCGAAAGAGCTGACTGACCGCATTCTTGAGCGTGCTGGTCTGGACGGTTTCCTTGGTAACTGTCACGCTTCTGGTACTCAAGTTCTTGACGATCTTGGTGAAGAGCACATGAAGACTGGTAAGCCAATCTTCTACACATCTGCTGATTCTGTATTCCAAATCGCATGTCACGAAGAGACTTTTGGTCTAGACCGTCTACTAGAGCTTTGCCAAATTGCACGTGAAGAGCTAGAAGATTACAACATCGGTCGTGTTATCGCGCGTCCATTCGTTGGTGCTGGTAAAGGTCAATTCGAGCGTACCGGTAACCGTCGTGACCTTTCTGTTGAGCCACCATCAGCAACTGTGCTTCAGAAGCTAGTTGAAGAGAAGCAAGGTGATGTGGTTTCTATCGGTAAGATTGCGGATATCTACGCAAACTGCGGCATCACTAAGAAAGTGAAAGCGACAGGTATCCCTGCATTGTTCGAAGCAACGCTAGAGCAAATTAAAGAAGCGGGTGACAACACAATCGTATTCACTAACTTTGTCGATTTCGACTCAGCTTACGGTCACCGTCGTGACGTAGCGGGTTACGCTGCTGCACTTGAGTACTTCGATGGTCGCATCAATGAAGTGCTAGAGATTATGGAAGAAGACGATGTGCTTATTCTAACGGCAGACCACGGCTGTGATCCAACATGGCCTGGTACTGACCATACTCGTGAGCACATCCCAGTGATTGTTTACGGTAAGAAAGTACCAGCAGGTTCACTAGGCCGTCGCGATAGCTTTGCTGATATCGGTCAAACATTGGCGAGTTACTTCGGTACTTCTCCAATGGATTACGGTAAGAACTTCCTATAATTAGATAGGTTTTGAAAACTAGGAGCTTGAGGCTCCTAGTTTTATGTTGGCAGCATGGAAGTGCTGCTTGTCGGAAATGAGATTATTCTAGCCAAAGCCGCCAGTAGCAGTGCGGATCGCTAGAGACAGGTTAAGGAAAAGAAACATGGCAACTCCACATATCAATGCAGAAATGGGTGCTTTCGCAGACGTCGTTCTGATGCCGGGTGACCCGCTACGTGCAAAATACATCGCAGAGACTTTCCTTGAAGATGTAGTTCAAGTGTGTGACGTTCGTAATATGTTTGGTTACACAGGCACTTACAAAGGTCGCAAGATCTCGGTAATGGGCCACGGTATGGGTATCCCATCTTGTTCTATCTACGTGACTGAGCTGATCAAAGACTTCGGTGTGAAGAAAGTGATCCGTGTAGGTAGCTGTGGTGCTGTGAACGAAGACATCAAAGTACGTGATGTTGTTATCGGCATGGGTGCTTGTACTGATTCTAAAGTGAACCGTATCCGCTTTAAAGGTCATGACTTTGCGGCTATCGCTGACTACAAAATGGTTCGCGCAGCAGAAGAAGCAGCAAAAGCTCGCGGCGTTGATGTGAAAGTAGGTAACCTATTCTCAGCGGAACTGTTCTACACGCCAGATCCAGAAATGTTCGACGTAATGGACAAGTACGGCATCGTAGGTGTTGAAATGGAAGCGGCTGGTATCTACGGTGTTGCTGCAGAGTACGGCGCAAAAGCGCTAACTATCTGTACTGTTTCTGACCACATCAAAACTGGTGAGCAAACGACATCTGACGAGCGTCAAACTACGTTCAACGACATGATGCTGATCGCTCTAGATTCAGTATTGCTAGGTGATGAAGAATAAGGTGAGAGCCTTCTATTCTTTTGCTTATCAGCATTAAAAAACAGCCCGCATCATGCGGGCTGTTTTATTTTCTAAATTCGCTTTTTGGATTATTTGGTTAGCAACAGGTTTTCTGCTTTCTTGCGGCGGATCGGCTGTCTGCGCAAGATCATGATGAACAACATGCCACACACAAAGCTCATTAGCACCATCATGTACATGTAGCGATCACTCTTGCGGTAATGGTGATCAGAAATCGCGGTGACTCGACCAGTTTCAAATGTCACTCGCACAAAGCCAATCACGGCACCATCCGATAACACTGGTTCTACGAGCTGTTGTCGGCCAATGGATGCGGTTGCAAGAGGGGTATCTAGCCCTAAAACTTCACGCACCGACAGTGCTTCTTCACTCGATGCTAAGCGCACGCCTTGTGCGTCGTAAATAGTCGCGTCGAATACCAAGCGGTCTTGAGCAAGCTGGTTGGTTAGCTTCAATAGACGCTCTTGGTCTTTATTGATGATCATCTCGCCGGCAGACAATGATGCCTGCGAAATCAAAACTTTGGTCAGGGTTTCAAGCTGCTGTGCTTGTATCTTCTCATTACCCTTACTGATCACGACACTGTTCTTGATGGTGATGAAAAGCATCACACACAACAGGATCAGAGCCAGAATTCGTAGGGCATTCCTTACTGAGAACAAGGATTCACTCATGCTCTTTACTCGTCCATTCAAATCAAAACAAAGACTTGCCTTTTTAGCTTGTTAAGGTAACGTTTTAGCAAAGTCACAAGGGATTATATACATGGACGCGTCAAAAAGCTTGCCTATCAGAAGGCATACGACTCTTTTAAAACGACTACCCGAAACTCGGTTTGCGACACAACTCGATAAAGCCAAGGCGAATTGGATTGTGTTTGGCGAACATCTTGAGCCTCGTAACTTCGAAGACATCGACTTCTTTACCGGTTTCTACAATCCTATTCTGGATACGTGGAAAGTCGGCCAATATGAAGTGGCATTAATGGCGGGCAATCTTACGCCTGAACATGAAACCATCCTAAAAAGCTTAAAATTGGATTACGCTTCTCTAAACGAGGTGCCGGATCTGTCTGCGCCGGGTTTGGTTGTGTTTGATATGGACTCAACGGCAATTCAAATCGAGTGTATTGATGAAATTGCTAAACTTGCTGGTGTTGGCGAAGAAGTCGCAGAGGTGACTGAGCGTGCCATGCAAGGTGAGTTGGATTTCGAGCAAAGCTTACGTCAACGTGTCGGTAAACTGAAAGGTGCCGATGAAGCGATTCTTGAACAGGTGCGCAGCCAGCTGCCATTCATGCCAGATTTCGAAGCGCTGATTGCAACTTTTAAAGCGCTTGGGTGGAAGGCCGCTATTGCTTCCGGTGGTTTTACTTACTTCTCAGACTTCATTAAAGACAAAGTAGGATTAGACTTTGCGCAGTCCAACCAACTGGAAATTGTTGATGGTAAGCTGACCGGTGAAGTGCTAGGCGATGTTGTGTCAGCCCAAACGAAAGCAGATATTTTGGTTGAGCTTGCTGAAGAATACGACATTGAGCAGCACAATACGGTTGCCGTCGGTGATGGTGCGAACGACTTGGTGATGATGGCTGCGGCAGGCCTTGGTGTTGCTTATCACGCCAAACCTAAGGTTGAAGAACAAGCACAAACCGCTGTTCGATTCGCAGGTTTAGGTGGCGTACTGTGTATTCTTTCTGGAGCGCTGGTTAAGCAGCAGAAAATCAGCTGGAAAGCGAAACCTTAGTTGGCGCTTCTTCCAAATTAACATAGAAAAACACCGCCATCTCGGCGGTGTTTTGTTATTCCGTTAGCTCTAAGCGAACAATCACTTCTTCGGTAATATCTTCAAATTCACTGTAGCCAACTAAGGCGGTTAACTCTTTTTCTAACTTACTGGCTTGATGAACCCCAAATTGGGTTAAATCGCTCAGATCTTGACGCAGTAATGATGTCATTGGATCGAAGATCGGCGCCGTCGAGATACGTGTAGCATAGAACTCACCCATCATGCGCGCTTTCTTGATGAATTGAATCCGCTCTTTCACGCTGGTGAAGTCTTGCTGCATTTTCGACTCAATCGCAGTGATCTTATGACCGACTTTATTCACGCTAATATAAATATCTTGGTGACGAGCCTGCGCGCCATCAATACGTTTGATCGGATCGGCAATCAAAGTATTTGAGCGGCCTTTAAACAGTGGTTCGAGCGAATACTGTTGGTTGTGACCGAGACGCGCGTACAACTCGATGTGTTTTGCCAACGGTAAGTTCACTCCGATCACCGGTGTCTTGACCGAAGAAGCGGCGCTTTTGCTGATAAAGATCGGGGTACTTAATGTCCTTGAGAGCAACACGCTGTGCAGCCTTTCCAAGAGAGCATTACTTGGTAGCATCTCTTTTTGTGGGATCAGCTTGTCTTGGTTGTGCTCAATAATGCTATTAAAAAAAGCAATCACACGCATGGTTTTGCTTTGTTCATCGATAACCAATTGAACACTTCGACCGTCAGGGCTAATACGGATCACTCGGTATGGCACATCCGAGAGTGGCAGCTTTTTATCGTAAAGCTGCAATTCACGAAAGTTAATCTGTACTTCTTGCCCTGAACGCAGCGCTGTGGGTTCGTCCAATTTCAGCCCTAGGCCTCGCTTGGAAATGTCCATAGTGAAGCCAGTTGCTTTGGTGTTGCCAATGTCTAGCTCCAAAGGCGTTTTGAAGCGATAACGAGGCTCTTTACGGCGCGATTGCGCATCGAAGTAAATTCCTTTTGGACTACCAAGGATTTTTCTCGGATGGCGGAATTCATTCAGGGTATTTGCTGGTACTCTTGGTTTTTCAGTCAGCAAATAATCTTGGCCAGATTTTTCATCGGCAATTTCTTGCAAGATACCAACGTGTGTCAGCTTCTGTGAGCTTTCTGCTAACTCAGAGGAAAACGCAGCAAGGTCTTCTTTTTCTTGTTGAGACAGCTCAAAAATCGAAATGCGGAAAGCGCGCCAACTTTTTCGTTTGGCGCCTAAATGCCAGAAGAGTTGACGCTGTTCTCTTGTCGCCTCTGGACGTAGCATCGAATAGAAGTAGGTTTTGCCTTCATGCTCATGGGTAAAAGAGTACAGCACATTGGTTGCCCCTTTAACGCCGGGAGCAATTAACGAAGCCATTCTCTTTGGGTTGAATAGCGAGCCGAAGACTTGTTGGTTGCGCTCATCATGCCAGTATTGCCACATCTTTTGATTATTGGGTGTGAGCATGGCGAGTTTGAGCTCGCTGCCTTCAAAAAACAGCGGCAGATTACTGGTGTGCTTAAGCGCAATGTGCTCATAGCCGCGCGTGCGAGCACGAATGATTTTGTCCTGATTGTCATGTCGAGCGCGTTTCGCTGCACTGTTGAGTGCCTCATCAATCACGCGAGCAATGACATTGGTTTCCGTTAACCGAATGGTTCTTAGGTAACGAACGGAATCATTCTCGTAGCAGTCGTCTACCGCCAGCACACGATACGTGATCGGTTTTTCGACGCCCGCCACTTGAGACTTACTGGCAAACTCGGTAAAGGTAACTTGAATGACTTCACCCAAGCTGTACTTGAAGGCGCTAGGTACTTTGAATTTCGCTCCCGAACAAGAAAGGTCAATACTCAGACCGTGGATCACTTGTTCTTTTGAACGAACGATTTCCACTTGAGACTGTACTTTTAAGCGTTTCTCTTGACGTTTTAAGTCATACCCGAGGTGCACAGGCTCTGCGAGAAAAGGGCTTTTCGGATCGGTAAGCGATCGTTCTTCATTCTTACCATTGTTTTTGCTCATTACACGGAAATTATTGCGCGTATTGACCAAGGCTTCCCACATGCCCTCGGTGTAACCACCATACTTTTTTAGGTTCTTGTGGTAAGCGTTAAAGGCGACGTCATCCAACCAATGTGGAATGCCATCTAATAAGTATTCACGACATTCGCCTTTCACTCGACCTCGTAAATCAATGCTCTTTTTACAAGGGGCCATGACACGGTTGAGTTCCATCTTCACTAGAATTTTGGCCGATGGTGGTTCTCCTTCGGTCAATTGACCCAGGACGAAATCAAAGTCATCAGCGCCGTAAACAGGGATGAGGCGTTCTGCGAGCGAGAGAATTTCAGATTGCTGCATTATTTCTGTTAAAGTATGTCGTTATTCGAATTATATCGGCTAAGCAAAGCAAAGCTTGAGTATATCAAGAGTTCATCTTCGATACGGTCATGACATGGCGGTGCTTGGTCACATTTGTTGAAAAAACCGAGTGTTTAAGAATTGAGGCATCATGGCGAAAGCAAAACGAGCGTATGTTTGTAATGATTGTGGCGCGGATTTCCCACGTTGGCAGGGGCAGTGTAATGCGTGTGGTGCATGGAACACGATTACTGAAGTTCGCATTGCTGCATCGCCAACGGTAGCACGCAACGAACGCTTATCTGGTTACGCAGGCTCAGCAACGGAATCAAAAGTTCAAACCCTGTCAGAGATTGATCTGCAAGAAGTGCCCCGTTTTACGAGTGGCTTTAAAGAGCTAGACCGAGTACTTGGTGGTGGTGTGGTTCCGGGCGCTGCGATTCTTATCGGTGGTAACCCCGGCGCAGGTAAGTCGACTTTGCTTCTGCAAACCATGTGTCTGTTGTCTTCGCAAATGCCTACTCTCTATGTGACGGGTGAGGAATCGCTCCAGCAAGTGGCAATGCGTGCCTCACGACTTGGGTTGCCAAAAGAGCACCTGAAGATGTTGTCGGAAACAAACGTCGACAAGATTTGCCAAATTGCAGAGAAAGAACAGCCGCGCATTATGGTGATTGACTCGATTCAGGTAATGCATGTGTCTGACGTTCAGTCCTCGCCAGGTAGTGTCGCTCAGGTACGTGAATCGGCAACCGCGCTGACGCGTTATGCAAAGCAAAATAATGTGGCCGTCTTTATTGTTGGTCACGTAACAAAAGATGGTACCCTTGCCGGCCCTAAAGTACTTGAACACATTATTGACTGTTCAGTTCTACTCGATGGTGGCACTGATAGTCGCTTCCGAACCTTACGTAGCCACAAAAACCGTTTTGGTGCGGTGAATGAACTTGGCGTCTTTGCCATGACGGGGCAGGGACTGAAAGAGGTCAATAACCCTTCGGCGATTTTCCTATCCCGCGGTGAAGAAGAGACGTCAGGTTCGTCCGTTATGGTGGTGTGGGAAGGTACGCGCCCTCTATTAGTAGAGATTCAAGCGCTGGTGGACTACTCACAATTGGCAAACCCACGTCGCGTCGCGGTGGGCCTAGAACAAAACCGTCTGTCTTTATTATTGGCGGTGCTGCATAAGCACGGTGGCCTACAAATGGCCGATCAAGATGTGTTTGTGAATGTCGTTGGTGGTGTAAAAGTCACAGAGACCAGTGCTGACCTTGCGCTAGTTATGGCGCTTTTGTCGAGTTTTCGCGATCGTCCACTACCAAAAGATGTGGTGGTGTTTGGTGAGGTTGGCCTAGCGGGAGAGATTCGCCCAGTGCCGAGTGGCCAAGAGCGTTTGAATGAAGCATTCAAGCACGGCTTTAAGAAAGCGATCGTACCAGCAGCGAATATGCCAAAGGGCGGTATTCCTGGTATGCAAATCCATGGCGTTAAAAAACTGTCGGAGGCTATCGAAGCATTTGATGAGTTGTAAACGCCATCTTGTGCCCCAATTTAAGGGGTAACAATAATGTTGAATCTATCCTCATTATTATCGAATTAGCAGACAAATTGCGAAGTTTGACTATTATTTGAGGGTGGAAAATCGACGTTAAAATTTTTTTTGTTCCAATAGCACGCAAAGGTATCCGTCTTGACAGATTGTGATATACTCTGCGCGCACTTTATACCTTATTAACAGAGTAAGACAATGACTGATTTATCAAAATACAGAAACATTGGTATTTTCGCGCACGTTGATGCGGGTAAAACTACCACAACTGAGCGTATCCTGAAGCTTACTGGTAAAATCCATAAGACTGGTGAAGTACACGACGGCGAGTCTACAACTGACTTCATGGAGCAAGAAGCTGAGCGTGGTATTACAATCCAGTCTGCAGCAGTAACTTGTGAGTGGAACGGTCACCGCCTGAACGTAATCGACACTCCTGGACACGTAGACTTTACAGTTGAAGTATACCGTTCACTTAAAGTTCTTGACGGTGGTATCGGTGTATTCTGTGGTTCTGGTGGTGTTGAGCCTCAGTCAGAAACAAACTGGCGTTACGCGAACGACTCAGAAGTTGCTCGTCTGATCTTCGTAAACAAACTAGACCGTATGGGTGCAGACTTCTTCCGCGTTGTTGACCAAGTTAAGAACGTACTAGGTGCAAACCCACTAGTTATGACTCTACCAATCGGTCGTGAAGACGACTTCGTTGGTGTTGTAGACGTACTAAACCGTAAAGCTTACGTTTGGGACGAAACTGGTCTGCCAGAAAACTACGAAATCCAAGACATCCCAGCTGACATGGTTGACGATGTAGAACAGTACCGTGAAGAGCTAGTTGAATCTGCTGTAGAGCAAGACGACGACCTAATGGAAGCTTACATGGAAGGCGAAGAGCCAACTATCGAGCAACTAAAAGCTTGTATCCGTAAAGGTACTCGTGACCTAGCGTTCTTCCCAACGTTCTGTGGTTCTGCATTCAAAAACAAAGGTATGCAACTTATCCTTGACGCTGTTGTAGATTACCTACCAGCTCCAGCTGAAGTTGATCCTCAGCCTCTAACAGATCCAGAAACTGGTGAGCCAACAGGTGAAGTTGCTACAGTTGACGCTGACGCGCCACTAAAAGCACTTGCGTTCAAGATCATGGACGACCGTTTCGGTGCTCTAACATTTATCCGTATCTACTCTGGTCGCATGAAGAAGGGCGATACTGTTCTTAACTCTGCAACTGGTAAGACTGAGCGTATCGGTCGTATGTGTGAGATGCAAGCTGACGAACGTAACGAACTTACTGAAGCTCAAGCTGGTGACATCATCGCTGTAGTAGGTATGAAGAACGTTCAAACTGGTCACACTCTATGTGATCCTAAGCACGAATGTACTCTAGAAGCTATGATCTTCCCAGAACCAGTAATCTCTATTGCTGTTTCTCCAAAAGACAAAGGTTCTACTGAGAAAATGGGTATCGCGATCGGTAAAATGGTTGCAGAAGATCCATCATTCCAAGTTGAGACTGATGAAGATTCAGGTGAAACTATCCTGAAAGGTATGGGTGAACTTCACCTAGACATCAAGGTAGACATCCTTAAGCGTACTTACGGCGTTGAGCTAGAAGTAGGTGCTCCACAGGTAGCTTACCGTGAAACTATCACTCAAGCAGTTGAAGATAGCTACACGCACAAGAAGCAGTCTGGTGGTTCTGGTCAGTTCGGTAAGATCGACTACCGTATCAAACCGGGTGAGCCAAACTCAGGCTTCACGTTCAAATCAACAGTTGTTGGTGGTAACGTACCTAAAGAATTCTGGCCTGCAGTTGAGAAAGGCTTTGCGTCAATGATGGATACTGGTGTTCTAGCTGGCTTCCCAACTCTAGACGTTGAAGTTGAACTATTCGACGGTGGTTTCCACGCAGTTGACTCATCAGCAATCGCTTACGAAATCGCAGCTAAAGGTGCATTCCGTCAGTCTATGCCTAAAGCAGGCGCGCAACTTCTTGAGCCAATCATGAACGTTGACGTGTTCACTCCAGAAGACAACGTTGGTGACGTAATCGGTGACCTTAACCGTCGTCGTGGTATGATCAAAGACCAACAAGCTGGTACTACAGGCGTTCGTATTAAAGCAGACGTTCCTCTATCAGAAATGTTTGGTTACATCGGTCACCTACGTACTATCACTTCTGGTCGTGGTCAGTTCTCTATGGAATTCGCTCGTTACGCAGCATGTCCATCGAACGTTGCTGAGCAAGTAATCGCAGAAGTTAAAGAGCGCGAAGCTAAGAAGTAATTCTTAAGCTAACGCTTTAAAATATCAAAGCCCCGCCTAGTGCGGGGCTTTTTAATATCTCTCGATAGGCAAGCGGTCCTATATTGCTTGTTTACCTTACTCTTCTTTTAATTGAATCGCTGGCTTTTTCTTCAATGGTGTCACCTTTAAGGCATCGCTTTTACTTCGACAGTTATCGTGTCTTGGTATTTACCAGCTCGGGCAAAATCGATATTTCCTAGCGTCACTTCGAGTGGTACTCCCCACCGCCTAGTGCTTTCATTGTTAGAGAAGGTATAAACCGCTTTCTGGTTAACCAAAGCGTTATTGAATCGCAATGTATACGGTATAGTAATATTGGGTTCTGATTTCTGTTTCAACTCTCCATACTTTTGTTTCACAACCAGCCTAACGTTAGAATTTGAGAGAAGATCGAATTCAGAGCGGTAGGTTCGGTTCGATTCCAGATCGCCAAGCTGAAAGCGATAACCTGAGTTACCAGAGCGTTGAAGGTTTGGGGCATTAGGAACGGAGTTAAAGGCAACGAAAGCAGGAACTTTGAGCTTCACTTTTGCGTTTTTTGACTTTTGCTTTTTGCCTAAGGAAATTGTGGCTTCGAGCAGTCCGTTGTAATTACCAGATGCGGCAACTTTCGCTTCTGGAACCTTTATCCAGAACTTTGTCCTTTGGCTATTATCCAAAGGTAGCTGAAAACCTTTATTTGGGAAGTGACTCAATTGCCGAAAGTTTTTGTCCAGAATAGTCACAGATAAACTGGCTCCCATTGAACTTAAGTAACTGGACTGTTTATTGTTGACCGAGACCATTGCCATCGGAAATCGACAGGTCTGAATATCGCGAGATAGTTCCAAATAAACTGGAATATAAGCCCCTAAATCACGTTTAAATTCAACGTTACTTCGGTCAACGTTTAGTGTCCATTTGCCACTGCATTCTGCCCATGCGGGTTGAGATAATATGGCTAGACTGAACACTGATATTTGGAATAAGTGTTTCATTGTTTATCCCTCTTTAATAAGTAAAGTGGGTAGATAAATCAGATTTTCATTGGTTTCTGGTACGTTTAGTTTTGTTGGGCTGAATCCTTCAACCATGATGGTGTAGGTGCCCGGAGCAATACCTTCTACAACAAATCGACCTGATCGATTGGTGAAAAAGTCATAGGTTTTCTGTTGTCCAACTAACTGACCCTGGTAGAGCTTTAGTGGTTTTTTAGAACTGATTTCAAGTGTGCCAATTATGGTCTTTGACGCGATTGAGCCGATGTTTATTAGATGGCCAGTTTGTGACCCTGGTGTGATGTTGTATTCGTGATCACCAAAGTCATAGCCGACAGGAGCATCGGGGACATTTATGTAGACACTAGACAACTGATGTCCACCAGATAGTTGAACGGCATTATTTATCGCTGAAGTTGAAATTGCTTCAGCAGGGTCGTCGGCAACGGCGTTGATTTCAACATCAGCATCCAAAGAGTCATGAACCGCGACGATGGCGACAGGTCCATTGATAGGACGTGACCAAGCTAAGTTGCCATCAGCGAGCGTCAGCGCCGTGCTTGCTCGTAATGAAGCGGTTTGGTAACTGTCGGAATTGTCAAAGTCGAGGTGAGAGACTTTAGCATCAGTGATGAAGCGGTTTGCCACATAATTGCCCTCTACAGAATAAGTTTGAGAGTCGGCATCACCTTCTGCTGTCAGCGCATAGCCATAGCTGCCTGTGTAATCATCGGAAGGACGTTGAAATTGAGCTCTGTAAGTATCGGGCTCGTTGGAGTAAGAGACGTTTGCATTGTATTCCCCAGACACAGAGTTCCAGTCCCAGTCAGCAGAGAAAGTGAAGCGCGTCTCGTTAATATTATCGTTTGGGTTCTCCTCTTTCTCTACACCAGCAGAGAGTGACAAACTGTAAAATTGCCAAGCGATTTCAGAAGACGCGAGCCACTCAACCTCTTCTTCTTCGAAGTCACGATAGTCACCACTTAATATTAGGTTAAGGTCATCTGTGATGGTGAATACGTAGTTAGAGAAAACGCGTAAGCCTGTACTTGGTTCGGCGATTTGCCAAGGTAATGCGAAGTACTTATCTTGGTATTCGACACCGAGACGAAAGTTTGGAGAGCCATAGCTATCAGTCCCCCACAATTGATGGGAATAATCTAGGCTGTAGATACTGCCAGTGTCGTCATTGGGGTTGTTGTTTTGTGCAGATGCTCGAACACCTAAATTCCCCCAATCCGAGCCGATAGTGGCAATAACGCCAAGTTGTTGGCCTTCTGGGTGGTAAAGTCCGTTTACACCTAGCGTTAATGTGTCGCTGATACCGTAGTCGTAGTATCCCGACGTGACCCACTGTTCATCGTCGTATTTAAAGTTGTTATCCTCGATCGTCGAGATTAACCCGGAGTAAACACCGAAGTCAGAAATGCCTTCACGCAGTAACCGAGAGTTAAAAAATTGACTGTAAACTATGGTGTCTGTTCGGCCTGATTGATAGCTAATGTCTAACCGCACATCATTGGTACCTGACACGAGAGGCAGATCATCCAGTGTATATCGGCCCGGTGGCAATCTAATCTCGGTGAGGAAGATATCGTTAATGTAGATCTCGACATCAGCGCTTTCATTTAATACTAGAGGTTGCGTCCCGCCGTTCTGAATGTTTCTGGTGGGCTGTAAATCTTGGTACAAACGTTCAAAAGCGACTCCGCCCAGAGGCGTGCTCGGCAGATGGCCAGCACTAGTCTGAGTCACATCCCCAAAGGTTAAGCGCCAAGGTGTGCTGGGTTCATCGAAAAAAAGACGTGCTTCACCACGATAGACATCGGAATCGACATTATTACCGCCAGTGACGAAGCCGGAGACATCAAGGTTAGCCCCTCGAACGCCACCAATATTGGCTCGAACTAACCATTCCCCTAGCCAAGTTTGCGTGTCTTTGGAGCTAGAATCGCTAAATAAGGTGTAATCACTACTGGCGTTCAGTGTATTTTGCATTTTCCAGAATGCACTTTCCGAATACTGGGCGGGCTCATATTTACTGCCAAAAGACAGCAAAAACTCTGCCGCCGCAAATTCATCAATGACCAGATTAATGCTTTGTTCGGAAGAGTCGAAAGTGGCATTAATGCCCATACGATCCAACTGCTCAACCGTAATGTACTCTCCGGAGAAGTCTCGTAATGCGGTAAGTGTCTCACCATTTATCAGCTTTTCTACTGATTGAGCGAGTTGCTCTACGTTGATTGAGCCTACGGTCATGCCGTCAGAATAGGCGTCTACTTCGCCGATAGTATTCTCACCCCAAGTAACGGGAAGTGGGAACAACCAACTCTGTGCAATCGCTGTTTGCATGGCCGTGACTAAGGTGAGGCATAGAATGAGATTTTTCATAAAAACCTCATTAGTCTATTGTTTTAACAGAAACTTTTTTTGGTTTCCCTAAATCACTTGGCAAAGTGTATTTCACTGTTGTGCCTGGCATTAGGTAAGCGCTTGTCTTTTTGCTTAGCACTTCCCAATCGACGGTTTTGTTTGCTTTGCCACCAGAGAAGTTAAACTCCATACCGTTCATGTTTAGAACACGTTTACCATCGTTTCTGATCGAAACCTGATTGTTTTGGATGGTAGCGGTTGGAATCGACTTGCTAGATGCCGGAGAAACAAAGGCTAGGGTGGCAAACTCTAACAGCATAGAAATTGAACTTTCATCGTCATTTTCTTCGACTTGGTTTTCTAACTCTATTTGGGTAAAGACGATGCGGTAGGTGACAGTTTGTTTAATCGGACCTTTTGGCATGTGGCGTACACGGAAAGTTTGAGACTTTTGCCCTGCAATTTTGGCTTGAGGAGGAAGAATAAGAAATTCGTCTTCTGATGGCGTCAAAATTTCTTCGCCTGTAGAAAAGTCAGCTTGATAGACATTTACTTCTAGAAGGATCGGTTCTTCTTCTACATTGGTCACTTTGTACAAACCTTGTGAGTTCCGACCAACATCATCGAGTTCGAGATAGATCGGGCTCACTTCATATGCGAAAAGTAGAGAACTGAACAGTAAAGAAAATAGAAGAGTGGTGATCCTAGCCATAGATATTTCTCCCTAATACAGGCTTGGCCCAATCATCGAGCCAAGCTTGTATCTGCCTTTTAAGACGATATCTATAAAGTGTCGTTCGGTTACGGCATTACAGGGCCTGATGCAGAAAGGCTCACTTTGATACGACCTTTATATTTACCAGCTCGTGCAAAGCCTGAATCTTCAGGTTTGACGTAAATTGGATGTTTGTTGATCTTGTTCACTAAGTGCTCGCCCACTGATGGAATTGGCGACGCCATTTTTTCCATGCCATGATCGTTCTTAGTATTCGCAACGGTTTCAGAACCGATTTTCACTTTGTAGTTAATTTTTTCACCCATGTTGTGCTTGGTCACACCACGCAATTTGTATGCAGTTACGGAGAAATCTAAATCTGTTCCGTAATTACACCAAGCTCTCAAATTACCCACTAACACTTTCTTGTTGTTGAAGCCGTTGTCCCACGAATCGGTATGCACTTTGTTTGCCTTGCGTAGAACATTGTTTTTCACATCTTTCTTACCAATTCGAAGCAGGCAGCGTTTTGGTACTCGGCCTTCAATTCGGATTGTTTTTTGGTCAGTTTTACTCAGTGTTGTGAAATCCACTGGATTGTTAAATTGAACCGCAGAAGCGCCAAAAGAAAGTGATGCGGCTGCTACTGCTGTAGCAAGAAGTAATTTTTTCATAACTCAATCCCTAGTTAGTCACAATGCGTTGTTTGAATCGCATTATCAGCTTATGAGGGGCTCAGCTTTTCCACATCACCAACAAAGGTGAGACCATATTAATAGTTGGGGTGAAAAAGGGATGAATCTGTTTCAACTCGATTTAACTCCAACTTTCTATTATTGAGTTGGTTAATAATATCCTTTTATTTCTTATGGTTAGGTTAGAATGTTTTTTTTTGCCATCGCCAATAGCTCATAGCGAGAATGTACATTTAATTTATGCAAAACGTTTGATGCATGTGTTTTTATGGTGTTGATACTGACATTTGATTGCCTTGCTATCTGTGTATTTGAGAGGCCTTGGAGCATCAGCTTACAAATCTCACTTTCTCTTTTCGTAAGCAGAAATTTGGTGCTTAAGTAGTCTGCTGCGAGAGTAGGATCCTCACCGCCTTCTTGATAGTGGTAGATAGCTTTATTCAAAATAGGGCGAGGGAACCACACGTCTCCTTGAGAAACGGCAGAAAGCGCCTTTGGAAGAAGTTCTAAACGGGAGCACACTTGCCCTGAATACCCCTTTTCTAACCATTCAAGTGAAGAGACAGATGAAACATTCATTGCCACCCACTTTTCTTTTCTCTCCGTGGGGCAAATTCCGTATCGTTTCGGGCATGGCATGGATCTTACGTCAAAAAGAATGATGCGTTGTGCCGCTTCTTCATCCAAAGGGGTGAATGTATCACTGGTGGTGAAGCTCACTAAGGGGAAGGAGATTTTGATCAAGTCGCGAATCACTCTTACGTATGACATGTCTTTACTTAATAAGTGTACAGCTAAAGGTTGGGTGCTTAGTTCCATTGCAACAAATCCTATTGGTCTAATTCTGCTTTAATTTTTGATATATATTGCTTTTTCTATTTTTAGTATTGGCAGTTTAGCCTGTTACGTAACTTCATCTTTTATGGGGTATACGCAATTTGTGTGTTAAAAGATTAGTACCAAATGATGAGATTACAATGGGTAGGGTGGATGGGTCTTAGGTTGAATCAAAAATGAGAATTATGAGTGAGGAGAGGTTAAGCGGGCTCACCCTCGCTTAAAGAAACAGCAAAGCAAGGGTGAATTTGGAATGAGGCGGTACTAGAGGTTTATAATTCTTCTTCCCAAACAACCAGTTCGCCTTTTGGCCAGTTGTGGCCAATTTCATGGTACTTCTGTTCTAGGACATGGCGTTTAATCTTCAAGGTAGGAGTCAGAATACCATTTTCGATACTCCACGGGTCTTGAATCATCAGCACACCTTTTATTTGCTCGTGCGATTCCAGCTCTTGGTTCACCCGAGCGATCACTTTGCGAGTCGTTCGTGCGTAACGTTCTTTGTCGAAGTTAGGGAAATCGTGCGGCACAACCAACAAAATAGGCCCTGGTAAGCCTAGGCCGATCAAACACATCATTTCGACGCGGCTGTATTCGAACAGTTTCTTCTCAATAGGAACAGGTGCAACAAATTTACCTTTTGAAGTTTTAAAGGTGTCCTTCTTGCGGCCTTGGATAGTGAGATAACCATCCGCATCGATTGAGCCGATGTCACCCGTGTGCAGCCACCCTTCGGAGTCAAACGACTCTTGTGTGGCGATATCGTTTTTGTAGTAACCTGAGAACAAGCCTTTACCACGGACCATGATTTCTTCATCATCAGCGATCTTCAGTTCAATGCCTGGGCCGGCATTACCTACTGAGCCAATTTTATCAGCACGGAATGGGTAGTTAAGTGTGCTGTAGGCAAATGACTCCGTCATGCCCCAGGCTTCCGTGATGTTTAAGCCTACGCTGCGATACCACTCGAGCAATGCTGGTGATACAGGCGCAGAGCCACAACCAAGAACACGCGCTTGATCTAAACCAAGGCCATCCGCCAGTTTCTTCTTGATCAGTGAGTTAATGAACGGGATCTTCAGCAGAATGTTGAGCTTTTTCTGCGGAAGTTTGTCTTGAATACGTTGCTGGAACAAGGTCCACAAACGAGGTACAGAAATAAACAGTGTCGGACGATGCATTTTTACATCTTCGATAAAGGTATCGAGAGACTCTGGGAAAGCCGTAGTTACACCACCCATAATGGATGAGCCGAAGATGTATACACGCTCAGTAATGTGAGCAAGTGGCAAATAAGAGAACAAACGGTCGTTTTCTTGAATACCAATATGATTAATCAACTGCTGAACTGACCAACTGAACGCACCGTATGTCAGCATTGCCCCTTTCGGCAGCCCTGACGTTCCTGAGGTGTACACGAGAGACATGAGCTTGTCATCATGGTGTTGCGGACGCTCTGCGCTTGGTTCTACATCGGCAATAATCTCAGTAAACTGATATTGGCATTTCGGCGCAGTATCGTAAGGAAGTGCAATGCTAATTAAATCTGGCATTGAATCGATCACTTGTTGCGTCGCCGCTGGATCATCTAACTTACCTCCGATCAGAGCTTTACTCTCACTGTGTGTCACACAGTACTCGATAGTATCCGCTCCAGCTGTCGGGAAAATAGGCACGCTAACGTAATCACCCAGCATCATTGCCAAATCACAGATGAACCATTCGGCACAGTTTTTTGAGACTAATGCTACTTTGTCACCCGGTTGAACCCCCAAGTTTCTAAGCGCAGTTACCAGCTTAAGTGCTTTATCTGCAACCTCTGCGTAGGTGAACTCCACAAACTGTCGATTAATGATTTGTTTTAAATAAACATCATTTGGGCGTTCCTCTGCCCATTTTAGGATCATTTCATTTGGCGGCGGGAGAGCGCAACCAGCGGTCTGTTCTAGGTTAGGCTGATTCATTGTAGATGACTCCATGTCTTCTCTCGTTTGTACTTATAGTTGTTAAAACATTGTTAACTTTAGCATGTTAAATCATTATACGGGAATGCATTTTGGTGAAATCTGTGGGAAAGGTAGCGTTAGAGAAAGAAAGCTTCCTCAGTCATCACTATTTAAAACTGCTGACGATAGCTGGCGGGTGAAAGTCCGGTTTTCTTTTTGAAGATACGTGAAAAATACGACACGTCTCGATAGCCACACTGGTAAGCAATATAAGCAATCTTCATTGAGTCCTCTTCCAATAACATCTTTTTAGCAAGGGAAATGCGTTTATCTGTAACGTAATCACGAAAACACATTCCAACTTTTCGATGGAAGAGTTTAGAAAAATAGGTAGGAGAGTAGTGGCAAAGTGCCGCAGCTTCTTCTTCTCTTAAGTCTTTATGGACATTATTTGCGATGTAGTGAACCACATCGACGAAATTTGTTTTCGCTCCTTTGGTTAGCATGTCTTCTGATGTAAGGCGTCGCTTGTCAAATTCATCTAAAGCGAAGTATTTGAGCTTGATTTGTGAGACCCATTCATCTGCAGTACAAGTATCGATTTGACAGTACTCTGCAACAATATGCTTTGGTGGTAACCCAACGGACTCATCCCCGCGATAAATCACAATGAGCTTTTTATCGAGATTTTCGCATAAGGTGAGCAAACTTTTCTGCAAGCATTGATGTTCTGGTGCTGGGTAATAAAAGAAATGGCTGAACTCCTTATCACTTAAGACAGAAACATCTACTCCGCTTTCCACAAGAACAAAAGACTTTTCCAATTCTGAACGAAAGTCGTTGGTGAGAGATTGTGGGGTGTCTCCAATCCAATAGGCCTTGATAAGTTCTGTCATATTATGTCCATTTATTGTGAACTTTGCCGAAAAAGGGCTCGTAAAAGGTTCCGAGCGATCTACATCCATGAGAGCAACAACTAAACCTTTCGTTTATTAAGCTTAGGCTTATATAGACAGACTTCAAGTGTGAAGCTTGTCACATAATCGCTTTGCTGTTGTCTCAAAGTTGCTACATATGACCTTTGTCGACTTATCTAGCAAGAAAGTGCTAGTGCTTGGCAAAAAAGTCCTAACCCCCCAATTTTTCGATGACTAAGGTTTAGTCATGATTCAGGCACAACTACAGCCGAGTCATTGACAAGCGAGATAGTTAAAGAGGGGATATCTTATGGAAAACTTTCGCAACTTAATCAAGGACTTCATGGAAGACGAAGAGGGGCTAACGCTTCTAGAATACATTCTGGGCGCGGCACTTATCGTTACTGCATTTCTAACTTCAGGGTTCTGGACCACACTTTCCGCTAAATTCAGTTCTGTTGCTGGTCGTATTAGCAGCTCGTAATGACAAGCGAACTGGTTATCTGGTCGTTACTCATTGCTATTGGCGTATCTGACGCACAAAAACACAGAATACCAAACAAAGCGGTTTTATTACTTCTTACTGCCGTTGCTGCAAACCTTGCGTTTAATGCTAATTCTGACGGACTAGACCATTTGTATGGTGGTCTAGTCACGTTTGCAGCTTGTTTTGTTTTGTATCTGTTCAAGGTGATGGCCGGAGGCGATGTGAAGTTACTCGCCGTCATTGGGGCATGGCTTGGTTTGAGTAACATTGGAGAAGCAACTGTCGGTATTATTCTGGCGGGTGGTGTCGTTGGCCTATTTTATTTAGCGCTATACGTATGTTCTTCAACCACCAGTCTTACTGAGCAGTTTAAAGGTTACTGCTTGGAGAAAGTCACTCCAGGGATAAAAACAGCGAAGCCAATGGTGATTCCTTTTGCACCGGTGATTGTTATTGGATTGGCTTATTTCTCTTACACACATTGATAATTACAAACGCGACTGGCTTAAGGCATAAGTTGACTAGGCAACGTACAGAGGGGAATTGTCATGGGGTCCGTGTATCGGGAAAATCTAGTGCCACAAATAACGCCACCCAAAGTTCCATCAAGCATCGAAGGCTTGGGAATCCCTGCCTCCGTTGTTGAAAACTTGGTGCTCAAACATCTTTCTGCTTACCCAAAAATCGATCTGGTTGAACTAACTCAGAGGTTGGGTATCGTGTCGACTATTGCCGAGCTTGCACTTGCTCAACTTAGGAAGCGTAGCTGGGTGGAGGTATATCAACCTACCGCGGACAAACTAAGCAGTTCGTATTCAAATGTTCGCTACAGCCTGACAGAGTTGGGTTTGGCAGAGGCGGATATCGCCTTTCGAAAAGATCCTTACATAGGCCCAGTCCCAGTATCGATGGAGGAATATTGGAGTGTGGTGCAAGGTCAGGATCTGCGTAAACATCCCATCACGCGCGTCGATGTTGAACGCGCGCTTTCAGACGTTTTTGGTTCTGAGCACCTGATTCCCATTCTCGGTCCTGCCATCAATTCAGGGCGAGCCATGTTGTTGTACGGGCATGCTGGTACGGGTAAGAGTTATGTCGCGGCTCGAGTTTTAAATGCCATGAGTACTTCGGTGTTTATTCCTTACTCGGTCTACGCCGATGGCAACATCATTAAAGTCTTTTCTGAATACCACCATCGTCGCATCGACAACTCTCATTCGCAGGTTTTTGTCAAACTCGAAACCCATTATGACAAACGCTGGGTCTTGTGTGAGCGCCCAAACATTCAAGTCGGTGGTGAGCTCACCATGGACATGCTTGAGGTGAATCACAGCGAGCACAACCGTGTATGGAACGCACCGCTGCAAATGATGGCAAACAATGGCATTTTGGTCATCGATGACTTGGGGCGTCAGGCCATGCCCGTTGATGCTTTACTAAACCGTTGGATTGTTCCTATGGAGTACCTGTATGACCATTTGGCTCTACCAAACGGTCAGCAAGTAACCGTGCCATTCATGTTGACTCTGGCATTCTCATCAAACTTTGCACCAAGCAAGATCGCAGACCCTGCTTTCCTACGTCGACTTGGTTACAAAATCGAATTTACACCCCTTGAGAAAGAAGATTACAAAGCGTTATGGCTATCACTGTCTAGTGAGTATGAGATGGCTCTTGCTCCAGACTTTTTTGACACGTTACACCAATTACATCGAGACAATGATGTTAAGTTTTTCCCATGTTTACCTAAAGATTTACTCGGGATAAGCCGCGACATTTTAGTGTTTGAAGGTAAAAGAAAGCTGGTTTCGTCAGACATATTGACTCGTGCGTGGGCACTGTATTTCACAGTGGATGAATAGGGAGATTTAAATCATGAGTAAGACTCAAATTGTCATGCTGCTGCTGCTCTCTATTGTTTTTGGCCTTGCCGCCGTTTTGATTGCCAAACAATGGATTGATGGGCAGAACCAACCAACAGTAGAGCTTGAAGAAGTAGAAAGACACCCGGTATTAGTTGCTGCCATGGAACTGGAGCCAGGAACGATTTTGGAAGAAAAACACCTGACGACCAAATTGATGGAAGTGGAGTGGATTGAAGAAGGTACGTTGAAAGTTTCGGAGCAAGCATTGGGTCGCATTGTTGCCAACACGATTTACTCCGGTGAAATGGTAAACCCAAATCGACTTGCGCTACCAGGAGAAGGGGCGACTTTAGCCGCTCTTATTCCGGAGAACAAACGCGCGATTACCATTCGGGTTAATGACGTTATCGGTGTGGCTGGTTTTCTACTTCCCGGAAACAAGGTGGATATCTTGAATACCATCAGTTCCGGCAAAGGGAAAAGTGCGTCGACCAAAACTGTGCTTAAGAACATTAAAGTTCTGGCTGTGGACCAAACCGCTAAAACTAACGATAACAAGCCAGTTATCGTGAGAGCGGTGACATTAGAAGTCACTCCAAAAGAAGCAGAGAAGCTTCTTTCTGAAAATAGCAAAGGTAAGATTCAACTTGCATTGCGCAACCCACACGAAGTGGATAAGCCTGTTGTTGCTCGAAGATATACCCCAAGACCTAGTGTGACCATTATTAAGGGATCTCAGGCATCCAATGTCCGAGTCAGTAATTAGGTGACTTATGAAAAGAATAATATTACTTATTAGTCAATTGCTTTTTGTCAGCTTGTCTGTAAACGCAGCACCTGCGCAGTCAGGGAAAGTCGTGAGTGTTGCACATCATCAATCCACTCAATTGATGATTTCGGGTAAAGCGAAAAAGGTGACGTTAGGGGATCCGGAAGTTCTGGATATTATTGTGCTTCGTTCCAATGAGCTGTTCTTGGTGGGTAAGAAACTTGGAACAACCAACGTGTCTGTGTGGGATAGTCGGGGGCGCTTGATTGAACAGTTTAATGTTGAAGTAACGCATGACTTAAACACTCTCAAATCCAAGCTGTATCAGTTCTTGCCGGATGAAAGCATTGAAGTGCACAGTGCTCAAGAAAAGGTCGTACTGAGAGGGTTAGTGAGTACTCAACAGAACATGGATACCGCCGTTAAAATTGCAGAAACCTTTGCTGCTGGTGAGGCCGCGGATGAAGGGGAAGATGACTCTAAAGATGACAGCATGGTCATTAACCTTTTGAGCATTGGTGGTGCACAGCAAGTCACCTTAGAAGTCACGGTAGCGGAAGTACAGCGCACGTTAGTTCGTCGCTTTGATTCGAACTTCCATTTCTTCCAAAAAAGCGGTGACTTTACCTGGGGTGCAACTACTGCTGGTGGTGGTATCGATAATATTGGGCCGATTCTGAACATCCCTTCGGTCGATGATTTTGGTTTTCTTGGGTCATTCATTGACAGTAATACCCTGTTTACTTTCGCGTTAGATGTCGCAAGACAAAATGGTGTGGCAAAAGTCCTAGCGGAGCCAAGTTTGACTGCGTTAAGTGGTACCCAAGCTGAGTTTGTTGCTGGTGGTGAATTCCCAATTCCTGTGCCAAATGAAGATGGTATTACCATTGACTACAAAGAATACGGTGTGCAACTCGACTTCGTTCCGTACATTTTGAGTGATAAGCGCATCAATCTAAAGATGAACGTCAACGTCAGTGAAATCGCCAACTCAGGTGTATTGACCTTTAACCCTAACGAAGTCAACGCCACTTTCTTTATCCCGCCAATTACCAAGCGAAGTGCTGGCACAACAATTGAACTCGCCGATGGGCAAACCATTGGTATTGCGGGCTTATTGAGTGAAAACGCACGTAATGTAGCCGATGGTATTCCGGGGGCAAGTGACCTACCTGTACTTGGGCGATTGTTCAAGAGTGAAGAATTTACCTCTGGTGAAACCGAACTCGTGATTTTGGTTACACCAAGGCTTGCGACGCCTATTGACCGACGTCGAATTACGTTACCGACCGATGGTTTTGTCAGCCCTAATGATGTGGAGTTTTATTTATTAGGTAAGGGCGCTGAGTTGGATTTTGATAGATACCAGCTCAATGAAATTAGAGAAGAAGAAACAACGGATAGTTTCGACCAATACGGATCGTCAGATGGTGGCTCTGAGGGCAAATTTGGGCACAGCCTATAAGTGGAGGATAAGATGAAAAACATAATGATAATGACCATTTGTTTTGCTTCATTCGGCTTGTTTGGTTGTGCGAATGACCCTGAACTTGGAATCTCAGTGAGCCAGTTACGTGCAGAGCAAACGCTGAACCCTGAAGCATGGTATGAGAATTTGGGCTATTTACCAGAGGGAAGCGGCCAACGCACACAAACTAGTTTAGAGGTATATGACAACAACGGGGTAGCCAAAGATGATTAAGTGATTCTATCGCTTAGGAGGGGCTATGCGAAGGAGCATGCAAATCGCACCAAGACGTTCCCAAAAAGGGATCACCTTGGTGCTGATCAGCATGGTATTGCTGATCTTATTGGGCGTGGCGGCATTCGGTATTGACCTAAACCACCAAGTCCTAAACAAGACTCGCTTACAAAATGCGGTTGATGCAGCAGCACTTGCGGGCGCGGTTGTTGCTGATGAGACAAGTGACGTAGCAGCGGCAGAGGCGGCGGCTGTGACGACACTTGCTAATATCTCTGCTTCGGCGGGGAATTCAGAGTTGACCTTTACTGATAGTAATACTGCCGTAACGTTTTCTTCTGATAGGGCAACATTTGTTGATGCAGCCAGTTTCTCAACGCCAGCAGGTGAATACGATATTTACGTGCGCGTTGCGGTATCCGATATCGGATTAACTCAGTTTTTGAGTAGTATTTTTGGCATAAACAAAAATATTTCTGCTAGCGCGGTAGCGGGAAGAAGCGCTGCGATCAATTACAGCTGTAATTTAACACCGATAGCGATGTGTGGGGATCCACTAGGAGACGCGAGTAACGCATGGGGCTACAAACCACCAGGTTATGATCCGAACGTAGACACGGATCCATCACTGGTGCATGAGTTGAAAGTGGGCGATCAAGACAACACGGATATGGGGCCGGGTAACTTCCAGTTGCTCGACTTTGGTCAAGCTGGCGGCAACAGTGGTGCAGCGCTTGTGCGTGATGCGTTGTCTGGTGCTTACAATGGCTGCGCTGCTATTGGCGATACTGTGATAACGAAGCCAGGTAACAGCGCAGGTCCTGTGGCTCAGGGCTTGAATACTCGTCTCAATGATTTCTCAGGACCAATAAAGGATGATGGGACCGTTCAGCCTGATAAATACGTTCGCGAACCAGATGTACTTGCTGAGACAGATACGGTATATGCGGGTGATTTGTATTATGCCAATTACCTTCAAGAGTTGAGTGCATGTGAGGGGGGCGGCTCACCATGTGATGCATCGAGCTATACCGGAGATTCTGGCTTAAATGGTCGACGCATTCTGCGTATTCCGATTGTAGATTGCACCGCATCAACGGGTAAAACAGAATTTGACGTACTTGGGTTTGGCTGTTTCTTTTTGCTGCAGCGCATAGAAAACTCTGGGCAAGCTTCGGTATTTGGTCAGTTCTTATATGATTGCTTAATTAATAACGGTTCTACAGGGACAGATCCGACAGACAAAGGTTTCTATCGTATCCAGCTCTACAAAGACCCATTTAGTGGGGCATCGTGATATGTGGAAACTTAACCCAAAAGCTAAAGCGCAAGGTGGTCTTGCCATCATTGAGTTCATCCTTGCTTTACCAGTTTTGCTGATGCTAAGTGTGTTAGTCATCGATGTGTGTCGAGCGTTTATTCAATACACAGAGGTGAATAAGGCACTGCAAAATGGTGCGCGTTATGCGGTTGTTGATACCTATGGAACGCTGAGTTTTGACTCGATTGCGGATGAAGCCAGCATTAAAAATGTGGTTGTTTACGGGTCTCCAACCGCGAGTACCACTCCCATTATCGATTACATTGAAGTGGGAGACATTACGATCACGCAGCCTACAGAGACAAACAAAGAGGTGACGTTATCGGCAACGTACAATTACGTCCCCATTTTTTCTACATTGCCTTTTTCTAATCAGTCCTTGCAGTTCAGCATTGGTGCTACAACAACAATGAGGACGGGGCCATGAGACGACTTTTAACTAAGCAAAAAGGCGTGACTCAATTAGAGTTTTCATTAATTGCGCTCGCCGTCATTTTAGTTTTGTTTTTAATCATGGAATTTGCGGTTTACTTCTTTTCTGTACAGATGGTCAATGAGGTAACACGAAGAGCCGCACGTTTGGCAACCGTGTGTTACATCGCTGATCGAGATGATATTCCTAACTTATCATCAGTATCAGATTTGTACCCATCAGGCTTTACTGCAACTAACTTGGAAATTACGTATTTAGATGCGACTGGCGCTGATGTGGATGTTTCAGGGTTTCTATCGACACCTCCTGCAGACTCGGCAACATTAAATACTCAGTTTGCACAAATTCGATACGTAAGAGCGAGAGCAGTTGATTATACATTTCAGTTTTTTGTTTTGGCTGCTTTAATTAATGCTGTAGGGACTACTCCTGCTTTCGAAACTATATTGCCAGCAGAGAGTTTAGGAATATTAAGACCGGAAGGATCTGATGTGATAGAAGATTGCTAATGGAGTAGTGAAATGTTGAAGCCAGTGAAAATAAATGATGACAATTACAAGAGTTTAAAAACAAACTTGATTGTTTGGGTAGTGTATTCTACTACCAACTTTAAACTTCATTTGACAGATGAATTATCACGATGTGTGAACGTAAATATTGAATGGATTGAGCTCGAGTTATTTAACTTAGATTTGGTAAAGAGCAAGCAAATTCCAGACTTGATCTATATCGAAACGGGAGATAGTTGGGCTCAAAAAGTTGCACATGTCTACTCCAGTGACAGCAATTTACAGCATAACCATACTGCTTTAATCGTATTTGGTGATGAGGCGGATACCGCGTCTTTAAAAATGGCGTTGCGCCTGGGTGCAACGGATTATTTCTCTCGCTCTGCGGATCTAGAGGAGATTTACCCGCTACTAAAATCAATCGCAGAAGAAAAAATCTACAACAAGAAGATGGGGGATCTAACCTTATTCATCAACACGAAAGGAGGTTCTGGCTCTACGACACTTGCGCTCAATACCGCGATAGAGCTATCAAGTTACGCTAAAAGTAATGTGTTGTTAGTCGATCTTGATATGCAATTTAGTGATGCTGCGGATTATCTCAATTGCAAACCAAAATATAATATTAACGATGTCGTTGAATCGGTTAATGATTTAGATGAACTGTCTCTTGAAGGATTAGTACATAAACATCCTTCTGGTCTCAATTACCTTTGTTTCGAACAAGGTAATTTAAAGAATAATTATAAGTACGCGAATGAAGTAAGTAAGTTGCTTCCAATACTTAGACAGTTTTACTCTCATATTATTGTTGATATGTCACATGGTATTGAACATACATTCCAGCAAATTGTTTCGCCAGCCACTCATGTATTTTTGGTTATGCAACAAAACGTTACTTCAGTGAAGCATGCAGTTAATTATATTAGAGCATTAGAACTCGACTATGGTTTAAATAATCATCAGGTTGAACTTATTGTGAATCGATTTGAGAAAAAGTCGACCATATCATTGAAAGATATTGAAAACGCCGTTGGTGGCCACTCTATACATTTAGTTCCTAATAACTTCGCTATTGCGATTGAGAGTGCAAATTTAGGTAACCCAATTGTTCAATCTACAAAAAATAGTGCGATAAAAGCTTCTTTGGCTGAAATCTCACATTTATTAGAAAGCCCAACCAAGAAAGATCAAAGTTGGATTAAGAAGTTTTTTTCTTAATAAGGGGGAGTCATGTTTTTCAAACGAAAAAGCGTTGGGAGTGCGTTTAATACTGCCGACGATACGCAAGATCAGAGAGCTCAAAGTGAGGACCTTGTTGGTGTAGATGGTGATGCTGCTAATACTAATACTGACACGACAGCCTTGTCTCCTGTTGAAGCAAAGATCAAAGCCATTGAAGAGCAAAAGAAGCAGCTTGAACAAGACCTTGCTATCAAACACTATTATCACAAGAAGCTATTGGACACCTTAGATCTCGGTTTGCTTTCTCATCTTCAGGAAGACCGAGCCAAAGAAGAATTACGTGAAGCTGTCGTACAGCTGATAGCTGAAGATCAAACCCACCCCCTGAGTTCTGAGGCTCGCAATCGTGTCATTCATCAAATCGAAGATGAAGTGTTTGGCCTTGGCCCACTAGAGCCACTTCTGGATGATCCGACAATTTCAGATATCTTGGTAAATGGCCCCAAAAACATCTACGTAGAACGTTTTGGTAAGCTTGAAAGAACACCACATACCTTTTTAGATGAGCGCCATCTTCGCAACATTATTGACCGAATCGTTAGCCAAGTAGGGCGACGCATTGATGAAGCCTCACCGATGGTGGATGCGCGTTTGAAAGATGGCTCTCGTTTTAACGCCATTATCCCACCTCTGGCCATTGATGGACCGTCGGTATCAATACGTCGTTTTGCTGTCGAACGACTCAATATGGATAACCTACTAGAGCTCAACTCTTTGTCTCCAGAAATGGGTAAGTTCCTTAATGCTGCGGTTGTCGGGGAAATGAACATTCTTATCTCAGGTGGTACGGGTTCGGGTAAAACCACCACACTGAATATCCTCTCCGGTTTTATTCCAAGTGACCAGCGTATTGTCACTATTGAGGACTCTGCAGAGCTTCAACTACAACAGCCACACATTATTCGCTTGGAAACGCGTCCGTCGAACATTGAAGGCAAAGGGGAGATCTCTCAAAGGGATTTGGTGAAAAACTCACTGCGTATGCGTCCTGACCGAATTGTTATTGGTGAGGTTCGTGGTGCGGAGGCGGTGGATATGCTTTCTGCAATGAACACCGGTCATGATGGATCTCTGGCCACCATCCACGCCAACACGCCACGAGATGCCTTAAGCCGAATTGAGAATATGTTCTCAATGGCCGGGTGGAATGTCTCAACAAAAAACTTAAGAGCGCAGATTGCCTCCGCGATAAATATCGTAGTCCAAATGGAGCGCCAGGAAGATGGTAAACGTCGTATGGTCAGTTTGCAGGAAATTAACGGTATGGAAGGGGAAGTGATCACCATGTCGGAGATCTTTACTTTCCGCCGACAAGGTGTAGACAAAGATGGCAATGTTCTTGGTGAATATGAAGCGACCGGAATTGTGCCTAGCTGTCATGACCACCTGATTAAACGAGGCTTAGACGTACCATTCGAGATCTTTAACGAAAAAAGCCGTTAGGAGAGGGCGCTATGGAAAGCCAATTCCCACTATTTCTAGTACTGCTGTTTTTATCCGTCTTCTTTATTAGCCAAGCGTTAATACTGCCTTCTGCGGGTAAGAAGGTGAAACACAAGCAGTTAATTAAGCGAATTCATGACAGTCATAAGCACATTGATGAAGAGAGTATTTCACTACTTAGAGAGAACTCGCTTAAGAACTTATCACCTCTGGAGAGATGGTTAGTCAACTTTAGCCTTTTTGATGGATTGAAGAAGAAGTTGGAATTGGCTGGCATTTCAATGGGTTTTACCCGATTTCTATTTTTGTCTTTTCTTGCCGGTACCGCAGTAGGTCTGATTATTTTTGTCTTTGGCCAAGTCTGGTATATGTGTCTTGGAGTGACCATTGCTTGCTGGGTAGCGATATACTTCTACCTACAAAAGATGATCGCCGATCGTTTGATGAAATTTGAGGAGCAGTTACCGGAAGCGCTCGATATTATCAAACGTGTTCTCCAAGCCGGCCAACCTATTACCCAAGCTTTTGGCGAAGTAGGTCGGGAAGTGAGTGCTCCATTAGGGCCAGAATTTCTCAATACCTTCAATCTGCTTAACTACGGTTACGACTTAAGACTGGCCATTATGCAAATGTCTGAGCGTACACCTACGGTCTCCATGCTGGCTTTTTCAAGTGCGGTGTTATTGCAGAAAGAAACGGGCGGTAACTTAGTTGAGAATATTGAAAAACTATCTCGAATCTTACGAGCTCGTTTTAAGCTGGCGCGCAAAATCAAAACCATTTCTGCTGAGTCTCGTATGTCTGCTTGGGTGTTAGTTTTGGCACCCTTTGGCCTCTACATCATCATTTCTCTCGTGCGACCAGATTACATCGAGCTTCTGCATACCAGCCCAATGGGCATCAAAATGGTTATAGGTGGAATGATCTCTCTGTTTATTGGCACTTTGTGGATTCGTAAAATCGTTAACATTGAGGTGTAGATATGAACTTAGAAAGCCTTCAAGGTTGGTTAGGTGGTTTGGCGGTTAACCAAGAAACACTGCTATTTGCCCTCATTTTGATCACCACTGTGCTGGTGGTTATGACGGTCGGTTCTGTTGTGATGGGCGTAAACTCTCCAATCAAAAGAAAGCTAGCAGAGCTTTCAGGGGACAAGAAAGAAGCGCTACCAACGAATAACAAAATGACGGATACGCTTGAGTCCCTCGCACCGTTGACTTCCCCAACCAGTGAAAAAGAACGTCAGACGACACGTAATAAATTAATGCATGCGGGTTTCCATCAAAGTAACTCGTTATCGATGTTCTATGCCATTAAATCGATCACGACCATTATTGGTGTGATGGTGGCGACTTTAATTTATTTGACCATACCTGAGTCAAAATACCTCTACACTTATATGGCACTGGCTGCATTAATTGGTCTGATTACACCGGACATGATCTTACGTCGTATGGTGAACAAACGACAAAAAGCCATTAGAGCGGGCATCCCAGATATGTTGGATTTATTGGTGGTGTGTACCGAATCAGGTTTGGGTTTCAATGCCGCATTACGACGTGTTGCTGACGAATTAGTGATTTCACATCCGGAACTGGCTGATGAGATTGATACCGTATGTAACAAGATCCAAGCAGGTAAGCCTATGCCAGAGGCGCTTAGAGAATTGGTCGTGAGAACGGGTTTAGAGGAGATTATGGGGCTTGTCAGCATGCTAAGCCATGCTTCAAGGATTGGTGGGAGTCTAGTCAACTCTCTGCGTGAGTACACGGAAGATTACCGGGATAAGCGTCAGCAGGCGGCAGAGGAAGTCGCGGCAAAAATCCCAGTAAAAATGATGTTTCCTATGGTGCTCTTTATCTGGCCATGTTTTTTCATTGTGGCGGTTGGTCCTGCATTGATCACGTTGGCAGAGGCCTTTTCTAAATAAAACACAAATAGGGATCGTTATGTGGATTAAGAAATTTGCCATTATATCGTTGTTGTTGGTTACTGCGTGTTCAACAACAGACTCGTCGTCCGATTTTGATTCGGAACTCTACGCTGGTAAGCCAGTCGAATCGCTCACTAATGACGAACCACCAAAAACAGAGGAAGAGGCAATTTCTCGCGGTGATATTGCGCTGAGCAACAAGAATGCCGACTTGGCTTTGTATGAGTACATTCGTTCTTTGTCATTTCCAAACGCTCAACACAAAGATAAAACCTTGTATACCGTCGGTCGCATTCACTTGGCTCGTAATAACTTAGAACTGGCAGATAAATCGTTTCGCGCTTCGTTAGCAGAGAATCCAGAACATATTGGTTCTTTACAAGAGCTAGGCGCAATGTACACCAAACGCGGTGACCGTGAAGCGGGTAAAACCTATTACATTAGAGCGCTTAATGCAGATCAAATCCGCTTGAAGGGCGACCCGAATATTACCAAAGATAATATCTCTAAGGAGACCGTCGCCACTTACCGTTACGATGATAAATCGCCTGTTGGTGCTTATTCAGGACTTGGGGTGCTGTACGATATTCGTGGCGATCATGACTTAGCACAGATCTTGTTTAGAAAAGCGTTGGACATTAACGCGAGGGATGTGGATGCACTTGTGAGCTTAGGCTATTCGTACTACATGGAAGAGGAGTATTCAAAAGCGACGCACTTTACTAAAGCGGCGTTGGGCCTCCAACCGAGTAATGAAAAAGCCATCAATAACTTAGGGCTCATTGCGATTGCCAAGGAGCAACCGCGTCAAGCATTGAATATTTTTAGTCGCCACATGACAGAACCTGAAGCTTTGAACAACGTAGGCTATTTCTTGATTTTGAATGGTAAACCCGATGAGGCGATACCTTACCTTCAGCAGGCGATAGACAAAAATCCAGCTTATTACGATTTAGCGAATAAGAACTTAGAGCGCGCGTTATCGATGGTGAGAGAGCAAAAAGACACTTCTACAGCGTTTCTCCAATAAGCGTTTTTAATGAGAATCACTCAATGACCAAAGTCACTCTTGATACTAAGAGTGGCTTTTTTATGACTTGAGCTTACTGGAATAGAGTCGGAAAGCGTTTTATGAATCTACCCACTAACTTCCACAGCAAGACCGTCAATATAATCGACATGTAACCATCAACTGCGTAGTGCCACGCTAGGTGTACTGAGCCTATCTGGGTAAGCACTGCAAATGCATAGGCAAAGTAACCTAATATTCTGTTTACACGGTAAAGGCTCAAGGCTAATAGGACTGCGATAGAGACATGCATACTGGGCATGGCTGAGATACCCGCGCCGATATTATTGCTAGGTTCAATATACCCTTCCCATAAATAGTCTTGAGTTGGGAGAGCCCAAAGAGGGCCCGCTTCTACACTCTGCAAATATTCGCTTTGTTGATTTAACTTGTTCATGAGTGGTGCAAATTGATTGTCGCCATTTAAGAGCTCAAGAAAGCATGGGCCAGCGGAAGAAAGCAAAGTGGCAAAAAAGGCGCCAATGAATAACCAAGAGAAGACAAACGTTAGCAAGAACTGTTGCCTCAATAATGGTTGCTTTTTGTAGATTAAAAAGAATATCAGCACGCCCCACATAAAGAAAAACCATGCGTTGTAAGCGATGTTGATAACCCAAGAGGCCCATGCACTAGGGAGTAACGAGTGCGTAAGTTCCCATGGTGCAATGCCAAAGTGAAGCAGCTTATCAATATTGGCCAGAGCGTTATCTAAACTAAATGGATGGATGCTTGGGATCAGTGATTTTAGGAAGGTATGATTCGAAAAAACGAGGTTCATACACAGCATCAGAATGAAGACAGAAACGGTTCGACTTAACGGCAAAAAGATTTGTTTGAGCTTGGTGAAAAACTGGCGTGAAGGGCGTTTTTCCTTCTTTATGATCAGATAAAAGTAGTAATAAAGACAGCAGCTCAGAAAGGTGACATAAAACGCGAGGGCGAGTGTTTCTAAGTAAGTTGTGAAGGAATAGTCGATTGGGGAATTTAAATACAGAGAACTAAGATAAAGAATGCTGGTTGCTGCTATGCAATAGTAATAAAGCACTCGATCTTGGTATAAATGTACCTTTAAATCACCAAACCAAAGCGACACTTTTTGCTGCCAGTTAAGTGGCAATTCGTAATTATTATCTTGCGCCATAGATGATCCATCACCCTGATTTTCCCCACCTTATATAAGCTTAGTTGAGAAAACGGGCACTCGTGTTGGCGTGCCCGTTGTTTATGGTTGGATGATTTGTTTGCTTTTGGATAACAAGGCGTAAGCGAAATAACTTACATCATGCCAGTCACAATGCCTGCCGCGACAAAGAACACAATCATCCAAAGCACCGACAAGTTAAGTTTCTTATGTAAGTAGAAGCCAGCTATCACAAGAGCGATATCAATTGGGGCAACCACAGCGCTGCTGAATACTGGTTGGTAAAGTGCTGCTAATAGCAAACCAACGACCGATGCGTTTACGCCGTTGATTGCGCCTGACACGGCAGGTTTACCTGCCAGCGCTTGCCAGTTCTTTAGCACGCCAAGTAGCAATAAGAAGCCCGGTAAGAATACACCCAATGTTGCGACCAACGCGCCTAGGATAGGTGCATCAGACAGCTCGTAACCAATGTAAGTCGCGAAGGTAAACATTGGCCCCGGTACTGCTTGCGCTGCGGCGTAGCCTGTTAGGAACGCGTCTTGGCTGAGTTGATCGCCAACGATGTTTTGCAGTAGCGGAAGTACCACGTGACCGCCACCGAACACTAAGCTACCCGCTTGGAAGAAATCGCTAAACAATCCAAGCATTGGCAGGGTGTGAGCCACAAACGGCAAACCAATCAGAAGTACCGCGAACAGTGCCAATGGTGCAATGGTTGGTTTAAAAGGTTTGGCAGGGGCTGCGGATTCTTTCTTTAGATATTGAGTACCAATCAAACCCGCCACCACAAGTACCAGCATTTGAGTTACGATGCTCGGTGCAACCAATAAGGCAATCGCGGTTGCCACACACAAGCCAGCTGTTAGTTTGCTTTGACAGAAGTTTTTGTACATTCCCCAAGTCGCATCCGCCACCACAACGACCGCAAGCAACTTCAAGCCATGAACGATGTTTTGGAACAATGCCGTATCAGTGATCTGGCTGCTTACCATCGCAAGCGCCAACATGATGATCACGGAAGGCAACGTGAAGCCAAGAAACGCCATGCATGCGCCGCCTAAGCCTCCACGTTGGTAACCCAGAGCAAAGCCAACTTGGCTAGAGCCAGGGCCCGGTAAGAATTGGCTCAAAGCCACGATCTGTGCGTATTCGCTGTCATCAATCCATTTGAGCTTTTCAACGAACGTTTGGCGGAAGTAACCGATGTGCGCCGCAGGGCCACCAAAACTGATCCAACCAAGCCAAAAAAAGGTTTTAAAAATGGTAAACATGTTGAGCCTGTTAAATCTCCAATAAAACTGCATCTACTGTAAGAAATGTACTAAGATGACTCAAATTAATAGTTTTAATTTCATCTATGAATGAAATGGGATGAGGTTTGTTCTGTGAAAGATGACATCCAGTGGCGCAATATCGACTTAAATCTGTTGGTGACCTTTTCTTACCTATATCGCTATCGAAGTGTGAGTTTGGCGGCGGAGAAAAGCTTTGTCAGTCAGTCTGCCATGAGTCATAGCTTGTCGCGTTTGCGAGTGCTGTTTGATGACCCATTGTTTGAGCGTAAAGGCCATAAGATGGACCCAACCGAGCACGCGCATCATATTGCGCCGACGGTGCATCATTTATTGGACTCGATCGCCAAAGACTTACTGACGAAGTCCGCTTTCCAACCAGAAAACTACGCCGGCGTGTGTCGCATTGGTTTAACCGACTACGCCGAGTTCATCTTCGCCCCACTGCTTTATGATGAAATCCGTAAGCGTGTGCCAGAAGCCCAAATCAGTTTTATTAACGTCAACCGCAGCAATTACGTGGCGATAACGGAGCACGATAAGTTAGATGTCATCATCGGCAGTATGCCTGTGCTCGACGATAACTTTGAGAGCCAGTATCTCTACACAGAAAAGCACGTATGTCTGTGTGATAAGCGAGTACTGAAAGGCGAAACACAATTGTCGATTCACGCTTTTGCCAATATTGAACAAGCCCTAGTGAGCCCTGATGGCAGCTTGAGTACACAAGTAGACAAAAAGCTTGCTGAACATGGCTTGAGCCGAAAAGTCACCGTTGCCTCACGTAACTTCCTGACGATTCGAAACTTGCTTAAACAGCGAGAGTTGGTTGCGATTGTGCCGGAGAAAATGGCGCAAGCGGAAGGGTTCTCGGACGACTTAGTGAGTGTGCAGCCGCCGATTGCGGTGGCGGATTTTGATATCGCTATGTTGTGGCATACCAGCCGTAACAACGAGGATAAAGGGATTTGGCTGCGTCAGCTGGTGGCAGAATTGATTACAGGTAATTGATCTTATAAGGGCACCACGAGGGTGCCCTTTAAGTAACCGAGCTATAGGTCGTTTATACTTGCGTTACTGGCTCTTGTGCCTTTTCTTGCGTTGCTTGTTGTTTGATAGCTTGCTTCTTTTCAAAGCGAGAGATCCACCACCAAGCCAGAGCAGAGAAGACGGCCGTCATAAACACGTTGATGAAGAACGCACGTACCAAATCAACACCTGTCGGGAATGCCGATGCGGTCATGCTCACCACGAAGATGACAATCAGTACAGACACCACACTCATGCCCACTTTGCGTGAACCCATACGGAAGTCGCGCGGTGTATCGTCGTGTTTTAGACGGAACACAAAGTACGCAATCATGATGAAGATTGGCGGTAGCATCGCCGTACCTGCCGTTAGGTTGATCGCTTGGTTCATCATGTCTTGTACGGATTCTGAACCAAAGCCGTTGACGATCAGCATCACCACAACGAACGCGAATTGCCACCATGCTGCACGCACTGGTACACCGTGTTCGTTTAGCTCTGTGGTTTTCTCGCCGTATACACCTTTTGGAATTTCAGAGAAGTGAATTTTTACTGGTGCCGCAGTCCACATCATCATTGAGCCAAACATCGCGATGAACAAGATGATGCCAACGAAGCGGCCAACCAATACTGTTGAAATGTCGAAGTATTGCGCCATACCAGTAAAGATTTCTACCATGCCGCCAGCGTATGTTAAGTCTTCACGCGGAACGAACACGTTCACCAAAAGTGAGCCAATAGCGTACATCGCACCAATCAAGATGCCTGCCATGATGATCACTTTGATGAAGGCTTTTTGGCCGCCTTTGACGTCTTTCAGGTAAGCCGCTGCAGTTTCTGCACCACCTGCTGCTTGGAAGATCCAACACATAATGCCTAGCGTTGCCCAGTTAATGGTTGGGCTCATTGCTTCTAGCGTGATTGGTTCTGCTGGCGTGTAGGTGTCGCCGCCTAATGCCATTAGCGCGCCGAGAACGTAAATGCCGAATAGGGCAAACACACCGTAAGCAACCAGCTCAGAAATTTTGCCCAACCAAGATGCACCTTTGGTTGAAATGTGGGTCGCCGCTGCGAACAGAACAATCGAGATCACCGACGTCACCATTGGTGAGAAGGTGTATTCGTAACCAAGCATCGCGTAAGACGCGTAAGCAATCACGTTTGGTAGCAGAGACACAAACCAGAATAGGTTCACGAACCAGTAGAGGAACGAACCTAGGTAAGCGGCTTTAGAACCAAGCGGTTGTTTAAGCCAGTCGTACATGCCTGACTCAGAGTTTTTGTTCGCCGAAACGAACTCTGCAATGATGAATACAAATGGAATGAAGTAAACGATCGTCGCGAAAAGGAAGATAGGGGCAGAGCTAAGGCCAAGCTCAATGTTGTTGTTCACGATGTTACGGACGTTAAATACCGCCGCAAATGTCATCGACAGCAAGGCGAATTTGCCAATGGTGCCGCGCATAGATTCAGACATAGAGTCCTCCGATGAATCACGTCAATTCCCTTCGTAACTCAGTGATAGTGCTATTGACCGTTTTATCATCCTTGGGCGAATACTATTCGTAATCGCGTGGGATTTCTGAGGTCTACAACTGATCTGTGATCTGAATTACTTTGGGTTTATTTAATTATTTTGTTGTTAGGCCAGACGCGTTGTCTGGCCTTGCCTGTAAGCCGTTATTTATTTAGGAAATAGCCATCTTCGATGGTCACTTTGAGCACCACTTTTCTTACTCGGTTGTCACCGTGGAAGCGGTACGCTTTATCGTTATCAAAAATTGCCACTTGGCCTTCGCAAAGCTCGCGAGTCTCACCTTGACCAGAGAGAAATTCGCGGTCAGTTTCATCACGGTATGCTTGCTCTAGGCGTAAATCGGATTTGTCGGCGAGCTCCACAGTTTCGCGACCTTCTAGGTAGTAATGCACGTCGAAGTAGCGGCGGTTCCCTTCAAACAGGTCGGTTTGTTTTGTGCCGTCTTCAATCATGTAAACCAAAGAGTCACCAATCGAATACATCACGCCGTCTTTGATGTTGGCGATGTTCTCAATCGCTTCCACGCAGCGGTTCCATTTACGACCGTCGCGGTACACGACTTTGAATTGTTCTAAGTTGTCTAACACGATCATGGATTACGCCTCGTTTGCTGTTTGAGTATTAGGTTGAGTGAAGAACGCATTGTCGAAATCATGGTTTGCCATGGCTTGTGCACTGCAATCGCCTGCTTGAAGTGGCATCAGTGTTAGGCCATAGCGGAACTCGTCCATGTACACACGGTATGAATCAAGCACTTCGCTGCCCCATGAGTTTGAGCCCAGTCCCATCACTTGATGGTCAAGGTTGAGCGTGATGTAGCCGCTCTTCTCTAGCTCAATGGTGTGTTGCGCTTCGTGCAGGTTTTGGTTGGTGTAGAACCAAGCACTGAAGTTGATTTCTTGCTGTGGTTTTACCAATAACCCCGTGCCGTGGCGATTCGTCAGTGACGCCCAACGAACGTGTTGGCGGTTGCCGTTGTTTTGTGGGAACGGGTAGTTCTCAAACATGTCGGCTACCGTGCTGTGGTAAACATCAATCAAGTTCGCTTGGCGGCTGTCTTGGTAGTTTTCTTCAGGGCCACGACCGTAGTAACTCACTTGGTCAAAGTTGCCGTTGATGCCCAAATCCAAGCCAATTACAGGGATAACGTGCGGGTAATCGCCATAGCGTTCACCGCTCAGTTCCACATTCAAGTGACCTTGTGCGTTGATTTGGTAGCGGTAGGTACAGCGCATGCCAAAGTCGAATACCGGTGGTGCAACGATGCTGGTGGTCGTAATCGAAACCGAATCATCCGTTGCGTCGACTTGTAGCGTGCGGAAGTGCTCCTGCATGATTTGTAAGTGCGCTGGGTGCCACAAACCTTCGTACTCTTGTTTGTGGTTATCAATCATTGGCTTGAAGAAGTTCAGTCTAGGCTCAGATTGAATCAGCTCTTCACCATTGACGCGCCAAGAGGTCAGCTTGCCGTTGACTTTAGAGAAGGTCAGAGTGAAGTTGTGGCCTTCAATTACATGTTGCAAGCGGCTTTCTGTCGTTACTAACGCTTGCGCATTGTGGTTCACAAACTCGGCTTCACTTGCTGTGTTTTCTTTTAGCTGGAACTGGTAGCTCGCGATGTCGTGGTTTGCTTCGCTGTACAGAGTTCGACTGTCTTTACGCACGGTGAAGTTAATAAAGGCTTCACGCTCGTCCAGTTCAGGCAAATTAATCGTGATTTCACGTGCGCTGTTCGCTGCAAGCTCTTCGACCTTAAACTGCACGCAGCGCAGCGTTTCACCTTCCGCTCGGATATCTGCAGTGATGGTGTAATCATTCAGGTTGGTGAACCACAATTTGTTTTCTACGGTGAAGGTGTTTGTCGTGCCTTCTACTGCTTGAATTTTCACTGGAGCGATGACTTGTTTGTACTCTTTCAAGCCCGGTCCAGGTGTTTGATCTGGGTAAATCAAACCATCCATACAGAAGTTGTAGTTATTCGGGTAATCGCCGTAATCACCGCCGTATTTGTAAAATTCTTGGCCGTTTTCATCACGTGCTAATACGCCGTGATCACACCATTCCCATACGTAGTGACCTTGAATGTGGTCGTGCGCATAGAACACGTTTTGGTATTCCGTTAGACCGCCAGGGCCATTACCCATCGCGTGTGCGTATTCACAAATGATGCGTGGTTTCTCGTGTGGGTGCTCACCAAAGTGATTCATGAGCTGCGCACGTGAGTACATGGTAGAAATTACGTCGACGACTTCTGCATCGCGGTCTTCTTCGTAATGCACCAAGCGAGTGTTATCAATCGCTTTGGTTGCATCGTACATCGCGCGGATGTTGCAGCCGTAACCGGACTCGTTACCCAGTGACCACATGATGATGGAAGGGTGGTTCTTTTGGGCGTGAACGTGGCGTTCTGCGCGGTCTACGAACACACTTTCCCAAGCTGCATCGTTGGTGATGCGGCTGAGATCGCCAACGTTCGCGAAGCCGTGGGTTTCTACGTCGGTTTCTGCCATTACGAACAAGCCGTAAATGTCACACAGTTCGTAGAAGCGTGGGTCGTTAGGGTAGTGCGCGGTGCGAACTGAGTTGATGTTGTGTTGCTTCATCAAAATCAGATCTTTCTCGATGCGCTCCATGCCAACTGCACGACCTTTTAGGTGGTCGTTATCGTGGCGGTTCACACCGTGCAGCATCACGTATTGGTTGTTGATGTAGAAAAGACCATCACGCACTTTGATGTCGCGGAAGCCAACGCGCTGTGGGATCACCTCAATCACATTGCCTTGTGCATCTTTTAACGTGATGAACAGTTGGTATAGGTACGGATTTTCCGCGGTCCAATGGCTTGGGTTCACTACATCAATGGCAAAGCTTGTTTGGCTGTTGTCTTGGATAGTCAGTGCATCACATTGACCACTGGCAATCACTTTACCTTTGTCTTGTAGTGCGTATTCCAGCGTGTAACCAGATACAGCCGTAGTAGACAGGTTTTCTAGCTCAACTTGGCAGCTTAAAGTGGCACTTTGGTAATCGTCGGCGAAATCAGTACGAACAGTCAGGTCTTGGACGTGAACGTGCTCTTTTCCGACAAGGTAAACATCACGGAAGATACCCGCCGTCCACCACATATCTTGGTCTTCAATGTAAGTCGAATCTGCCCATTGCATGACGCGTACAGACAATAAGTTCTCACCTTGTTGAACGTAAGATGAAATGTCGAACTCAGCAGTTAAGCGGCTGCCTTTGCTAAAGCCAACGTAATGACCGTTTACGTAAACTTCGAAGTAAGTTTCAACGCCATCAAATTTGATGATGGTTTGTTTGTTGTCCCATTGCTGGCCAAGCGTGAAAGTGCGTTGGTATGCGCCAGTTGGGTTGTCGGTTGGGACAAACGGTACGTCGATAGGGAATGGGAAACCTTCGTCAGTGTATTGAAGGTCACCGTGGCCTTCCATCTGCCACATGTTCGGAACGGTAATGCGTCCCCAGTCTTCCATTTTTTGAGAGTAAAACGCTTCAGGTACCAAAAGCGGGTTAGTGAAGTAGTTGAATGTCCATTGACCACTCAGCAGTTTAAAGCGGCTGCTCAGTTCGCGTTGGAACGTTTGTGCGTTTTTAACCGAATCGTATGAGAAGAAGTAAGCACGTGGTGCCATACGGTTCTCATGTAGGTGAAGGAAGTTTTCCCAGTTGTTCACGTTTGTTCTCCCCTCGGCTTAGCTTGGTCATTTCGGCGCGGCATCGTCAGCGTCGAATCTGCCCAAGAGAAATGCAGCCGATGTATTGTGAAAAGGCTTATTAGTTATCTGGGAAAGATATTAGTAAAAGTTTTACTAAAATAAATTAGTGAAAACGTTTAACTTTAACTCGATCACGTTTTAATACGTGATTGGTGAGCAAGATGTGATCAGCGTAAAGGAATAGCATCCCAAGCTTATTTGCTGGGTAAAACGAGTAAAAAATAACGGGGATTTAGAGAAAGGAAATAAAAAAGCACTGAGGATTCAGTGCTTTATAAAATAAGAATGAAGAGGGAGAACTACTTAGTCGTGCCGCGCAGTTTGAGTTTGCTTGGTACGTGAACTTGCAATGGCAGCGCACGACCATCGCGGTATTTTTCTACCAATAAGTTTACCCCTTGTATGCCCATCATCTCTGAGTGAATGCGCACAGTAGAGAGCGGTGGGAAGGTAAAGCGAGCGGTTGGAATATCATTCACACTGATCAGTGCAATGTCTTGTGGAATGTTTAAACCGAACTCATGGATGGCACGTAAAACCCCAATCGCAATCGAGTCTGATGCGATAAAGAGTGCTGTTGGAAAGTCGCCTTTTGCCAACATCGCTTTGGCTAAGTCGTAACCCGATAGGCTAGAAAAATCGCCGCGGTAAATGTCGTTCTCTGATACGACACCTTTTAGGTTTCCGTATTCCACAAACGCGTTTTCACGAATGTCCGCCGTGTTGGGTTCGTCTTGTCCGCCAATGAAACCAATGCGCTGATAACCTTGTTCGACGAAGAAGTCGACAACTTGCTTACTGATGCGAGCAAGATCGATATCAACACTGTCGTACACGCTGTCGCTGTCTGAGAAGTCGATATAACAAATGCTGTCTGCGAGGCGCTTAGGTAGTTTATTGATGATCGCTTTATCGGTTTTACCAACCAAAAGGATACCGGTGATCTTTTGCGTTTCGACATCGATGACGCTGTCGTAGCAGTTGGTTAATGTAATGCCCAACCTGTCGCACTGGGTTTCAATACCGTGACGAATCGACAGGTAGTAGGGGTCATTCACCTCAGCTTCTTGCTTGTAGTTATACAAAGCTAAAAAGTGGTGTTTTTGTTTCGCCTCTTTGGTGGCTTTTTTCGAACTGCTGGTGCGGTATTCCAGCTTTTCAGCAATCTCTAAGATGCGGTGTTTGGTTTCTTCTTTTACGCTCAGAGTCGGATCGTCATTCAACACGCGTGAGACGGTTGCAAGTGAGACGCCCGCTTCTGTAGCGATATCTTTTAGTGTTGCCATGTTCACTTCCCGTTGGCAAAGCTCACTGTCCCAGTGAGATAAGCAATAATCCCACCATTGTAAACAGCTACTTATGGATGCACAAATTTTTAGTAAAACTGTGCGAGGAGTGAAATGAAGCGAGCACCGCGATAAGAGGGTTTTTTAGGCAAACAAAAGCCCGAACGGCTAGGACAATCCGTTCGGGCTCTGTTATTTATCATTACCACTTAACACGAGTGGTAGGGCGGTAAGGTTAAACCTAAGACTTTTTACCTTTGGTTTTATCTGGGTCGACAAGTAAGTGGTCGAATACATGGCGAATGAATGGTGCCCCGACTTTTGAACCACCGTTACCGTGCTCAATCACAACTGTCGCTACGTATTTTGGGTGGTCGTACGGCGCAAAGGCAGTGAACAATGCATGGTCAAGCAGGTGGTTAGCAAGCTTTTTCGAGTTGTAGACTTCGTCTTTACGCAAGCCAAATACCTGCGCCGTCCCCGATTTACCACCGCTGCTGTACTCTGCGCCTTTAAATGCGCGGCGGCCAGAACCATGTGCGCCATTGTTTACCAAGCGCATCGCGTTGATTGGAATGTCCCAGTATTTATCTGGCACACCTTCAATTGGCGGTAGATCTTTCGGTGCAACGTCGACTTGGTTTTCAAACTCTTCACCATGTTCAATCACGGCTTTAAGTAGGTGAGGTGCTTTCATTTCACCATGGTTGATAAGGAACGAAGTCGCTTTGGCGATCTGCATTGGCGTCGCTGTCCAATAGCCTTGACCTATACCGATAGGCACAGTGTCGCCCTGATACCACGGTGTGCGATGGCGTGCGACTTTCCACTCACGAGTCGGCATGTTCGCACTGCTCTCTTCATAAATATCGATACCGGTTGGCAAGCCAAAGCCGAACTTGTTCATCCATTTCGAGATGCGGTCGATGCCAAGGTCAAAGGCAGTTTGGTAGAAGAAAGAGTCCACGGATTCTTCAATCGCTTTAGTGACATCAACATTACCATGCCCCCAACGTTTCCAATCTCGCCATGCTTTTGAATTCGGTTTCGAGCCAGGAATACGCCAAGAACCGTGATCGTTACGCACCGTCGTTGGCGTAATCACATGTTCCTCAAGCCCCGCCACTGCCATAAATGGTTTTACGGTTGAAGCCGGAGGGTAAACACCAAGCGTGGTGCGGTTTACCAAGGGGTGAGCAGGATCGTTCAATAGTGATCGGTACGCTTTGCTGGAAATGCCGTTCACAAATGGGTTGGGGTCATAACTTGGGCTAGATGCCATCGCGAGTACGCTGTTGTCTCGTGGGTCGAGCACCACAGCACTACCTTGACGATGGTCGAGCTCTTTGTAGACGTATTCTTGTAACTCGATATCAAGGTTTAGCACGATGTCTTTACCCGGAATCGGCGGTACGTATTTGATGGTACGAATGACACGGCCGCGGCTGTTTACTTCGACTTCTTCATAGCCCTTAGTGCCATGGAGAAGGTCTTCGTAGTAGCGCTCAACACCCAACTTGCCGATGTTTTGTGTTGCTTGATAGTTCTGCGCTTTGCCTTCTTCATCAAGGCGACGCAAATCTCGGTCGTTGATGTGCGAAACGTAACCTAGGACGTGCGTCAGCTTTTCACCGTAAGGATAAAAACGCTTGAGGTCGGCAGTCACAAACACGCCATTGAACTCATGCTGATGAACAGAAAAGCGCGCGACTTGTTCGTCATTCAGCTCATTCATGATGGTGACAGAACGAAAGCGGCGAGTGTGCTTGTAGCGTTTTTTAAAAGCGTCGACTTGTTCTGGGGTGATGTCGACGTAATGACGCAACTTTTCAATTAGCGCATCCGGATCGCCTGCTTGCTCTGGGATCATGTCAAGGTTGTAAACCGGGCGGTTCTCCGCCAGCAGTACGCCATTGCGGTCGTAGATCAAGCCGCGTGTTGGCGCGATAGGCAGGATTTTGATTCGGTTGTCGTTAGAGCGAGTCTGATAATCTTTAAAGTGGTTAACCTGCAAGTTGTACAGGTTCGCGACCAATCCACCCAGCAAAATAACCATGCCGAGGAAGGCAACGATGGCACGGTTCTTAAACAACCGCACTTCTTGGTTGTGGTCTCGAAATTCATTTCGCTTGCGTAGCATGAGGGCCCTTCAGATTTGTTTTTGTTCTTTGCATGCCCCGATAAAAGGAAAAGACGCGATTCGAGTCTTGTTACAAAAGGTTACATTTGGGGCGGGGCTACTGTAGCGGGCTTTATCTCTCGTTTTGTAAGAGCAATGTCAGGTATCGATTGCGGAAAATCATCTTTCTGGTTTGCGTGAATCACCATGTTTTTCTTATATTGTGTAAACGTTTATACATGTAAGTGTCATAAATCTTTCCCATTTTTCTACTCTAACCCAATTTTCTTTATTTTACTGATTCTGAATCGTGATGTAATTTTGTGGAAACGTTTACACTATTTTGAGTTTGATCACGGATCTGGATCGGTTTTGATTGGTAGACTTTTAGCCAGTTAAGAGATGAGCGAATTTGCTTGGTGATCAGGCTCAACCAATTTCCAAGCATCGAGCAGCAAAAGTGGAGAAGCAAAAGTGAAAGTTCTTGTCACAGGCGGTATGGGGTACATCGGCAGTCACACATGTGTCCAGATGATTGAAGCTGGTATGGAGCCAATCATTGTCGACAACTTGTGTAATGCCAAAGTGGAAGTGTTAAGCCGCATTGAAGCGCTAACCGGTAAGCAGCCGGCTTTCTACCAAGGTGACATTCGCGATGAAGCCTTTTTGGACTCAGTATTTGCCAAGCATGACATTCAAGCTGTGATTCACTTTGCTGGTCTGAAAGCGGTGGGCGAATCTGTCGCGAAACCATTGGAATACTACGATAACAATGTGAATGGCTCATTAGTGTTGGCGCGCAGCATGCGTAAAGCGGGCGTGAAAAGCATTGTATTTAGCTCATCGGCAACGGTTTACGGCGATCCTGACATTGTGCCGATTACGGAAGACTCTCCAACGGGGACTACCACTAACCCATACGGTCGCAGCAAGTACATGGTGGAAGAGTGCTTGAGCGATTTGTTCAACGCAGAAAACGACTGGAGCGTGACTTTGCTGCGCTACTTCAACCCAGTTGGTGCGCATCCATCGGGCACTATGGGTGAAGACCCTCAGGGCATCCCAAACAACTTGATGCCGTTTATCGCGCAAGTGGCAGTAGGCCGCCGCGAAAAACTGTCGGTATTTGGCAACGACTACCCGACGCCGGATGGCACAGGCGTGCGTGATTACATCCACGTGATGGACTTGGCAGACGGCCACATCGCAGCGCTGAAATCGGTAGGTGAAAAGGCTGGTTTGCACATTTACAACCTAGGCACGGGCAAAGGCTCTAGCGTTCTTGAGATGGTAGAAGCGTTCGCAGCGGCTTGCGGTAACCCAGTGCCTTACGAGCTTTGTCCTCGTCGCCCGGGTGACATTGCAGAATGCTGGGCAAGTACAGATAAAGCGGAGCGAGACCTTGGCTGGAAAGCGACGCGCAGTGTTGCGGAAATGACGGCTGATACGTGGAAGTGGCAGTCAAATAACCCACAAGGTTATTAAATAATTAGAGATTCCAGACATCTCGTGCCTCGATTCTGGAATGACAACGTTGAGCTATGAACTTTGTCATTCCCTAGAGCGAGGGACGAGCGTAGTAGGGAATCTCTAGCAAGCAGATTGATGAATTTTGGTTCTGATACCAAAAGCGAAAAAGTTGAGTAAGTAAGATGTCGAATGTTGAATTTAACCCAGTGGATCACCCACACCGTCGTTACAACCCACTAACGGGTCAGTGGATTTTGGTGTCACCGCATCGTGCAAAACGTCCTTGGAGTGGTGCCGATGAGAAGCCTGCAATTGATGAGCTACCAAGCTACGACGAGAAGTGTTTCCTTTGCCCGACCAACGAGCGTATTTCTGGTGATGTAAACCCAGATTACCAAGGCACGTACGTGTTCCAAAATGACTTCGCAGCACTGATGGTGGACTCTCCAGATGCACCTGAGTCAGACAACCCTCTGTTCAAAACGCAAGGTGTGCGCGGTTTGAGCCGAGTGATTTGTTTCTCGCCTGATCACAGCAAAACTTTGCCTGAGCTACCGGTCGACAAAATCCGTGGTGTGATTGACACGTGGAATGATCAAATCGAAGAGCTGGGTAAAGACTACGTTTGGGTTCAAGCATTCGAGAACAAGGGCGAGACCATGGGTTGTTCTCAACCTCACCCGCACGGTCAAATCTGGGCAAACAGCTTCTTGCCAAACGAAATCGAGCGTAAAGAACACAACTTAAAAGCGTACTACCAAGAGCATGGCAGCAACTTGCTGGTGGATTACGTGCAAGCTGAACTTAAAGATGGTTCACGCACCGTGGTTGAGACTGAACATTGGGTTGCAGTTGTTCCTTACTGGGCGGCGTGGCCATTCGAAACCATGCTACTGCCTAAAACGCACATTCGTCGAATGAGTGAGCTAACCGATGAGCAACGTGATGACCTTGCGGTTGCAATCAAAAAGCTAACCAGCCGTTACGACAACCTATTCCAATGCTCTTTCCCTTACTCAATGGGCTGGCATTACGCGCCGTTCTTTGAAGAAGGTACCGATATTGACCATTGGCAACTGCACGCGTTGTTCTACCCGCCACTGCTACGTAGTGCAACGGTTCGTAAGTTCATGGTTGGTTATGAAATGCTGGCAGAAAGCCAACGTGACTTAACCGCAGAACAAGCGGCGCAGCGTCTGCGTGACCTAAGCGATGTGCATTACAAAGAGCAATAAACCAATTAATGAATAGCCGGAGTTATCGCTGGTTTTACCTAAAACTCGGTCAAATTCTCTTTTATTTGTGAGTGGAGGGCTAACCCCCTCTAACTCCCCCTTATTAAGGGGGAGGACTAGACCGAGCGAATACGAAACTGGAAATCAGCACTTAACATCGGTTACAGCAATACCAAATTTATAATTTAAGAGAACGTCCCTATGTCTGATCTAATCCAAAATGTGAAAACTTCTTTTGAACAAGTGCTGGGTTACGCGCCAAGCCACATTATTCAAGCTCCTGGTCGCGTAAACCTGATTGGTGAGCACACTGATTACAACGACGGTTTTGTACTGCCATGTGCGATCAACTACCAAACCGTTGTGGCGGCAGCGAAGCGTGAAGACAACCTAGTGCGCGTGGTTTCTGTGGATTACGGCAACGCAGTTGATGAGTTCGACATCACGCAAGAAATCACATTCCAGCAAGACAAAATGTGGGCGAACTACATTCGCGGTGTGGTGAAGTGTCTGCTTGCTCGTGGTTACCAATTCTCTGGTGCGGATATTTCTGTTAGCGGTAACGTGCCTCAAGGTGCGGGTTTAAGCTCGTCGGCAGCGTTGGAAGTGGTGATTGGTCAAACCTTCAAAGTGCTGTTCAACTTAGAAATCAGCCAAGCGGAAATCGCGCTAAACGGCCAGCAAGCAGAGAACGAATTCGTTGGTTGTAACTGCGGCATTATGGACCAAATGATTTCGGCAGAAGGTCGTGAAAACCACGCTATGCTGTTGGACTGTCGTAGCCTAGAAACTGAAGCGGTATCAATGCCTGAAGACATGGCGGTGGTGATCATCAACTCAAACAAAAAACGTGGCTTGGTAGACAGCGAATACAATACACGTCGTGAGCAGTGTGAAGAAGCGGCGCGCATTTTCGGTGTGAAAGCACTGCGTGATGTGACCATTGAACAGTTCAATGAGAAAGTCTCTGAGCTAGACGAAATGGTTGCAAAACGTGCTCGTCACGTCATCACAGAAAACGACCGCACGGTAGAAGCGGCGCAAGCACTTCGCGCACACGACATGAAGCGTATGGGTGAACTGATGGCTGAGTCTCATGCTTCCATGCGTGATGATTTCGAAATCACAGTCAAAGAAATCGATACGTTAGTTGAGATGGTGAAAGAAGTGATTGGCGAGCAAGGCGGCGTGCGCATGACAGGCGGTGGCTTTGGTGGTTGTATCGTTGTAATTGTACCGCCAGCATTGGTTGACGAAGTGAAAGCAACGGTAGAAGCGAAGTACCAAGCAGCAACGGGCCTAAAAGAATCCATCTACGTGTGCCAAGCGAAAAACGGCGCTGGTTTAGTCGAAGTACTTTAAGTGCAAAATTGCTTTAAGTTCAAAGTGCTTTAAGACGCAGTAGGAGCGAGAAATGACTGAGCCATTAACTATCACGATGACACAGCAGGCCGCCCTTGATGTCGCGCCTGCCAACGTGGTCGAACTGAAAAATAACACAGGCATGAGCGTTACCTTTATGGATATTGGCGCGACATGGCTGAGTTGTCGTTTACCTTTGGCGAATGGGGAGTTGCGTGAAGTGCTTCTCGGAGTGGGGACGATGGGGAGTTTCATGCAGCAACAGTGTTACATGGGTGTCACTGTTGGTCGCTACGCAAACCGCATCGCCAATGGTCTTTTTGAAGTGAATGGCGAAGTATTTCAAGTGTCTACTAACCAAGCGGGCAACTGTCTGCATGGTGGTGAAGAAGGTTTTGATAAACGTCGGTGGAAGATTGAGTCTCACTCGAATCAGCAAGTGACGTTCTCTTTGTTGTCTGAAGATGGCGACCAAGGTTTTCCGGGCAATCTAGAAGTGCAAGTGACGTATACGCTGACTGATGATAACCAAGTGAGCATTGCGTACTTTGCTAAGACAGATAAAGCGACACCGATCAACTTGACCAACCATGCCTACTTTAATTTGTTGGGGGCAGAAGCGGACTTAGATTGTCGTTCGCATCGCTTAACCATCGTTGCAAGCCAATACTTACCAACCTCTGAGGTCGGTATTCCGCTTGGTGAATTGCAAGATGTGAAAGGAACTGGATTTGACTTTAGAAGTGAAAAACCAGTTTCAGAGCACTTCTTACAAGATGATCAGCAGATTGCCGCCAAAGGGTATGACCATAGCTACCTATTCGATGACCACCGTGATGTCTCAAAACCAGTTGCGTTGGTGGTTTCTCCAGATGAAAAAGTGCACCTGTCAGTGGTTACCAATAAGCCTGCGATGCAATTGTACACGGGCAACTGGCTAGCTGGCGCACCAAATCGCCGTGGTGGTGAATATAACGATTACGCGGGTCTGGCGTTAGAAACGCAGTTTTTACCAGATTCGCCAAACCATGCTGAGTGGGCGCAGCCAAGCTGTATTCTTGAGCCTGAACAAGAGTACCGCTTCTGCACCACTTATCAGTTTGCTTTCTAGTTAAACTGAGCATTTTCGAGCTTTTGGGTTACTGTAGGCTTTTTGCTCACAGTAGGTCAAAAGCTCATCGAAAGTTGGAAAAATAACGCTCTCTACAAACACCCCAAAAAGAAAAAGCTCTGTCACTTCGGTGGCAGAGCTTTTACTTTGTAACCTTTCTTGGCACTGAATAGCGCGATATCTTAAAGACGATCCACCGAGTTACGGCGCACTAAAGTCGGGCTAAAGATGATGGTGTCATCTTCCACTTGCTCATCACGCGATAACGCTAACGCCAAACGCGCAGCACGCTCTGCCATCATTTCGATTGGGTAACGAATCGTGGTCAAACTTGGATTGACGAAGCGAGCAATTAAGCCATCGTCGAAGCCAACCATGGACACTTTTTCTGGTACGTCGATGCCGTTTTGGTCTAACGCTGCCAGCGCACCTGCTGCCATGTAGTCGTTGTACGCCACCACGCCAGTGATTGCGAGTGATTTGGTTAGCAGATTGGTCATGGCTGTTTCGCCGCCGTCACTGTTTGGCTCGCCATATTCGACATAACTTTTTGATAGCTCGATATCGTGATCTTTTAGTGCCGCTTGGTAACCTTGTAAACGCTCATCGGTATCTTCGATGTCATGGGATGAGGCGATACAAGCGATCTTTGTGTGACCATGACGAATCAAATATTCCGTCGCTAAGTACGCGCCCTTGCGGTTATCAAGAGAGATACAACGCTCTGCCAATTCTGGGATATGGCGGTTGATCAACACCATGCCTTTGACTTCTTTGGCGTAGCCGATCAGTTCTTCATCTGATAGACCTTTAGAGTGAATCACAATGGCTTCACAACGGCTGTTGATCAGAAGTTCTAGCGCTTGGCGTTCGTCTTCTGGGTTGTGGTAGCCATTACCAATCAGAATGTGTTTGCCGTTTTCACGCGCCACGTTATCCACCGATTTCACCAGTGTGCCGAAGAACGGGTCTGAGACATCACCCACAAGCACGCCCATGGTATTGGTACTTTGGCTGACGAGTGCACGCGCTGCTGCGTTTGGACGGTAGCCCAGTTTGCTCATTGCTTGCGTCACTGCGTCGATAGAAGATTGGCTCGCTTTCGGTGATTTATTGATCACGCGAGAGACGGTCGCGACTGATACACCGGCTTCTTTCGCGACATCCTTGATTGTTGCCATGAGGGACCTTTCGTGGGCTAAAAAACGTTAATTGGGGTATTAAACACCCATTGTGTAATAAGTGCAATCAACACCATTTTTATATTGCGATGAATTTGGTCTTACTCTATGAATTTATTGAATATATGTGATGTGTAAACGTTATCTTAGGTAGGGCGCTGTTTAGTCGCATGAAAACAAAAAATCGCGGTCATTGATGTGACCGCGATTTGTCGTTTCTATTTTCTCGTTACAGGCCACAGAGAATGGCGCTCAGAAAGCTAGTTGTTGTTCATCCAATCAACCATTTGGGTTTTGTACACGTCGCTGTTGCCGCCAAAGATAGCCTGTACGCCTGTACCGACTCGTACTACACCCGCTGCACCAAGTGCTTTCAATTTCGCTTCGTCGACTTTGTCTTGCTCTGCGACTTGGATTCGCAAGCGAGTGATACAAGCATCGGTGCTTAAGATGTTTTGTTTGCCGCCAAACGCGCTAACCAACTCACTGGCAAACTCTGAACTGGTGTCATTGACGGCTTTGCTGCTATCTTGATCTTCACGCCCTGGTGTTTTCAGATCGAACGTCTTAATGAACCAAGTGAACACAACGTAGTACAGCGCTGCGTATGCCAAACCCAATGGGATGATCATCCAGCCTTTGGTCGAAATACCAAAGAAGGTCACGTAGTCGATAAGACCTGCACTAAAGCTGTAGCCATGTTTTACGCCCAGCATGATACACAGTGGATAAGCCAGACCCGCAATGATAGCGTGAATCACGTAAAGCACAGGCGAGATGAACAAGAACGCAAACTCGATAGGCTCAGTGATACCAGTTAGGAGTGACGTCAGCGCGGCTGAGATCATGATGCCCATAACTTTGGTGCGGTTCTCTGGTTTTGCTGCACGGCCAATCGCAATTGCCGCCGCAGGAAGACCAAACATCTTGAATAGGTAACCACCCGCTAGGTTGCCTGCATTTGGGTCGCCAGCGAAGAAGCGAGGGATCTCACCGTGGAATACTTGGCCAGCAGCGTTCACAAACTCACCAGCTTGAAGCTGAATAATTACGTTAATCACATGGTGCAGACCAAATGGGATCAGAGCACGCTCTGCGGTGCCGTAAGCCCAAAATGCGACCAATGGGTTTTGCTCGGTTGCCCATGTGCCGAACCAATCAATGCCAGAGCCAATTGGTTGCCAAATAAAGGCAATCGCAATGCCCAAAAACAGCATAGAAAATGACGTCACGATCGGGACAAATCGTTTACCCGCGAAGAAAGCCAAATAAGCTGGCATCTTAATGGTGTAGAAGCGGTTAAACATGTACGCACCAACCGCTCCGGAAATGATGCCGCCGAGCACACCTGTGTCGATATGGTCCACACCCAGCACGCCAGCCATGACTTTTAACGTCGCGACTAATACGTAATAACCAATACCTGCCGCAACTGCACCAACACCATCATTGTTGGTAAATGAGATAGCAACGCCAAGCGCAAAGATAAGCGGCAGGTTACCGAAGACCGCGCCACCCGCTTCTGCCATCAATTCAGAAACTACGGGTGGAATGAACCCAAATTGCGCCGAGCCAATACCCAAAAGGATACCCGCCGCGGGCATTGAGGCTATAGGCAACATGAGCGCCTTACCGACCTTAGAAAGGTTGGCAAAAAAGTTAGCAAACATAAAAATACTCCAACTTGTTAGATAAAAATCTTGAGTGGCGCAGTCATGAATAAACTGTGGGAAGCGGGGAGATTAGCGATAGCATCGTGATTATGGTTTGCGGGGGTTGGAGCATAAACATAAAAACTGGTTGCTATCGCTAAAGCTTTATAAGTGGTCTGCTGAGCTAAAAATAGAGGGCCTTAACCAATTGAATGAAGGGCACTGTTTCGATCGCTCAACCATAGGACTGCGTCAGAATCTAAGAGTATTTTGGGTAAAAATAAGGCATGAAAAAACAGAGTGAATTTTGTTTTTCTTGTTCCTGATAACTAAGTTTTTAGACCTTTTTACTTGAATGAAGGCATTAAACGCTAATATAAGGAACAGAATCTTAGTTTTGGAGTGCCTGTTTTGGAGAGTATTAATCTTTTTCGCTACTACGAACGTGTAGAGAGTTTTGAGCTGCGAGAGGAATACGCGGTGACGCTTGCCGAGATTGCAGACAAGATGTTCACCAGCCCAAGGCATGCCCGAGCTATTCTCAAGCAGATGAATGCGCTCAACTGGATCGCTTGGATACCCAGAGTGGGGCGTAACCAACGTTCGACCTTAATTCGTAACATCGATCGTACAGAGGTGAAGCGCTCTATTGCTCTGGAGTGGATCAAAGAGAGCAAATACGACCGGGCACTTGAGTTTCTTGACTTCGACCAAGTGGTGTTTGAACAATTACTTAAGCAGACTTCCGGCGCCCAAGTGACAGAAGGCAAAGTCAGTGTACAACTCACCTATAACCGCTCTTTTGCTACGCTCAATCCAATCACACCGCAACGAAACAGCGAACGTTTCTTAATTCGTCAAATTCACGCTTGCTTGGTTTCCATGACACCTGAAGGCGAGTTAGTCGGAAACATTGCGCATCATTGGCAAGCCGATGAAGAGTGGCGAACATGGACGTTTTATCTTCGTCCGTCTGTTTGCTTTCATCATGGCGGTAAAGTGGATGCAGAACTAATGGCGAAGCTACTAAACCATTGGCAGCAGCTTCCATATTATCAAAATGAACTCGATCACCTTGAAACGGTTTCCGTCGAGTCGCCTTATCGATTTTCCGTTCAACTTACTCGTCCAGACAAAGGATTCGCTGCATTATTGAGTGATCTGAAGTACTCCTTACAACCTGTCGAGCAACTCAATAGCCTATCTTCCGATAGCGTCGGCTGTGGCATTTTCTCTCTAGAATCTCACACGAACAATAAGCTTACCTTGGTGGCGAACGAGCGCTTCCACGGATTTCGCTCCCTCACTGATAAAGTCATCATCTGGTCGTTAAACAGTGAAAAGAAGGAAGGTGCAAAGGCTTCCAATTACCCCCACGATTTACCTAAGACAGAGCAGTACTCGAAAAAGGTCATCACCAACTCTCCAGATGAAGAAGTGGATGAGCGCATCATCGATGCCAAACACACAGCATTGAAAGATCGCGTGGAAGAAGGGTGCTTGTTTATGATTTTCAATCACAATCATCCTAACTTATCGCACGCTCAGCGACGTTGGCTGAGTGATGCCTTGAGTGGTGCGAACATTTGGCAGCAGTTGGAGCGCAACGAAACCACCTTCGGAGCTGAGATCGCACATAACTTTTTCCCCTTCTGGCACAACGTCAAATACCTGAGAAGCGATGAAGTAGCGCTACCGAGTTCAATCCGAATCGCCTGTTATTCCCATCTTGGTATTCAACGCAGTGCGAGAGCCGCTGAGCAAATCTTGATGGAGCATGGCATCAAGGTTGAAGTAAACGTTTATTCGTTTGAGGCATTTATTGAAAAAGCGTCTGGAGAGGGCTTTAGTGAAGAGATTGTTCTAAGCAGCTTTAACTTGGATGACAACCGACAAGTCTCGGCTTTACTGTTTTTCCTCAGCGATCCTGTTTTGCACGCCACGATCGGATCTGACGTCAGCGACTGGCTGGTGGCTGAGATCAACCAAATTCGACAGTTTAGCGCTCCGAAAGATTACCTCACTAAGTTAGAGCAACTTGGCTCCGTGCTGATCTATGAAGGTGTGGTTAGTCCGATGCTTCACCACCGACAAACACTTAGCTTTCAAGACATATTCAAAGGTGTAGAGATCACGGCGTGGGGTTGGCCGAAGTTGAGTGAGATTTGGTAAAGGACGATTGTAAACAGCACGATCTTTGCTCATAAAAATGCGATCTTCACCTCTTGTATTTAAAGTACTAACTGATAATGTAGAGTTTGTTTTAGTAAAATTTTACTTGAGGTTTTAATCAATGGAAACGATCGCTTACTCAGACTTCGCAAAACTAGAAATTCGCACCGGAAAAATCATCGAAGTGGCTCGTCACGAAAACGCAGATAAGCTTTACATCGTGCAGATCGACATCGGTGAGAAAACACTGCAAACCGTCACCAGCTTGGTGCCTTACTACACAGAAGAAGAGTTGATGGGGAAACAAGTGGTGGTGCTGTGTAATCTCGCGAAAGCTAAGATGCGTGGTGAAACCTCTGAGTGCATGTTGCTTTGTGCCGAAACCGATGATGAATCAGAAAGTGTTCTGCTGACGCCTGAACGCGCGATGCCAGCTGGTGTGAGAATCGTTTAGTATCTAGTCATATATTGTTTATATAACAGTTATTTATGTTTTAGATCTCATTTTATAAATGAATCAATAGAATCATATTCACCTTTATTTATAATCTCCGCGCTTTTAAAAGCTGTCTAACAGCATGAAAAATTAGGAAATTATAATGAAAAAAGTATTGCCATTATTGGCTTTGGGTGCAGTGGTTGCTTCGGCGTCGGTTCAGGCGGAAGGTAATTGGTACATTGGTGCGGATATTTTAAATTCAGACCTTAAAGTTGAAGGCGACTCGTCAAGCTCTTCAGCAACGGGTCTTGGCATTGCGGTAGGTAAAGAGCTGCAATACTCAGAAAACTTCAAACTGGCACTAGAGGGCGAATACGTCTACTACGGTAGCTTTGAAGAAAAAGCATCAGGTTCAGGTAACTGGGCAAAAGTGACTGTTGATGGTTACGGCTTCAACCTAAATGCAAAACCGAAATACCAATTCTCTGGTACTGGTTTTTATGTTGGTGCAGTTGCAGGTCTTGGTGTGATGGGTGTAGATTTTGAGTCTAAATCAAACCTTGCAAACCTTAATGTGAAAACTGACGGTAGTGATGTTGGTTTCAACTACGGTGCAGAAGTGGGTTACGAGTTCGCTTCAGGTCTAATTATCTCTGGTGGTTACCGTGTTTCTACAGTAACGATCGATGTTGAAGGCGGTGGTGATATCGACTTTGATTTCGACAGCCTATACGCTGGTGTTGATTACAAGTTCTAATCTCGCGCAAGCAAAGCATGAATAGCAAAAGGGAGCCACTAGGCTCCCTTTTTAATTAGGTTATCAATCAACTCATAATGATGATCTTGTACGCCCGCTAAGTTGCCGTATTTTGGCTGGTGGCGGTCGTTTTCTTTGGCATGATGCCAACCAACGGTATGGCGAACGAAGTGCTCAGCAAAGGCATGGGAGACTTCCAAGCATCCAGCGAGGACCGTATCAACATAGCTTTGCATGATGGGACTGAGCGAGCAGGGTGGTAACGGATCGTTTTTCACATAAACCCAAATGCTGTGCTCAGAGTTAAAAGTGGCCTCTGTTTCAATCTGATCAGGACGGATTTGAATGCGATGGTAGCCACGTTCGCGTCGGTCAAACTCCTCTAGCGCTTGATCGTCGACTTCAAGCAGTACGCCATTGACTTGCCCTTCGCCTTCATTCACAACCAAGGGTGACAAGATATAGCTGTCGTCAACTTTGCCCCAATAGCGCACCAGTCCATGAGCGATGACTGGGATGGCTTCTCCCGTTTGCCCGGTTAACTTGCGCGAGGCGGCATTGATTAAACTGCCGTAGCCAAATATATACATCTCGATTGCTTCCCTTACTTCGACGAAATCACTGTTATCCGTTATACCTAAACACTACCAACCAAGCAATGCGTGAAGCACAGGTTTTACCTCGAAAGGATAGTTTGATTTTATAACATGTATTTTTTATGCATGTTTGTGTTAATATCGAACGCGTAGAATTTTTGAACGGTATCAAATGGGTACTTAAGGGCATCACAATGCTGAATATCACCGATAAAAAAGTGGAAGAAAAAATCCCTGCATGGCTTCGATTAGGGTTTAGACCGTTTTTCCTGTTTGGCTCTATTTATGCTGTTGTCGCTATTGCGGTATGGGTATGGATGTTTCAAACCGGACAGCCAAGTGCGTTGAGTGTTCCGGCGTTGTGGTGGCACGTTCATGAAATGTTATTTGGTTTTTCAATGGCAATAGTGGTGGGCTTTGTGCTGACTGCAGTGCAAAACTGGACGGGCATAAACGGCACGAAACATTACACCTTGTTAGCGATATTTACATTGTGGCTTGCACCGAGAATACTGCTTTGGACACCAGCACCACTTTGGTTAACCAGCAGCATTGAAGCGCTGTTTTTGCTGTTTGTGGCGTACGAAGTGGGCATTCGTGTTTACCGCGCGAAAGGCTGGCGTAATCTATTCTTTGTGCCGTTATTCTTACTCGCCATCTTTGCTAACTTTGCCAGTTACGCTACGGTGAAAGGCATGCCGCCATTTACCTCGTCTGCGGTATGGCAAGCGATGCTTTGGTGGTTCACTTTGCTGCTTTCTGTGATGGGCGGACGAGTGATTCCATTTTTCACCGCTCGTCGCTTTAACTTCGAAAAAGCTCAGCCGCTACTGTGGTTGGATTGGCTAGCAAACCTACCTTTGGTCATGCTGTTCGTGTTGAGCTTCTTCCCTGTGACGTTTGCGGAACTTGGTCAGCCACTTATGTTGTTTGCCGGAGTGGCGCAGTTGGTTCGATTCCTGCGCTGGAAGCCTTGGCTGACACTTAGCGAGCCGTTGGTGTGGTCGTTACATGCGGCTTATTTGTGTCTGCCTTTGAGCCTGATTCTACGTGGCAGTTGGGATAATGCGTTTGCGAGCCACAACTTAATTCATCTGTTTGCTATTGGTGCATTGGGTGGATTGATCTTAGCGATGATTGCTCGAGTGACCATGGGGCATACAGGTCGCATGATTTACAAAGGCCCAAACATGAGCATCGCTTTTGCTGCCGTGATTGGAGCGGCATTAGCAAGAAGCCTAGGTGTGATTTTTGACCCTTCACACATGCTACTTTGGATTGATGTCAGTGCCGCCTTGTGGATTCTGGCTTTCGGTATGTTCGTATGGCGATTCGGAATGATGCTGATGAAACCAAGAGTGGATGGCCATCCCGGATAATCACAGTTCAGAATTGATAAAAGAAGGGCTCAGCCATCGGTGTGAGCCCTTTTTATTTGAGCTTGCTTCCGCAAATGACCCACAATTAGTAAGGTAATTGTTAAGAATGTGAAAAACGTTGAATTCTAGAGTGGGATTTGAGCGTGCTAGAAGGTGCGGACTCCGCTACTCTGTAGGTGTTATTGCTCGTATGCACATGAGTGATTAACTAGCCAATTGACGTTTTAGACCCATAGGTGTCTTTTCGTGTAATTACATGGCCGCTTAGTTCTATACCTCCGTGGAACTAAGCGGCGTTTTTCGTTTTGTGGCTGGATAAAATTAGATATTCCCTTCGCTGAAGTCTTTTTGGAAATACAGCACTTTCTGTAGGTAGCGTCTTGCTTCCCCTTTTGGGTGTTGAGTGGTTAACGCATCATAAACCTGAGTCGGGTTAAGGCTGTTAAGCTCATTCATCGCGCGTTTTCGGTCGCTATCGAAAGTAGAAAGCACACCACCTGTACCGCCGTTATAGGCTGAAATCATACTAAAGTGTTTCGAAGTAGGATGTTTTACATCTCTTAGATAGCGGTTCTTCAAGATGTAGAAATACGCCGCGCCTGTATCAATGTTATTGGCAGGATCGAATAAGTATTCTTTGGTAGGAATACCTGGTTTGTTTTTCACCAAATTAAACACATCAGCACCGGCGGTTTTTGGGATCACCTGCATTAAGCCGTAAGCCCCTGCATGAGAGACCGCATAAGGGTTAAAGCTGCTTTCGGTTTTGATCACGGCGAAGATTAGATCTTCAGACAAGCCATATCGTTTAGCTGCATCACGTACTAAGCCCGCGTATTGGTATTCTCGCTGCTCTAGGTGATCTTTCACCATGTTGATTTCGACATAATAAGCACTGCCGCGTTTGATGGCTTTCTTCTGCAGTTTATTGTCGAGCAGGTAGTCCGCGTAGCGATTGGCGCGCCACTCCCATTCAATCGGCTTTCCATCGTGATCGAGAACTTGCCCCAATAAGAAAGGCTTACCGCGCAATACCGCTTCCTTATCGCTAAACAACTCTGCATGAGCTGGATCTGCAGGCATGAGTAGCGTCTGTACGATGGCTTTTTGTAGCTTCTCTGTTGGCTGGTATTGGGAAATCGTCGAAACATAGATCTTACCCGTTTCGAAGTCGATGTGTGCTCGGGTGTTGTAACCATCAAGGTACTTCACGTAACGGTGTTTGCCTGCTTCAACGAACTCATCTTCCCCCCAACGATCTTTGGCTTTTTGAGCAATGTAAGCCAGTAACTGTTTGATGTTATCTTCGTTCGACGCGCTTGGCGGTTTTACGTAGGGAGGAACGTAGTCATCACATGCGCATGGTGGTGTTTCTTCGGGAGCTACAGAACAGCCACCGAGAAGGAGTAAGCTCAGGATTAGCGATTTCTTCATCGGATACCGATTTAATTAGAGGTGAGGGCAATTGCCGACTGAAGAAAATAATAAGTAAGAGTGCTAATCGCCTGAAATTAAAACTTTTTGTGCTTTCGATAGAAGCGTTTGATGCTGAGTGTTCACCGGAAAAAGAAAAAGCCTGCGGGGTGCCTGTCTCTTATACACAAATCCCCAAGCTTGTAGCTTGGGGATTTTTTTTGAACTCTTTCAAGTGTGTGTGATCTGATCACTTAGCAATCCTTACTGA
>NZ_JAADJW010000017.1:0-108530 GCF_010092875.1 Vibrio sp. LB10LO1
TATGAGTAAGACTCGCTATCCAGTTCGCTCCAAACACGTTAAGTGATAGGAGTTAACCGTCAGCGGTGGCTTTTTGTTTTTCTAGTGAACACTCAAGCAAGGACAATGAGGAGGAAGCACAAGGCGAATGCTTTGTGGTTTGACATCAAATCGAATCTTATTAGAACGGTAAGGCTCACCGTCTAAGTTCAATGGTAGCGTTTTAGGAAAATCAATCTCCAACCAACTCGCCTGAGTATGCTTAACAAACTGGCCCGTCTCGGTTGGGTTTTGAATTTCATCAATCACCTGAGGTAGCTCACGAGGCAAGAATGGATGCACCAAAGTAATGTCCATTAAACCATCATCAATAAGTGCGTTTGGCGCGAGCTCTTGTCCACCACCAGCTAAACGACTATTACAAAATGCGCCAACGAGAATTTCTCCCTGATAACTGCCCTGTTCTATCGTCAACGAGCCATCATAAGGTTTAAACCCTAGCGCTTTTACTAGTCCTGTTAATGTGTAAGCACCACCACCTAAGAAATTCTTCAGCTCTACGGGCGTCTCAGCAGTAATTTCTGCGCCAAAACCTGCCGCTGCAATGTTCATAAAGTAACGATCGTTGGCTTGAACGCTATCTACCGCAACGGCCTCACCTTTAACGGCAAGTTCTATGGACTCTCGAATCGTGGTGGGGATTTTCGTCGCAGTAGCGAAATCATTCGCAGTCCCCATAGGGATGATGGCCAACTCAGGCCTAGCACTTGAGTCTACCTGGTTGAGTGCTGTGACGGCTTCATTGACGGTGCCATCACCACCCGCGACAACGATACGTTTAATGCCTTCATTGACCGCTTCTATAACTAAGCGTTCCATATCCGCAGATTCCCAAGTGACCCGAACTTGCAGATCCACACCCTGCTCTCGCATTCGCATGATCTCACTGCGAAGTTCAGGGGTTCCGGCTTTCTTACCGTTTAGAATGGCACGTATTGTCTTCATGCTCGCTCCTCGTTATCGAATCGTTTTACCCGCTTGTTTTAGCTGAGCTCTTAACCATTGATGCGCGCTTTCATTACTGCGGCTAGAGTGCCAGATCGCACAAAGGTCATGCACACTGTCATTGAAAGGCAACGGCACGGCTTTGATGTCATAGGTTTTTGAGAAGTGTTCGATGGTCGACAGTGGCAACATTCCAATGTATTCACTGCCGTTGATCACTGGCAACATTTCCATTGCACCCGCCGCACGATACACAATGTTGCGACTCGCCAAATCTTCAATGTCTTCACCCGTTAACAAACTATTGCGAGCGTGCCAACGAGATACAACAACGTGTTCTTCCGCCAAGAATTGCTCAACTGAACAGGAATCTTGAATGCGCGGGTGCTCAGAGCTGCATACCACCATCAAACGCTCAGAAAAAATTGGGTCCATTTTTAATACCGTTCGCCCACGCGGCGGCAAATCAATGATCAAATCGTATCTTTGTAAACGTAAGTCGCTTTCGTAATCTTCGGTAAACAGCGGATGCACTTCTAACCCGATATTAGGAGCTTGCTCACGGATCTGACGCATCAGTTGTGGCATCAACTCATAGCTCGCTACAGATACACAGGCGATCGAAAAAATGCGGTTAGAAACTTTAGGATCGAAACTGCTAGAAGCGGAAAGCGTAGAGGTGAAGTTTTTTAACGCAGCAACCATTGCGGGATAGATATCCATCGCAAAGCTGGTTGGCTCTACACCAGAAGTACTTCTGTGGAAAAGTGGTTCATCGTAGATATCACGCAGACGAGCCAGTGCTTTGCTCACCGCAGGTTGGCTGATATCAAGACGAGCAGCGGCCTTAGACAGGTTCTGCTCTTCGTAAATCGCCACAAAAATGGGGATAAGGTTTAAATCGGTGCTCTTCATTTTGCAAACATAAAACAGGACATGGCCTTATTTTAGCTAACAGTATGATAGTTAACGACTCAGAACACCGGATTTGAGCGTCTATGCATGTTTTCGCGAGTTTTGACCTCGCATTGACGAAGAATATTCTGAAAATCGCTCAGGATTTTCCTAGGTAAGGGGTTAAAAAGGCACTCACCTCTTCGCCACACAAACCAATTTCTACTTCTACGCCGCCTTCTTTTAGGATGTCGATACCACGACCAGCGTTACGTGGGTCAGGATCTAACATGGCAACCACCACTTTTTTGATGCCGCAAGTCACTAAGGTTTTTGCGCAAGCAGGTGTACGTCCAACAAACGAACACGGCTCTAGTGTTACATACGCGGTCACGTCACTTAAATCGCCGTTGTAAGCCTTGAGAGCTTCAACTTCTGCATGATTGCCACCAATCGCCTGTGTATGCCCCTCTGATACGATTTCACCGTCTTTGACCAGCACGCAACCAACAGGTGGATTTGGTTGACAAGCAGGCAGCGCGTTGCGTGACACTTCCAACGCACGAAGCATAAATTGTTGGCTCATTTGGATCTGATACTCGTTATTCAAAATTTGGGTGATGGATTCTAACGCCAGCATGCTTTCCTCGCTATATAAAAGTGTTTGCAAAGCTCTTACGTTTGGCCTCTCCAAACAAATCAATCCCTGTCTGATATTCACAAAAAATAAAACGGGGCGAACCGAAGTTGCCCCGTTGATTACCACTCTTCAGACCGCATTCCGAAAAAGTGACTAACGAATTCTCATCGTTAGTTCTACTGCACGAAGTTGCGCCAATGCCTTGTTCAACTCCATGTGTGCCTGTGCAAAGCTGATGTCGTCCACATGCGCGCGAATGTTTTCTTCCGCCGCTCTGCGAGCTTCTTCTGCCCTTGCTTTGTCGATGTCTTTGCCGTGTAGCGCAGTATCCGCTAGCACAGTAACCACATCGGGTTGGACTTCGACCAAACCACCAGAGACATACAGAATCTCTTCAGGCTTCGACAAGTCACCGGTAATACGAGCAACACCCGGCTTGATTTTACTGATCAGCGGTGAGTGACCAGGACGAATACCTAACTCACCATCCGCACCTGCTACCGCGATAGCGTGCGCTGGACCTGAGTAAAGTGTGCCCTCTGCACTTACCACATTCAGCTGAAACGTATTTTGTGAAACCGCTATGGCCATATTGCCTCCCGCGCTTTACAGTTTTTTCGCTTTTTCAAGCACTTCGTCGATGTTGCCGCAGTACATAAATGCCTGCTCTGGGATGTCATCGTACTGACCATCAAGCAGCGCTTTAAAGCCTGCAATGGTGTCTTTTAGTGGAACGAATACACCCGGTTGACCCGTAAACACTTCTGCTACGTGGTAAGGCTGAGTTAGGAAACGTTCGACTTTACGAGCACGAGATACCAAGCGCTTATCTTCTTCAGACAGTTCATCCATACCTAGGATGGCAATGATGTCTTTTAGCTCTTTGTAACGTTGCAGCGTTTGCTGAACTTTACGCGCCACATCGTAGTGCTCTTGACCAACCACTTGAGGATCAAGCTGACGTGATGTTGAATCCAATGGGTCAATCGCTGGGTACAGACCCAAAGCAGCGATGTTACGAGACAGAACGACAGTCGCATCCAAGTGCGCAAACGTGGTTGCTGGCGATGGGTCGGTCAAGTCATCCGCTGGTACATAAACCGCTTGGATAGACGTGATAGAACCATTCTTAGTCGACGTGATACGCTCTTGAAGCACACCCATCTCTTCTGCCAGTGTTGGTTGGTAACCTACTGCAGATGGCATACGACCAAGCAATGCCGATACCTCAGTACCTGCCAAGGTGTAACGGTAAATGTTATCCACGAACAACAGTACATCACGACCTTCATCACGGAAACGTTCTGCGATGGTCAAGCCTGTTAGCGCAACACGTAGACGGTTACCCGGTGGCTCGTTCATCTGACCGTAAACCATGGCTACTTTGTCGAGAACGCCCGCTTCCTTCATTTCGTAGTAGAAGTCGTTACCCTCACGAGTACGTTCTCCTACACCGGTAAATACCGACAAACCTGAGTGAGCTTTAGCAATGTTATTGATAAGCTCCATCATGTTTACCGTCTTACCTACACCCGCACCACCGAACAGACCGATCTTACCGCCCTTCGCGAACGGACAAATCAAGTCGATAACTTTAACGCCTGTTTCTAGTAGCGCAGTGCTGTTAGATTGCTCTTCGTAGCTTGGGGCATCACGGTGGATCTCGTAAGACACTTGCTCACCGATTGGACCACATTCATCGATTGGATGACCCAGCACGTTCATGATACGACCTAGGGTTTCTTCACCCACAGGTACCGTGATTGGGTTGCCCGTAGATTCCACTTCTAGGCCACGTTTAAGGCCATCCGAAGAACCCATTGCGATACAGCGAACCACACCGCCGCCCAACTGTTGCTGAACTTCCAGCATCAGTGAGCCATCGCTGCCATCGTTGATTTTCAGTGCATCGTAAACTTTCGGGCCTTTGTCTTGTTCGAACTCGACGTCGACCACCGCACCGATGACTTTGACGATTTTGCCAATACTCATAATTTAAACCTCAAATTCTCTCTCTAAACCGCTTGTGCGCCGGATACAATTTCACTCAACTCTTGAGTAATCGCCGCTTGACGCGCTTTGTTGTAAACCAGTTGTAGGTCTTCAATCAGTTGCGCTGCGTTATCAGTCGCGGCAGACATTGCCATCATCCGCGCGGCTTGTTCACAAGCGATACTCTCAACCACACCCTGATAAACCAGTGATTCCACATAGCGTTGAATCAGGTGGTTGAGAATGTCTTGAGGAGACTGCTCGTAGAGGTAATCCCAACGAGCCTCTTTATCACGTGAAATGTCTTCTTTCGGGAACGGCAGCATTTGCAATACCGTTGGTTTTTGCACCATGGTGTTTACAAACTGGTTGTAAACAAGGAACAAGCGGTCGATTTTGCCTTCGGAGTAATGCTCCATCATGGCATTAACCGCACCCAACATATCTTCCAGTTTTGGTGCATCACCAAGGCCAGAAGTCTGTGCCATTACTTTCCCGAGGGACTGGAAAAAGCTGATTGCTTTCGAACCAATGAGCGTCGTATCTACTTCAACGCCCTTCTCTTGCCAGTCCTGCATTTCTGCCAATACTTTTTTGAACAAGTTACTGTTCAGGCCACCACACAAACCTCGATCGGATGAGATGATGATGTAAGCCACTCGCTTCACTTCGCGTTCTTGAAGGAAAGGATGGCTGTACTCCAGCGTACCGGACGAAACGTGACCGATAACCTTACGCATGTTCTCCGCGTAAGGACGGGACGCCTGCATGTTCTCCTGCACTTTGCGCATCTTGCTGGCGGCGACCATTTGCATCGCACTCGTAATCTTTTGCGTGCTACTCACGCTAGCAATTTTGGTGCGAATCTCTTTGGTATTTGCCATAACGGACTCCTGTTAGTGGTCCTACGATTGCAGCGCAGTGAACTCTTTCAGCAAGCTGTGTAGCTCACTTTCGATCTCGTCGTTGTAATCACCGGATTGGTTGATCTTGTCCAGTAGCGGCTGCGCGTTTGTACGACCAAATGCCATCAACTCTTCTTCAAAACGAGAGATTTGGTTTAACGCGACATCAGTGAGGTAACCCTTCTCTGCTGCAAAGATCGCCAGTGCTTGCTCAGCAACCGTCATTGGTGCGTACTGTTTCTGCTTCATGAGTTCCGTTACTTTCTCACCGTGATCAAGCTGACGACGAGTCGCTTCATCTAGGTCAGAAGAGAACTGAGCAAATGCGGCCAATTCACGGTATTGCGCCAACGCGGTACGAATACCACCCGACAGTTTCTTGATCACTTTGGTTTGCGCTGCACCACCTACACGAGATACCGAAATACCTGGGTCAACCGCCGGACGTAAGCCTGAGTTGAATAGCTGAGTTTGTAGGAAGATTTGACCATCGGTAATCGAGATTACGTTGGTTGGTACAAACGCCGATACGTCACCCGCTTGGGTTTCGATGATTGGCAATGCGGTTAGAGAACCGGTTTTGCCTTTCACTTCACCGTTAGTGAATCGCTCTACGTATTCTTCATTAACACGTGCTGCACGTTCTAGAAGGCGTGAGTGGAGGTAGAAAACATCACCCGGGAAGGCTTCACGACCTGGTGGGCGTTTTAGAAGTAGCGAGATTTGACGGTAAGCCACCGCTTGTTTTGATAGATCATCGTATACGATCAACGCATCTTCACCACGGTCACGGAAGTATTCGCCCATGGTACAACCTGCGTATGGCGCTAGGTATTGCAGCGCTGCCGCTTCTGATGCTGACGCAACCACCACAATAGTGTTTTCTAGTGCACCGTGTTCTTCTAGCTTGCGAACCACGTTGGCAATCGTCGATGCTTTTTGACCAATTGCGACGTAAATACATTTAACGCCCAGTTCTTTTTGGTTGATGATGGCATCAATCGCCATCGCGGTTTTACCTGTCTGACGGTCACCGATGATCAACTCACGTTGACCACGACCAATTGGCACCATGGAATCTACCGCTTTGTAACCGGTTTGGATTGGTTGGTCGACAGATTTACGGTCGATAACACCAGGGGCAATGACCTCTACAGGGTCCATACGATCGAATGACACTGCGCCTTTACCATCGATTGGTTGACCTAGCGTGTTCACTACACGACCTAGCAAACCGTTACCGACTGGCACTTCGAGAATACGACCGGTGCCTTTTACTTTCATCCCTTCTGACAAGTCCGCATATGGGCCCATCACAACAGCACCAACTGAATGACGCTCTAAGTTCAGAGCCAACGCAAAGCGGTTATCTGGCAGTTCTAGCATCTCGCCTTGCATAACGTCTGCAAGACCGTGAATTGTGATGATGCCGTCACTAACGGAGACGATAGTACCTTCATTTCTCGCTTCACTTTCGAGGTTGAAGTTAACAATTCGCTCTCTGATTAATTCACTGATTTCATTTGAATTTAATTGCATTTCTATACCCCGTTACACATGTAGGTTGGTCGCCAATCGGCTTAGGTTGGTGAGGACACTGCCGTCATACACGGTCTGCCCTGCTGTGATCACCACACCACCTACAAGGGATGGATCCAGTTGTGTTTCTAGTGTGATGGCTTTACCGTACTTTTCGGTTAACGCTTGTTTAAGCCTTGCCATCTGTTCCTCATCCAGAGGTTCTGAAACACGCACTGTTACTGTCATGGTTCGTTCGTAATCCGCTTTCATCTCTTGGAACTGAACGTTTACTTCACTGAGCGCTTTTAGACGCTTGTTCTCTTCCATAATGCGAAGAAAATTCTCGAAGTTTTGATTCAACCATTCACCACCAGCATGAAGAATCAGATCCAACAATGGTTGTTCAGAACCGTCTTCATCAAGGTCATTCAAGACCAGAAGCGTGTTAGGTTGTTCCAAGACCACTTGGGTAATCGCAAACATTTGTTGCCAATCGTCCAAGCATTCTGCATCGCGTGCGTAATCAAACGCCGCTTTTGCGTAGGGTTGAGCTACCACTGTCAATTCGGACATGTGCCCTCCTACATTTCGTTGATGAAGCGGTTCACCAAGTCGCGGTTAGCCGAGCTATCCAGATTGCGATTAATCAGCTTGCTGGCACTTTCAATCACCAGATCCGCCATTTCATCTTTCAGCTCTTGGCGAACTTTACTGCGTTCGCTTTCCACTTCTGCTTTGCCTTCTGCGACAATGCGCGCTTTCTCTTGATTTGCCAGATCAACCGCTTCCGCAACCATCTGTTCTTGACGTTGCTTACCTTGGTTGATGATGGCTTGAGCTTTTGAGCGAGCTTCTGTCAGCAGCGCTTCACCGTTCGCTTTTGCCAGTTCTAACTCTTGTGCTGCTTTTTCTGTTTGCTCAAGACCTTGGGCAATTTCAGCACGACGCTCATCAAGCAGTTTTACAAGTGGTGGCCAGACATATTTCATGCACAGCCAAACGAAAATCACGAAGGAGATCGCCTGACCAAACATTGAGGCATTTAAGTTCATAGCACCCTCTCTTCTATAACGTTATGAAAATTATTAATTCGAATTACGCTACAGCGAAGATGATGTACAAGCCGATACCAACACCGATCATTGGCACCGCGTCCACAAGACCCATCATGATGAAGAATTGAGTACGAAGCATTGGGGTCAAATCAGGTTGACGAGCCACACCTTCAAGGTATTTACCTGCAAGGTTACCGATACCTGCTGCGGCACCCGCTGCACCAAGACCGATCAGTAGTGCACCCGCCACGTAAAGAACTGCGCTAACGATATCCATAACAACTCCTAGAATTGAATTTTTTAATTAAGAAACAAGATTTTTGAAATTAATGCTCTTCAACAGCCATGCCGAGATAAACCACGGTCAGTACCATAAAAATAAATGCTTGAAGAACAACAATAAGAATGTGGAACAGTGCCCAAGGAACACTTAGTGCCCATTGCATCCACCACGGCATTAATGCAATTAGAATGAAGATCATTTCACCTGCATACATATTGCCAAATAATCGAAGACCTAAAGATATTGGTTTAGAAATTAACGTCACCAATTCAAGAACTAAGTTCACTGGATATAACAACGGATGTGAAAATGGTTGAGTAGTTAACTCTTTAATAAAACCTTTCACGCCTTTGTTTTTAAACGTATAACCTAACACCAAAATAAATACGCCTAATGCCATCGACATCGTAATATTGACGTCAGCGGATGGTAAGTCACGGAAGTGTTCAACCCCTACAGCACGAGTAAGTGCAGGAATTAAATCAATCGGTAACAAATCCACGGCATTCATTAATAACACCCAAACAAATATTGTCAGTGCCAAAGGACCAATTAACTTGTCCTTCGCTTGAAATATTTCTTTTACAATGTCATCGACGAACTCAAATATTATCTCGATCAAACACTGGAATCGTCCTGGTACTCCTTTCGTTCCTTTCGTCACCGCATAACGGAATGAAAGGATGAAAACGAGCCCCGTCAACCAGACCATGATCATGGAATCAAGGTTAATTCCAAACCAACCGTCGCCGGCGGTGAGAAAGGTCAAGTGGTGCTCAATATATTCATGAGCGGACTGGACAGTCTCCATTTATGCCTTCCTTTCGAAGCGGTCTCTGAACAGCGGCGTTAAGAAGTGACCAAACATCGTCACACAAAAGCCTATCAGGACCACGATGTTGCGAAGAGCCATAAATCGAAACGTCAAAACAAACATCACTATGGTGTAAATGACTTTGATATTTCGACTCAGATGCATGAGGTCACGCAAACTCTCTTCTGGTTTCACCCTAGATTTAATGGACGCGAATACCATGCCAAACAGAGATGGAAGAATCGCAATCAGTACCCCAGTGATTGCTGATTCAGCGCTTAGAGTCCCGCTTCGCATGTACTCATACGCGATGAATACCAGACCCAAAGCTGCTTGAGCAATCAGAATCCTCTTGCCTGCCACCAATATTGGGTCGTCGTGAATATTAGCTTCCATAAATCACCCTTTAAAATAATATCGAATTAAAACTTCTGATAATTAAACTTCACAAAATAAAGCTACCTAGTGACGACGAATTATATTAAGATAAATTTAATACACAGAATTAAATTTAATCTGATAATTATTATTCACATATTTAAAAATCAAAACGGAATCACTCCGCATTTCCGTTTCCCCAGAAATATACACCGATAATTTTAATAATCTAAATCGAAAAACTTGCAAATTATCATTCCATTTTTGAAGTGTTATTTTATTTGAACAAATCAAAAATGAAATATACATTGAATAAGCCGTCTTTATCAGGGTTAAGACGAAAAGCTTGTCACATGGAAGTGACACTCCATCACGAAAGGAATTAAAGTGATTTATTGGTTATATAATCTTAAATATACTATTTTTAATATATAGCCGATTAATAAACCTGTTTAATATAAAGATAAAATAGATCAAAAGCAGAACGTCGAAGTGACAAGAATTAAATATATGTAGAATATATTATTTTGTCACGCTCATTGTAGCACGCAAAAATAACAACATGACGTTTATTAAAGGATATAAAAAAGGACGCTTTACTAGCGTCCTTTTCGTTTTTATTTCTTATTGCTTGCCTGCTTATCGAGTTGTGGCAAGGCTTTAGGTATCACCCACTTGAAGCGTTTTGGCTTCAACGCTTGTATCCCTTTCCAAAGAGCATTCATCAAGCTTACGTCCTCCTGCCCCTCTTGTAGGCGCTGTGAACGCTTCTGCCAAACGTCAGAGTCACTGGCTTTACTCATTTCAAGACCACCTGTGTTGCTTCTCAACTGCTTATACAAGCTTGCTCGAACATCACCCCATCGGTTTGCTTTCACCATTCGTCTGAACACTAACCAAGGAGGCGTAGGACGAGAACGATAATAACGGTGAATGCTCAAGACGGCGATAACGAGAACAAATAGCGTCACTGCGCAGCCAATCAACCAGCCAGAATAAGCTCGAACAAAGGATTTGAATGTATGCTTGGCTTTGAAGGTCTTACCCTCAATCACCACCGTTTCCAGCTGTTTACTCTGGCTATTCCACCATTGGAACGTATGCTCAGGCAAGGTGAACTCACCACCCTGTTGGATCACATACACGCTTTCTTCGATACGACTCGATTGGTAATCGCCACGCGTTTGCTTATCATCTAAGCGGTTTGGTTGAGGATAGGCTTGATAACTGGCAGTAGAATCATTGGATAACAAGTCTGGAAGCAATACTGACAGGCTGTCTTGTGCATTGATCGTAATGGTGCGAGTGATTGCATCGCCGACTTTCAGCTCATCGTTAGACGTTGTCCATTTCTGATCCACACTCACCTTAGTCGCAGTAAACCATGCAGACTCATCACTGAGCAATCCAGAAGGCATAGACGCTTCAAACTTAATTGGCTGCGTATAAAGCGTACTAGCGACCTTCGAACCATCAGGCGCAGAGACTTGCACACCAACAGCGACAGGTGGAATCACAAACTGACCCGAGGCTTGCGGATACAAAGTTATTTCCCAACGCTGACGAGACCAAGTCTGTCCCCCTTTGCGCTCGGTATAGTTGGTTGCTAATTGGTTACGCTGCTTTGCAATCACGTTAGGGATTTCTACGCTGCCAATGCGTGTACCACCTGTGAACCAACGAGGCGTTGCGACTTCGATGTACAAAATCACCTGCTCATTCACACTGAACTTAGGTGCTTCCTTCCTATCGGTCCCTGCTCCCTGCTTACCAACCCATGCTAACAATTCAACATTATCGCTGCGCTGCAAGTCTTGAATGTCTTGTGCGTTCGCCAAACCAGTAAAAAACAAAGTAAACACCATCAAGATAGTGCTTAGACGCCCAACAATAGAGTCAGCGCCAAGCTTGAATACATTCATCATTGTGCTTGCTCCTCTTCTTGTTGTCGTTGCGGTCGTGGCTTCGGCTCCGTTTTCACGGGCTCACGCAGTTGAATTTGGAACTTAGCACGCAAGAAGTACTTGGGATCAGCCTCTACGCGTTTTAACCACTTATCCGCCAGCTCTTGGCTGCCAAGAATTTCGTTCGCATTGAGTTTCTCTTTCAGCATTAACTCAGCAGCGGTTTTTTCGTCTGCCCCATCTGCCGTTTGCGGGTTGTCACCCAGTTCAAATGACTCTTCGGGTCCATCCGTTGTCCCTGCTTGACTTTCACTGGTGCGGTTAATCTCTTCAACAATGCCGCCGATGACTTTTAGGTTATGTTCAACGTCTGGTCGCAATTGATCGCTCAAGGTGTCTTTGTCTGCCAGTGCTTGCAACAAATTACGCGCGGCCAAATACTCACGTTGACGCGCCAACGCACTCGCAGCGTTGTACAAGCCATAGTCCTTTACCGCATCTGATGGATTGTTTTGCATCTCCAAGAAAGCCGTATGAGCCAGTTTGTATTCGCCTGCGTAGTAATAAGCCGTCCCTTTTCGCAACGGATCCGTAAAGTGCTTTGCTGCCTCAAGGTATTCGTTGTTGTTGAACAGGCGCTGCCCTTGTTGGTTTGGCGTGAGCCATAAATCCCACCACCATTGAGACGCTTTATCCCAGACCGTAACCTCTTGCACCACTTCGGGCTTATTCGCTTTGAGCGAGACGGTTTCCGCCATGACTTTTGGCGTCATAAACAAAGACGTTGACACCATCGCGACAACACACCATTGCACTAACCACCCTTTGCGGAACCAAAGCATCATGATGAGCGCAATTGGGAACAACAGTTGATAACCCATGTCTTTCCAAGGCATTGAGGATTCACCATTGAGTTGCATGTTTCGCTCAACAAAACGATTCAGCTTCTCTATGTCACTATTGTCTACCGTCACTTCCACAAGGCGTCCACCAGTCGCGCTGGCAAGATTATTTAACGAGTCCAAATCGACAGGGTTGTTAGAAACAATGTCTGAGTTACCCGCAGCCAAAATAAGCAATTGATAAGGCTTGTCAGCGAAGTAGTTTTTGTAAGCGGTAATAGTTGCAGGATTAACCCCATCCGTGACCAACAGAACCGTCGAACCCGGTTGGTCTTGTAATTGTCGGTCAATCAAAGGCAGCGCCGTTTCAGCAAGTTTACCTTCAACCGGCATGATTTCTGGTGTTATCGCAGCAAGAAACGGTTCGAATACTTTACTGTCCTGCGTCACAGGCATCGCAACATGAGCAGACCCCGCATACACAACTAGCCCAGTACTGCCTCCTTTTCTTGCTGCCAATAGGTCGCGGATCTTTTGCTTAGAGCGCTCCAAACGGCTTGGCGGAAGGTCTTTTTGCAACATCGAATCGTTGTTATCCAACACCACCAGCATAGAGGCTTTATCCTCGCCAAACGGTGAAGCTTGGCGCTCCCACGAAGGGCCAGCACAGATGACGATGGCAATCGCCACTATCACCATAAGTAGCTTGAGCGGCAGTTGCTTTCGCCAACCATAGTCACCAATCGTTAAGGCTTTACGTAAGTGTTCTGGAAGAATGTCTTTCCAGCTAGGTTTGGCTTCTTCTCGCCACCTCAACCAAAGCAAAAGAAACATTGGGATGAACGCCAATAGCCACATTGGACGAATGAAATGGAACTGTGTGAAGAACTGTTCTAGTCCCATGCTAGAGAAAGGAGAATCAAACATGGCGCTCTCCTTTTCCGTTTTCTGCTTGCGTGGAAGCTCCACTAGTCACTGATAGTCGACGACGCTTAAATGTCGCTAACGTGAACGCGGTCAAGTACATCACAACGACTAAAGCCATTAAATAATGATGCAAGCTTTGCTTGGGGCGATACGTGGTACTTTCATAAAGCTGTGGCTCTAACTTACCAATCTCATCATAGGCTTTAGCAAGTTCGTCACGGTTGAGCGCTTCAAACGCCTCACCACCGGATTCTTTTGCAATACGTTTGATCGTATTCATATCTAGCGCTGTTTCACCCACGGTTTGTGGATCACCCATGGCAATCACGTGGATACGTACATCTTTGGCTTTCGCGACTTTCGCCGCATCAATCGGCTCAACGAAGCTTCCGGTATCATTACCATCCGTAAGCACAATGGCGACTTTCTCTTTGCTCTCTTCAACATCAGTACGTGACTGTTCGCTTTGCTCAAACACCTTAATCGCCAAGCCAATCGCATCACCCAAGTGGGTACTCTGCCCTGCCATCGCCACATCCGTTTGGTTCAGGAGCTCTAGCCACACTTTTTGGTCTGGTGTGAACGGGGTTTGCACAAATGCCGCGTCACCGAACAAGATCAGACCTAAACGATCGCCTTTGCGCGTTTTGGCAAAGTCACTCAATACTTCTTTAGCTGCATCGAGACGAGAGATCTTTTCACCGGTTTTAGATGTGAAGTCTTGCTCTGCCATTGAGCCTGACAAATCGACGACGACCATAACATCGCGCCCTAAGCTTTCACGCACCTGTGGCTCGCCAAGCACTGTCGGCTTTGCCATTGCGGTCACGACCAAAAGCCAAGAAATGATAAGCGTCGCGCGCTGCCACCAGTTCGGAGTGAGTTGGCTCGCACCTTCTGATGGTGTTTCACCAATGGCGTCCACAAGCTGACTAAAGAACGGCACTTTGATGGCCATTTGTTTGGTGCGGTAAGCAGGGACGAGAAAATACACCACCAAAGGCAGCGGCAAGATGATGAACCAAAGCGGATGCTCAAATTCAAAACTACTCATGCCAAGCCATGAAGCAAGAAGATCACCCATGGCGACCTCCTTTTAATGCACGCGCTTTGTAGGCAAGCGTGCGCTTTTCAATGTTGTGAGCGTTCTCATCGTGCTCTTTCACCCACTCAGTTGCGCGTTCAAGAAGTTGTAAACGCTCTGTTTTTTCCAGCTCAATACTTGGGTCAACCATACTTTGTAGCCATCGTTTAGAGACTTCGTCATCAAACATTTTATGCTTAGGGTTAAGCGCATCTAACTTGCGCAGGAACGCGGTGTCAAACAAGCGAGCATGAGAGCTATCAAGATGAATCAATACAATTTTCAAAATCGAGAACAGGGCTTTGGGCATACTCGCGTCATCTGGATTCAAACGAGAAATGGCTTCAATAGCTTCTTTACGGTAGCGGTTATCCCACCAATGGTGCAGCAGTCGGTAACCCAGATACATAAGTACAATCGCACCAATGACGGCAAGGATCTTCCAACCAATGGTTTGTGGTACCCAGCTTAAGCTTTCTGGCACCGCAACGTCATGCAGCTCACGCAGAATATACGTGCTTGGAGGCGTGTGTAAGTCTGTCATTTATCGACCTCCAACGAGTTTTTGGAATTGAGTAATGTGGTCACCTGATGTATCGATTTCGATATGAGGCAGCTTTTTCATCGCCATTAGTTGCGCCAGTGATTGACGTTTTAACTGCGCTTTCTCAACCAAACTGGCACTGGCGGCGTCGACTTTGGCTTTGCTGTCTAAGTTGAGCTGGTAACGACCGTCACCAATCACCCATTTCACTTTTGCCAAATCTTGAGGAAGCGACTGCTCTAAAGGATCGCTTACCATCACCGCGAGAACATCGTTGTGTTGTTGAAGCTGCTTAAGGTGATCGAGGTGGTGCTCTTCGCAATCGCGCCAATCACTGATGAAAATCAGCGTGGATTGCTTTAGCTTCATCCGTTTGATGAGCTCAATCCATTTACTGAACGTCACTTTGTCTGAATCTAGCGAGTCCACATTTAAGCGCTGATTGGCTTGAGAGAGTCGTTTCAGTTGAGCGAGCAAATCGTTTTGGGAACGCTGAGCTTTGCTGTGATATAGAGCGGAGTCAGAGGCGATAACAAATCCGACTCGGTCACCGTCTTTCAATACTCGCCAACCACACATAGCCGCGACTTCAGCAGCGACTACAGATTTCATGACCTCGGTAGAAGCAAAAAACATCGCACTGCGCTGATCTACACAGACAATCACATTACGATCTTTTTCTTCGGTGTAACTGCGCACATGAGGCTTGCCCGTGCGCATGGTGACTTTCCAATCTAGGTTTCGGATGTCGTCCCCTAGTTGGTAGTGACGAAGTTCTTCAAAGTTCAAACCACGTCCGCGGAATAGTGAGTTATGACGACCAGAAAGCACACTGCCCGCTTTTAAGTGAGGCAGTAAGCTGAAAGATTCGGCTTGCGCTTGTAAACGCACCAATCGTGAGTAATCGCAATACAAGCGAGGGTCGAGCCCTTGGGATTGAGGAGCAAGCGTTGGCTTTGCCATAGTCCCTCCCGCTTATCCGATTTCTACACAATCAAGCAACTCTTGCACCACACGTTGATGATCAACACCATCGGCAAGCGCATCGTAAGATAGTGAGAAGCGATGTCCCAGCACCGATGGCACCATTGCACGCACGTCATCAGGCGTTACATGGTCACGCCCTTGTAGCCACGCATAAGCACGGGCACATTTATCTAAAGAAATAGAGGCACGAGGGCTTGAGCCGATTTCGATCCATTTTTGTAGCTGGGAATCCGCGTAGCGCTCTGGTTTACGCGTCGCCATCACAAGTGCCACAATGTAATTCTCGACCAAATCGGAAACAGTAATGTTCGGTAACTGACGTCGCGCTTCAATCACAAGCTCTGGCTCAATGTGTTTTGGCGTCACTAATTCACTACTGGTTTCTGAACCCAGCTCTTCACTGCGCACTAAACGAATAATGTCACGTTCAGCTTCATCTTCTGGATAGTCGACGGTCACTTTCATAATAAAGCGGTCCATCTGCGCTTCTGGCAATGGGTAAGTACCCTCTTGTTCAACGGGGTTTTGTGTTGCAAGCACCATAAACAACTCAGGTAATACGTGCGTCTTATCACCCACCGTAATCGTACCTTCTGCCATCGCTTCTAGCAGTGCAGCTTGTACTTTTGCTGGCGCACGGTTCACCTCATCCGCCAACACAATGCTGTTGAAGATTGGTCCCGGTTGGAAGTGCAACTGAGGCTTACCATCCAACTCTTGGTACACTTCGGTACCTGTTACGTCTGAAGGTAATAAGTCTGGAGTAAACTGAATACGACCAAAGCTGGTGTTAAGTAGGTTCGCAAGCGACTTCACCGAGCGGGTTTTTGCCGTTCCCGGTAAGCCCTCTAAAAGTACGTGACCATTGGTCAGTAACCCTATCACCAAAGCCTGAACCACATGGCTTTGTCCAATGACGCTTTTTTCAGTTTGTTCGATTAATTCATTAATGGCTTGTTGTGCGTGGTTCATGGTGTGCCCTCAAAATGCATAGTTTTTGCTGTGTACATCCTACTCACTAGCCCTATAACTATTGGTTATAAACTTAATACCTAACTAATTTGTAACCATTTATAGCCAATAGCTTATCGCCAATATTAGTTTGAAATAGCAGCTCGTAATTGCTCAATCACCTTCGGCGGAGCCACCTCAGCAAGCTGCTTAACACATTGCTCAAAAGCAAAAGCTACGGCCCCTTTTTTATAGTTGCGTGCTAGCACTTCACACTCGGCGTACAAATGCTGTGGATTTCCACCCACTTGGTAGGCTGTGTTCAGTGCCTTGCTTGCCGCAAGTATGTCGCTCTTCTCTAACGCCAACCCATACACATACCAATACTGCGGGTTATGCTCTGCCGTTTCAGCCGCTCGTTTCAAATATTGGTTTGCCTTAGCGCCATCTCCAACACGAAGCCATGCCAAACCCGCACTGTATGGCAAAGCACTCGATTTCGGCTGAGCTTCAATCCCTGCCATCAAGGTTTCTAGTGCTTTTTTGTCGTTGCCCTGTGCACGATACAAATCGGCTAAGTTTGCATAGCTGTTCTCGAAGTAAGGTTCTATTTCAATCGCCTTTTGATAAGACGAAATGGCTTTTTCCATTTCACCAAGGTCTCGATAGACATTCGCGAGGTTCGTTCGCCCAAAGCCTCGGTCAGCATTAAAGCGTTGGATTGCCATGTAGTCTTCCAATGGCTGTTTGATCTTGTCGCGTTGCAGCGGATTCATTTCTGGATAATGACGAACCAAAACACTCGCTGCTTCAGCACGAACGGACAACACTGGGTCTGTTAGTAATGGTTCAAGAATTTGCCAGCGGTCGCTGAATTCATACCCAGACGACCCAGCAACAGCCCCAAGACGAATCATGTCGCTTTCATGCTTCACCGCGCGAGCCAGCGATACCAAGGTGTTTTGTCCGGTGTTGCCGCCCATTCGCTCTAACGCAGAGGCACGAATGATGTCACTTAATGATGAATCTTGAGCAGAGTACGCTAACGCATCAGGCGCGCCGCGATGACCAATAGAATCGGCGTAGAATGCCACCGCAAAGTGTTGTTGGTTACGGTATTTCGAATTCGGGAACCACTCGCCTATTTTCTGATCCGCCCACTGGTTGGTTTCGTCTTCATGGCATGATGTACAGACGTTTGGCGTATTGATGTGTTGGCTTAGATCCGGACGTGGCACATGCCAGCTGTGGTCACGACGCGGGTCAACTTGCATGTAGGTCGTTTCTGGCATGTGACAAGTGGTGCATTGAGACGCCTCGGTATTTGCCTCATGGAAAGTGTGATTTTCCGGCATGTAGTCAGACGCAATATGGCACTGAGCACAAACCGTTTCTTCAGGGATTTTTAGCTCTGCGGTATGAGGGTCATGACAGTTGGTACAGGTTACCCCTTTCTCTGCCATGGCAGACTGCAAAAATGAACCGTAGACGTAATCTTCGTCATAGATCTGACCATCGTGATAATAGAGCTCTGGTGTGATTAAGCTAAGACGATATTTATCTAGGAACGAACCTTTAACGTGGTCTGCACTTTCATTTAACTGTGTACGACGACTATGGCACTGCGCACAGGTTTGAACTTGATGGGTCATAACGATTTCTTTTGGTTGGAGCGTGCTGTGCCCTTCTTTGTAGACCCATTCTTTTACTGCCATACCTAAATCTCGGTCAAAACCATAGTGATTAGCTGAGGCGATGGTATTCCCAGATTTTTCCGCTTGTTTGGCAAGCTCTACGTGTTCACTGGCTGGGCCATGGCATGCTTCGCAACCGACATTGATTTCTGACCACGTGGTTGAATACGTATTGGCTTTGGCATCGTAGTTCTTTTCTAAATTGGTAGAATGGCAATCGGCACACATGAAGTTCCAATTTTGCCCCGTGTTTGTCCAGTAGAACTCGTCTGTTGGGGTGGTATCTGGGTAAAGATGGAACCAGCGCTGCCCGCCCTCTTCTTTAGTTCTTGAATCCCAAGCAAAAGGAATGAGCTGGACTCGTCCGTCTTCGAATTCCACCATGTATTGTTGAAGTGGATCCCACGCAAAGGTGTAGCTGATTTTGTAATCATGCCACTCATCATCAGGCCCTTGAATATTGACCCAATACTCTTCCCCTTTTCGATAGAAGCGATTTGGCTTCCCGCTGAATGTAAACGTGTGATCATTAAAGTCACCCAATACGGACTGTGCATCAGCATGTCTCATCGCCATATCGTGATGAGAACCTTGCCACGCTTGGGTTTCTTTTTGGTGACAATCTACACAAGCATCACTGCCTACGTAAGTTAACGTTGAAGATTGGTTTGATTGCGGCGTTTCCTGTGCAAACAGAGAAAAACTGACGAGCGCTGCAAGACCGATTAAGGCCTGCTTCCAACTTGCCCACTGAGTCATAGCTATCCTTGTGTGATTATTTTTATTCTCTGATCAAAGATAGGAGTGTTTTTTCTTTTTAGACAAGCAATTACACGAGTTTTAAGAAAAACTGAAACGAGGCGCAAAAAAAGAGGCTCCGAAGAGCCCCACGTTTAGTTGCAATCAATCTATTTATTGTGACTTTCTTGCAGTTTCTCCATCACTTGGTCAAGTGAGAAGCTTGCTGCTTTCTGTCTTGGTGGGAATTCTTGGAACGTCTCTAAGAATTTGCCCACGTATGCCTGCGCAGGAACAAGCATGTACGCATGGTCGATCAACCAGTCGTAGTAAGTGTTCGACGTAATATCGGCCACTTCGTATGGGTCCATACGTAGGTTGAAGATCTTAGGCACACGTAATGGAGTAAACGGTTCAGCCCAAATTTGCAACGTACCTTTCGCGCGCTGCTCTAGGAATACGATCTTCCAGTTACGGAAACGCAGTGAACTCAAATCACCGTCATCTGTGAAGTAGAAGATTTCTTCACGCGGCCCTTTCTCTTCTTTACCGGTTAGGTAAGGCAGGAAGTTGTAGCCATCAAGGTGGTTTTTGAATGTCTTGTCACCCGCTGTATAACCTTTCAGGAGCTTCTCTTTGATTTGATCATCACCCGCGGCTGCCAAGAACGTTGGCATCCAGTCCATATGGTGCATGATCTCATTAGAAACACTTCCCGGTTCAATTTTACCCGGCCAGCGAACCATTGCTGGAACACGGAATGCCCCTTCCCAGTTGGTGTTTTTCTCACCACGGAATGGGGTTGTACCTGCATCTGGCCACGAGTTCATGTGTGGACCGTTATCGGTGGAGTAAAATACGATGGTGTTGTCTTGAATGCCTAGGTCATCCACTTTCTTCAAAAGCTGACCCACGTGGTTATCGTGCTCAACCATACCGTCGGCATAGAAGCTGATGCCCGTTTTACCTAGATTGCCTTCTTTGACGTGAGTACGGAAGTGCATGCGAGTTGCGTTCCACCAGACGAAAAACGGCTTGTCTGCTTTCACCGCGCGATCCATGAAATCAAGCGCCGCGTCTAACGTTTCTTCATCTACCGTTTCCATACGCTTGCGCGTTAACGGACCGGTATCTTCAATCTTGCCATCAGCAAAAGACTTGATCACACCTCGAGGACCAAATTTCTTACGAAACTCGGGATCTTTTGGATAATCCACATTCTCTGGTTCTTCCTCGGCGTTCAAGTGATAAAGGTTGCCAAAAAATTCGTCGAAGCCGTGGTTAGTTGGAAGGTGTTCATCTTTATCGCCTAAGTGATTTTTACCGAACTGCCCCGTCATGTAGCCGAGTGGTTTGAGCATTTCAGCAATCGTCGCATCTTCTGCTTGTAAGCCCAGATCCGCGCCTGGGAGGCCTACCTTACTCAAGCCCGTTCGCAGTACTGTTTGACCCGTAATAAAGGTGGAACGGCCTGCGGTACAAGATTGCTCACCGTAATAGTCAGTGAACATCATGCCTTCTTTTGCAATCCTATCAATGTTTGGAGTTTTGTAACCCATCAAACCAAATGTATAAGCGCTGATATTAGATTGACCGATATCATCACCCCAGATGACCAGAATATTCGGTTTTTCTGCTGCGATACTGCTACTTGTCGCGCCGATAAAAGCAGCGGCAAGAATCGCTAATCGGCGCTTAACGCCATAATTCGCTGTCATATAAACCTCTGTCCGTATTAGAAAAGTACATCCTGCACACAAACATATAGCTCACAAAATAGACTATTGCGAATCCGATAGCATAATTAGATGCCAACTCAAACTAAGGTCTTATAAGGACATCAAAAGAGTGGGTTTACGTGACCTGTGTCCCGCTTCAGTTTTCCACACAAATTTCAAGGTTGAAGCATTTAACTGATAAAACAACAAGTTATTTCACTGCATAACTTATGGTTATAAACACTATAAAGCGACATTCTTCAATCGCATCATTAACTTATTAGCCAACGAAGCATGGGCGGTACCTAGGCTTCTTTTCCAACTTACAACCAATTTGGAGTTTTTATGGCTAACCAAATGAGCAAGCTGGCTGTCGGTCTCGGCGTACTGGCAACCTCAAGCGCAGCAGTGGCGGCAGACAAACCAAACATCCTAGCGATCTTTGGTGATGATGTTGGTTACTGGAACATCAGTGCATACAACCAAGGTATGATGGGTTACGAAACCCCGAATATCGACCGTATTGCAAACGAGGGTGCACTGTTTACTGATCACTACGGTCAGCAATCTTGTACTGCAGGCCGTGCAGCATTTATCACAGGCCAAGAACCGTTCCGTACTGGCTTGCTTACAATCGGTATGCCAGGCTCTACGCACGGTATCCCGGATTGGGCGCCAACTATTGCAGACCTGCTGAAAGAGCAAGGTTATATGACGGCTCAATTTGGTAAGAACCACTTGGGTGACCAAGACCAACACTTGCCAACTAACCACGGTTTCGACGAGTTCTTCGGTAACCTTTATCACCTCAACGCTGAAGAAGAACCAGAAACTTACTACTACCCGAAAGATCCTGAGTTCCGTAAAAACTACGGTCCTCGTGGTGTAATCAAGTCTTTTGCTGACGGTAAGATTGAAGATACAGGCCCAATGACGCGTAAGCGTATGGAGCACGCGGATGAAGAGTTCCTAGAAACCTCATTGGCGTTCATGGAGAAAGCCGTGAAAGCTGACAAGCCTTTCTTCATCTGGCACAACACCACTCGTATGCACGTTTGGACACGTCTACAAGAGAAGTACCAAGGTAAATCAGGCATCAGTATCTACGCTGACGGTATGCTAGAACACGATGATCAAGTGGGTATTCTACTAGACAAACTTGATGACCTTGGTGTAGCTGATAACACCATCGTAATCTACTCAACGGATAACGGTGCAGAAACCGTGTCTTGGCCTGATGGCGGTGCAACACCGTTCCACGGTGAGAAAGGTACAACATGGGAAGGCGGTATGCGTGTTCCTCAGCTTGTTCGTTGGCCAGGCGTGATTGAACCAGGCACTAAAATCAATGAAATGATGGCACACCAAGACTGGCTACCAACTCTAATGGCTGCAGCCGGCGTTCCTGACGTGAAAGAGAAGCTAGCGAAAGGCTACAAAGCGAACGGTAAAGACTGGCGCGTACACATTGATGGTTACAACTTCATGCCTTACTTCCAAGGTAAAGAAGAGAAAGGTCCTCGTGAGTCACTGCTTTACTTCACTGCTAATGGTGAGCTAAACGCAGTTCGTTGGAACGACTGGAAACTGCACTTCGCGACCCTAGAAGGTAACATTACCGATGCCGTTCGTTTCTCTCCAAACTGGCCGAAGATCATCCACCTGCGTGCTGACCCATTCGAGAAAGCACCGCACGAATCTGGTATGTACCTACGCTGGATGGCAGACAACATGTGGTTGTTCGTACCAATCCAAGACGTACTTGGTGACTTCTTCAAGACACTGCCAGATTACCCAATGCAGCAAGGTCAAATGATGAACCCTGCATCTATCAGCTACCAATCTCTAGGCCTACAAGGCAAGATGAAGCAGCTAGACCAACTTCAGCAAGAAGTTAAGAAAATGAAATAGTTTCTTTTGCTACTACCGAAAAAACCCACCAGCCTTGGTGGGTTTTCTTTTTGTGGCAACTTTACATCGCCTCAGCATAAAACTTCCAAATATGTCGCAATTTAACGATACGATTGAAGTAACGAGCGACCTTCTTATTGACCAGATTGATTGTTACCTGAGAATTATTGATAATAATTTACATTATCAATAATTAATCATCTTTCATTATGTTCAGCCCAATACTAAGCGATATTCATACAAAGCCATTTAGATCTTCTAGCCCACCCTCTCCCGCTCCATCAATTTTATTGGCCGAAGATGACCCAGACCTGAACCTACAGCTGACAGAGCTTCTTAAAGCACTGTGCTACAACGTTGTGTCAATGCTTGAGGGAGACACTGCGCTAAAGACATTCCAACAACAAGCCTTCGACTTGGTCATTCTGGACGTTAACTTACCCAACCTAGACGGCTTTGAAGTACTCAATGTGATTCGCTCGCAGTCACAAACCCCGGTTGTCATGCTTACCGCTTACGGTGCAGAAGAATATCGAATTCAAGGGCTTAAATGCGGTGCCGACGATTACATCACTAAACCCTGTAACTTCACGGAAGTGAGTTTACGCATTGAAGCGATTTTGCGTCGTACTCAACTTATACAGCAGCCCAACTCCCCCACACAATTGAGTGAAAGAGAACTGCTGCTCGATAAACAAAATCACACGGTCAATATACATCGTCGCCCTGAGATGACCCCAATTCAGCTGACCCCTATTCAATTCAAACTTCTGTGGACCTTGGTCGAGCACCGTGAAGAAGTTTTGAGTAAACCCTTCCTCTATCAAACGATTTTAGAACGTCAGTTCAGCCAATACGATCGCGCCCTCGACATGCATCTAAGCCGTGTGCGTAAGCGTCTTATTGCTGAGGGTATGTCGAACGACCGAATCCAAACCGTGCATGGTAAAGGATATATTTTTAAATGAAGAAGATGCTGTTTTGGCGATTGTTTGTCGTCTTATCCTTGGGCGTGGTTATCTTTTTCTCCTTGATTCACAGCGCAGCCATTCTCTCCAACGAGAAAATGAGCTATTTGAAGAAATCTCATCGCCAACAAATTTTAGCCTGGGGACATACCGCACAAACCTATGTAGACCAACAAGATTGGCAAGGACTGGACATCTGGTTAGAACAGCTCGCCATTGATGAGTCCACATGGGCGACAGTGCTGCAATCCCGTCTTGACGTAAAAGGGGGAAACCCACTTAACGAGCGTTTTTGGCAAGGCTATGGTATTGGCCGAAGCGTTGAATGGAAGATCCATCTCGATTTTCCAGACAATCCGATTATGGAAGTCCCTCTGTCCCCTTCCGGATACCACTTTTTGATTCTGTTACCTGACCGGATGAGACCGGGAACCTACATGTCTCACGCGTTTTGGTTGTTTCGCTTCGTTATTCCCTTTCTTTCTCTACTCGCACTGACTGTTTATTTGTACCGCTATGTCATGCGCCCGTTACAGCAATTCCACCGCGCAAGCCAAGCTTTCAGTCAAGGCGATTACTCAGCGCGAATTGGTCAGACTATGAAGTTGGGCAATGATGAAATCAGCCAAGTTGCACGCACCTTCGATTATATGGCAGAGCGAACATCGGATGTGATTCGCCACAATCGTAACCTTATTGCCGATATGTCCCACGAGATACGCACTCCACTCGCTCGAATTGAGATGGCCATTGATTGTGTAGATAAGAATATCGAACGTGAACAAATGTTGGAGCGAATCAAAAGCGATACCCACAAAATGCGCACGACCGCAGAAGACACACTCACACTAGCATGGATTGAAAACGAGCAACCAAATCTTAGGACAGAGGAATTTGACTTAGCTGAACTGGTTGAAATCATCGTCGAAGATGCCCGATTCGAGTACTCAGATAGACAGATATCACTACATCAAGACGAACCATTACCCATCCAACACTCCAATCAAATGGCTCTCAGTCAAGCATTGGAAAACGTCATTCGTAATGGCCTACGATACACCCAACCCGATGAGATACTCGAAGTTCGAATACTAAACTGCCTCGAACATTATCAAATCCTCATCATTGATTCTGGCCCAGGTATAGACCCGAGTTTATACCAACAGATATTCAAACCTTTCTTCAAGGCCAACAATCAAGTCGTATCCCGAAAAGGCTTTGGTGTTGGATTAGCATTGGCGAAACGACACATTGAAGCGGTTGGCGGCAAGATCGTTGCCTACAACGCACATGTGCAAGGTTTAACTATGGATATTACCTTGCCTAAGCGAGTTTAACGCCTGCTGACTACAAGAATTGTAACAGTTGTAAAAGTCGTTTACTCAGAGTGGAAGAATCACCAAAATCTCACTCGATAATAATTCTCATTAACAATGGAGGTTACGGTGTCCGCTTCAACCGTATTTAAGTTAAGCCCACTTACCATCGCCCTTTTCGTCGCTTCCCAAGTGACTTACGCCAACGATGACATGGAAGTGATGGAGGTGCTAGGCCACACTCCTGAAGGAATCGATATTACGATTGACTCCGATCAGCTCGCCAAATCGCAGGCACAAGATCTGAATGACATTTTCCGGAAAGATGCAGAAATTAGTGTTGGTGGCTCTTCTGGCGTTTCTCAAAAGATCTATGTCCGCGGTCTGGAAGATACCATGCTGAATGTGTCTATCGACGGCGCGGAACAATCCGGTAACCTATTCCATCACCAAGGTCGATTATCTATCGAGCCTGAACTGCTCAAGCAAGTTGATGTTAGTGCGGGAGCAGGACGAGCAACAGATGGCCCCGGAGCATTGGGTGGCGCTATAAAGTTCACCACTAAAGACGCACATGACCTCCTTACTGCAGGTGAAACCTACGGCGCTATGCTCAAAGGCGGTTACTACACCAATAATGAAGGTTACAAAGTTTCGGCAAGTTTGTATGGAGAAGTCGCCGATCAGCTTGGCCTACTTGCATCATTTGGTTACGTCGACGGGGATAACATCGAAGACGGCAAAGGCCAGGAACAGCCGTACACTGCGTTAGAACAGCAAGTTGCGCTCCTTAAGCTATCCGGTCAACTCAACGACGAACACTACCTCTCGGTAAGCTACGACTATCGTAATGACGATGGCCGTCGCTTAAATCGCCCCCACTTCCAACCAAGCTTTAAAAATGCGCCTCTCGATCAAGAAACCGATCGTTCTACTTTTACGCTTAACCACAAATATAACGCAAGCGACCTTTTCAATCTCGACACCACTTTCTACTACACCGATAGCCGCTTAGCTCATAAAGATCACCCTCGCTGGGGCACCAGTGATGGCTCAATTCAAACGTCCGGCATAAAGATCTTCAATACGAGCAAATTAACAGGCCATACCTTGGTTTACGGTTTGGATTACAAGAAAGACAAATCTGAGTTTGAAACCAACTACGATGGTAAAAAGAACGATGAGGAGAAAGGCACCGTTTACGGCTTGTTTGTTCAAGATGATTGGATGCTAACAGAAACCATCATTCTTACCGCTGGCGCTCGTTATGACTGGTATGAGCTTACTGACAACATGGAGCAAGACTTCGATTCGAGCGGCTTTAGCCCTAACGTGGGTATTAATTACAATGCGTTGGAAGGTTTGAACCTATTTGCTAGTTATGCAGAAGCGTTTCGTGGCCATCAAATCAAAGAACTGTTTGTTATCGACTACCGCGAAAACGACCCAAATCGTAAGCCTGAAGAAGCACGTAACTTAGAGCTAGGGGCAAATTACCAATACGATGATTTCTTCGCTGGCGTCACCTTCTTTGATAGCACCATCAAAGACGTGGTAACAAACCAAGGCGCGGTTTACACCAATGTGGGTGATTTAGATAACCAAGGTATTACCGCTTACTTAGGTTATGCGATTGCTAATGTGTCTGCCCGATTGAGTTACAACCAATCTCGTCCAGAACTTAACGGTACTCCACTATCAGATGAAGACTCAACGCTGGGCACATCTATCGGCGACACTTGGGTTCTTGACCTCATTTACCAACCAATGGAGTCACTGGAGTTTGGCTGGAATGCTCGATTTGTTGAGCGCTTAACCGATGTAGCGGATCCAACCGTTCACCCAGAAAAGCCGGGCTATGGAGTGCATGATGTTTACGCATATTGGATGCCTATTGCAGACGAAGAGTTATCTCTGACGCTGTCTGTTAAGAATGTATTCGACAAATACTACTTTGACCACGCATCATACATGGCATACATCGGCAGTCCTGTCGCTCAAGGTTATGCAAGTCCAGGGCGAGACTTCCGCTTTAACGTCACTTACGCGTTCTAGTATTGGTCGACAAAGCCGCTTTTTATCGAACAATACCAACTCAAAAGTCGGAGCGAATTGCTCCGATTTTTGGTATTTAGCGGCGTATTTTGCTTTAATTAACGCAAATTCAATTTACTCAAAATAACTCAATGAATTTACGTTTGATTTTTATACTCTGCATCGCCACTTTATTCGCGGGCTGTGCAACTTACGCAGGGCTGAACTACGACCAACTGTTCGGTTCACAACAAGTACGTGAGCGAACGGCAACCATCGACACACCGCAAGCCGATTTCTTTCAACATGATGTTAAACCCACCGTAGATAACCGCTGTGTGGTCTGTCATGCCTGCTACGACGCCCCTTGTCAGTTAAAACTTTCTTCCGTAGAAGGCATAGACCGTGGTGCTAGCAAGGCCTTGGTTTACGAAGGTACACGCTTGACCGCTGCTGCTCCAACTCGCTTATTTGAAGATGCGCAAACCACTCAAGAGTGGCGTAATGCTGGCTTTCATCCTGTGCTCAACGAGCGTGAGCAGAGCATGGCGGCTAATATGGACGCAGGTTTGATTGCACGTATGCTGCAACAAAAAGAACGCCATCCATTACCGGACCAAGTTCAATTAGAAGGTTTTGATTTCTCCATCGATCGCGAACAAACGTGTCCAACCATTGAAGAATACGATCAATACGAGCGCGATAACCCAACATGGGGAATGCCTTTTGGTATGCCTAACTTAACGGCGGCAGAATATAAAACCCTGATGCTGTGGTTGGAAAATGGCGCCATCATGAATGCGCATGTACCACTGACAGAGCAACAACAAACAGAGATAGATAAGTACGAAGCATTACTGAACAAAAGTTCTCGTAAAAATCAACTTGCTGCTCGCTACATTTACGAGCACCTTTTCTTATCTCACCTATTCTTCTCTGAGTTGGATGGCGAACAGCCGCGTTTCTTTATCTTAGTTCGCTCTGCTACACCGCCGGGTCAGCCAGTGAAACGTATTACGACTCGTCGCCCATATGATGACCCGAAGGTCGAGCGTGTCTACTACCGCATCATTCCAGAGCAAGGCACTATCGTCGATAAAACGCACATGCCATTTGCGCTCAATGAGCAGCGTATCGAGAATTGGAAAAAATGGTTCATAGATGCGGATTATGAAGTAGCACAACTGCCGAGCTATGAGCCTGAAATTGCGGCAAACCCAATGACGGCTTTCATTGATTTGCCTGTGAAGGCTCGCTTCAAATTTATGTTGGACAACGCTCAGAATACCATCATGGCCTACATCAAAGGTCCGGTATGTCGTGGGCAGCTGGCGTTAAACGTAATTAATGACCGCTTTTGGGTATTCTTCCTAGATCCGGAAAAAGCCGACATCCCTGAAGTAAACGAGTTCTACCGCTCGCAAGCGGCCAATTTGAAGCTTCCGGGAGAGCTTGAGAGTAATACGGTGCCCGTGACTAACTGGGTGAAATACTCACGCCAACAAGCGCGTTACCTTGAGGCGAAATCGGACTTCATCAACAAATGGTTTAAGAACGGTGAACACCTTTCTACGGACGTAATTTGGGATGGCAACGGCACCAACCCCAATGCTGCGCTTACTGTCTTCCGTCACTTTGATAGCGCATCGGTGGTACAAGGCTTAGTTGGTGAGCAACCTAAAACCGCTTGGGTATTGGACTATGCCCTCCTAGAGCGTATTCATTACCTGCTCGTTGCTGGTTTCGATGTTTACGGTAACTTTGGCCACCAGCTGATCACTCGCATGTTCATGGACTTCTTACGTCTGGAAGGGGAAAGTAACTTCATCGCCCTACTTCCTGCGGATATGCGTCACCAAGAACATTCAGGTTGGTATCAAGATCAACCTCGCCAGTTAAGTGATTTCTTGCAACGCAATGTCGCTCCATTTAGTCAGCCAACTAGCGTCGTCTACCATACTGACGATCCTAAGTCAGAGCTATTGGATATTCTACGTAAGCAAGTTTCACCTATCCTGCTGCCACGCTACGACATCATCGATACGGCGCTGACAGTAGAAAGCGAACAGCAATTGGCGAGTATCAACCAAGTTCGTGGAGAAGGATTAAAAACCGTTCCGCAAATCACCATGCTGATGGTTCGCAGTGAATCTGGGAAAGATGAGCTGTTTACCCTTCTTCACAATAATGCGCACATCAACATTTCGAGCCTATTTAATGAAGAGAGCAACCGTGACTTTGCCAACGATGATATGACCATCGTTCGAGGAGTCGTTGGTAGCTATCCGGCGGCATTTTTCTCGATCGAAGAAGATCAAGTAAAAGAATTTGTCGATCAATTTAGCACCCTAAAATCAGAGAGTGATTACGTTAAGTTACTGGATAATTTTGCGATTCGCCGAAGCTCAGAAAAGTTCTGGCCATTTAGCGATCGAATCCACGCTTGGTATCGTACAAAACAACCGATCGAATTTGGTTTACTTGACTATAATCGTTTTGAGAATCGTTGATGATTTAAGGGGGTTCTCATGGGTATCCGAGACAACATTGCCGCTCTCGAGCAACAGATCTACGTTGCTTGCTCAGAGGGGGATTACGACACGGTCAACATGTTAGAGCACCAACTCGAATACTTGCGTGGCAGAGTTGAACATCCATTTGAAGATGATCCTTATGCCCTAGATACTCGGTTTGAGTGGGAAGACGACATGACCGAATAGAAAAAAACCTCCGGCGCAAACCGGAGGTTTTTGTTTATGGTTCAAGCAGTAAGGCCGTGAAGAGCTTATTGCGCCATCAAATTATCCAAAGCAATCACTGACTCACTCACTTGCGTTTTTAACGCGTTGTTATGCTCTGTGTATGCCTCCAGCGACTCCGCTGCAACCTCAATACTCTGACATGTGTTCATTAAAGCCGTTAAACCTAAACTACCTGCGCTGCCTTTCAGTTTATGGGCTAGATCTTTTACCGCTCGGCTCTCACCATTTTCCGCTGAAGCTTCCATTTGGCTTAATACATCAGCACTGGTTTGTCGGAACAAATCGATGATGTGCAGCATCTTCTCTCTGCCCAAAAACTTCATGTCTGATTGAATCACATTCGGGTTGATGATTACCATCGCTGGTTCCTCTGCTATTGGGTCTGTTGTGACTAACATTTCATTGTTATTCGTTGTTGTCGTTGTCTCATCTTGAAGAACGCACTCTTGAGGTAATAAGAGCTGCTTGCCATCCAACATGTCTTGAATGAGCGCCGCAAGTGCTTCTTTTTCCATTGGCTTCGGTAAATAACCATCAAAGCCTGCGGCTAAGTAGCTTTCCACTTCTTCAGCAAATACATGAGCAGAAACCGCGACCATTGGCGTTGGAGCCAATGCTTTGTCGGCTGGCTTATTACGCTCTATACGTTTGAGGCGGTGGATTAAATCAGCACCGTTACAATCTGGCAAGTTGATATCAACCAAAGCGATGTCGAAATCATGCTTGTCAATGATCTGCTCCGCTTCTAGGCCATTTTCTGCCATCATAACTTCATGCCCCATGCTCTCTAAGAAGCCTTCCGCCACCACGCGGTTAACAGGGTTATCTTCTACAACTAGGACTTTTGCACGAACCTTACAACGGGCATTTGCAATCGTTACGGTTTCTACTGGCTCGCTTTCTTCTAGGGGAATAGAGAACCAGAAGCGGCTACCGTGGCCTTCTTCCGAATCCACATCCAAACAACCACCCATGGCCTGAATGATGCGACGGCTGATTGCCAGGCCTAAGCCAGTGCCACCAGTTTGGTTCATCCCACCTTCCGCTTGGGTAAAGGCATCAAATAGCGTTTTCTGATCTTTCTTGGCAATGCCAATACCTGTGTCAGACACTTCAAACAGAACTTGTGACTCGTCTTCTGGGTTGAGGCTAACGTAGATATCAATCTCACCTTCTTCAGTGAATTTAATCGCGTTACCAACCAAATTGCTTAAGACTTGGTTGATTCGAGTAACGTCTCCTTTCCAGTAACGCCCGACATCACTTTCAATATGGTAAGAGAACAATAGCTTCTTCTCTTGTGCCTTTCCGTTCATCAATTGGAAGGTATCTTCCACCATCTGATGCAAGTCGAAACCTAAGCTGCGTATCTCCAAGTGTCCGGCTTCGATTTTCGAGTAATCCAATACGTCATTCAAAATGGCTAACAAGGTTTTACCACTGCGGTTGATGATTTCCGCGTAGCGTTTTTGCATTGGATTCAAACCAGAGTCAATCAGTAGACGGGCAGTTCCCAACACCCCATTCATTGGCGTACGAATTTCGTGGCTCATCGTCGCAAGGAAAGCAGATTTCGCCCGGCTTGCTTGTTCCGCTTGTTTGCGCGCTTTAGCGTGGTTTAACACCTCTTCATTCAAACGACGGTTTGCTTGTTTCAACTGGGATGTTCGTTGCTCAACCAGCTCTTCCAAGTGCTCCTTGTGCTCTTCCAGCTCGCGTTTGGCTTTCGCCTCGCCTTCAGCGACAACTTTTAATGCTTGTGCAGTGTTACGTGCCGTGATGATCGCTTGTCCCATATGTGCCAGCTCATCTTTACCTTTTACTTCTAGCTCAACCGCAAGGTTGCCTTGGGCAACAGACAGTAGCGCAGATGAGTACTCTGCTAAACGCTTCACTACAGAGACATAAACAACGCGCCAAAGAATGATTACGACGATGATAAGGCCAATGATAGAAATCACCGTCAGAGACCACTGCGCGAACTTCAAGGTGCTGGTCAGTTGGTCAACAGCAACGCGCGTGGTCTGGTTAGAGTCATCCACCAGCTTATTCACCGTACCATTCAACTCAGAGAAAAGCTCAAGCGTTTTTTGCATTAACTCTTGCGACTGTTCATTGTTCTCATACTGTTGAAGCAAGATGGTGAACACGACTTGGCGTTTACCAAGATCAGTGAGCAACTGACTCATTTGTTGTGAGCGAGTTGGGTCTTCTACCGCAAGCACACGACGCTTCATGATCTTGAGATTATCTTCAAACGCCGTTTGGATTTGTTGAATACGATCGACGTTGGTGAGTGTGCGGGCTTCTTCAATCTGGTTGAGCATTTTGAACGCCAACAAATGCAGTTCATGCAGTCGCTCAGTCAGGTCTAGGTCGACTTCAACTAACGCATCCAGTGCTTGATACACTTGGGCTTTCTTGTTGGATTCCAACAGGTCATAAATATGGGTAACGTTAGCAACCGCAATCGTACTGGTGTTTTGTACTTGCGTACGTGTTAACTGTTCTAACTCTTCGCTCAACAAACGCATTTCCTCAACGCGAGTGTCGATCTCTTTGGTTAGCCACAATTTACGTTCTACTGTGACGCCGAGCTCCGCTAGGTTGTTAATCACGTTCTGGACGTTATTTTCTAGCGCTTCAAGAAGCTGAGCATCAAAAGATTCGCCGCCCAACTCTTTAATGTGCGTCAGCAATGACTCAAGTTGATCGAACAGGACGCGTCCCGCCTCTTTACGCTCTTGTTCATTTTGCGCATTCGACAACATTTGCACCGATGAAATAATACGGGTACTGAGCTCTGATACTTGTCGAGCTTCTATCATTGCCGGTATGGCAGAGTCCACGACGTTCCTTTCTGTTTTTGCCACCAGAGAGAACCCTGATACACCGATTAACGCTGATAACATCACCAACATTGCCATAGCAATGAAGGACAACAACAGTTTACGACCGATGCTTGCGGTAGCTAGCAACATATTTTCCTGACCTTAATATTCGTGTTCGGCGACATATTACGTTATATTTTGCAGTGTTTACTTAATCTATGCCAACGAACTTCATTTCATGGTTATAAATCAGCGTCCATATCGCACAATTTTCGCACATTCTGCACTCGCATTGTCACTTTTCGCTTCAGTGCCAAGCTTTGCTGCAGAAAAAATCTGTGCCATTTACCCTCATTTAAAGGATTCATACTGGCTATCAGTAAACTATGGAATGGTTTCCGAAGCGGAAAAACTCGGTGTTGACCTGCGCGTTCTCGAAGCTGGGGGATATCCGAACAAAACCCGTCAAGAGCAACAGCTTGCTTTGTGTACCCAATGGGGCGCCGATGCAATCATTCTCGGGACGGTCGATCCGCAAGCCTACGAGCACAACCTTAAAAACTGGGTTGGCAATACTCCAGTTTTTGCCACCGTTAACCAGCTTGAACTCGACGAAGAACAAACCAAACTGCTGAAAGGTGTAGTTGGTGTTGATTGGTACTGGATGGGCTACGAAGCTGGCAAATACTTAGCAGAAAAGCACCCTAAGGGCTCAGGTAAAACCAATATTGCTCTACTGCTTGGCCCAAGAACTCGCGGCGGTACAAAACCTGTAACGACAGGGTTTTATGAAGCCATCAAAGACAGCGACATTAACATCGTTGACTCTTACTGGGCCGACAACGACAAGGAGTTACAGCGTAACCTAGTTCAACGCGTGATTGATATGGGCGACATCGACTATATCGTTGGTAGTGCCGTTGCTATCGAGGCCGCCATCAGTGAACTGCGCAGTGCGGGCAAGGCCAAAGACATTGGTCTGGTTTCTGTGTACCTCAGCCACGGTGTTTATCGTGGCCTACTTCGTCATAAAGTACTGTTCGCTCCAACCGACAAAATGGTTGAGCAAGGACGCCTTTCTGTGATGCAAGCAACGCACTATTTGCGCCATGAACCGTATGAAGAACACGCATCCCCAGTGATCAAACCGTTGACACCAAAGACGCTTCATGACGACACAATTGAAGAATCGTTATCTCCGTCAGAATATAGGCCGACTTTCAGCGTTAAGGCTGTTGATTGATTGGCAAAAAATGTGTTCTATTTGATGGTAGTGAATTTAAGATCATTAAAGATGGAAATAACTTAATGCAAAAAACAACTCGTACCATGCCAGCACACAAGCATGTGGCATTGGTTGCCCACGATAACTGCAAACCAGAACTGCTTCGTTGGGTAAAAGAGAATAAAGAAAAGCTACAAAGCCACTTCTTGTACGCAACAGGCACTACGGGCCATATGCTAAGCAAAGAAACTGGCCTTGCTATCAAAAGCATGATCAGCGGTCCAATGGGTGGCGACCAACAACTTGGCGCGTTAATTTCTGAAGGCAATATCGACGTACTGGTCTTCTTCTGGGATCCACTTAATGCCGTTCCACATGATCCAGATGTGAAAGCCCTACTCCGTATTGCGAGTGTTTGGAACATCCCTGTAGCGACAAACCGTGCAACCGCTAAGTTCCTGTTCAATTCTCCACTGATCGACCAAGAAGTGGATATTGAAGTACCAGACTACGATGCATACCTAGCAGAACGCACTTAATTTCGATTAGTGGCTCTGTCAGTCACAAATAAAGCAAAGGCTATACTGAGTATCGCCTTTGTTGTAATTAAGTCAAGGGTAGATTTTATCTTGAAGTTACGATTGGATAATCGCCGTTTACCAACTCTTGCACAAACGCAGAACCTGCGCCGGTATGGGTAATCCAAACTTTCTCTTTAGCACGCGTTAAAGCGACATAGAACAAACGACGCTCTTCGGCATACGGATATTTGTCTTTTGATTCACTCAACGCGCCATCGATATGCGCTTGCTTCTTCTTCGCTGGGAACTGGCCTTCATCCACCGATAGGATGATTACAAAGTCTGCTTCCCTGCCCTTGCTCGCGTGGCAGGTCATAAAGCGAATCTCAAGTTTAGGGAATCGCTTCAACCAGTCATCATATAAATCAGGCTTGTGGTAATGGTTACGACCCAGTAGCAATACTGATTTGGTTTTCTTCGCCTGTTGGTTGAGCTGATCAAGGATCTTCTCAACTTGGTTGCTTGGTGCAGTGTGCACGCTCTTCTGCTTGCGTTGCTTATGACTGTTCAGGGTCTTTGGCAACTGAGATGGGTTCTCTTGTACAAAGGTATTTGCTACATCACCGATTTGGTTGTTGAAGCGGTACGTGGTGTCTAAATGATGCACGGTTGAGTGTGTGAATCGATCTTGGAAGCCCGTTGTGAGATCCACATCGGCCCCTGCAAACTGATAAATTGCCTGCCAATCATCGCCTACAGCAAACAAGGTTGCTCCCGCTTGCTTCTCTGTTGACTCACATAGCGCTTCTATAAGCGCTAAACGGTCAGGAGAGATATCTTGGTATTCATCCACCATAATAAAGCGCCAAGGCGAAATGTATTTCCCTTTCTTGACGTAATCCGTCGCTCGACTGATCATCGTTGGGAAATCCACCTGATTGGTCTCTTTTAGCATCTTTTGCCACGCACTAAAGCACGGCCAACACAGTGCAAGCTCACTGTTCAAGCGCGTATAGTCTTGGTGATTCACCAGCTTTTCTTGCACTTGCTTTTTAGTCAGGCCAACCGCAGCAAGCTGTGACAGTTGATTGTCTAGCCAAGCGATCAATTTCGGGTTTTCGGAGTGACTACCTAGCTCATCATCACCTTTCAAGTACGCAATCGGCCACTTATCTAAGTGCTTTTGCCAGCGCTTAAAGTTAGTCGGTGTCATCCAGTGCTTCTTGAGCCAATCGATGCACCATGCTGTGCGTTGATTGTCATCTAAAGCAAGTGGGCTGATTTCTACCGGCTGAGGTTCCACTTGGTTTAAAATGCGCAGACCAAGTTGGTGAAAAGTATTCACGCGAACGCCTTCTGCCGCCAAGCCCACTTTATCGACCAAGCGCTCTTTCATCTCTTTCGCAGCGTCACGACCAAAGGCCAGCATCAAAAGCTCTTCCGCTTGTGCTTGGTGACTTTGCAGTAAATACGCCACACGCGCCGTCAGTACACTCGTCTTACCGGAACCTGCCCCCGCTAAAACAAGGTTGTGATCATCATTGAGAAGCACAGCATGCTGCTGCGAGAGATTCAATGGTGAAGATTCGATCCGGCTAAATAGTACTTCCCAATTCGGGCGTTCATTCTCAAGCCACTCGTGATTTCGCTCGCTCAGCGTTTGAGAAGTCTCTGAAAGCCACGGTTCAATCTCAGCCATTCGCTTGGGCATGCGCATTTTCGCTTCTACCAAGCTGGTTTTGATTTCAACTAATTCACTGTTGAGTTGGTCGACCCAGGTTTGAACTTTTGAATGCGATAGATAAGCCGGAAGGTGTTTAAGTTGATACAACTCATCTTCCCACTTAGGAAGGTATTCCACGAGTTTGCGGCACTGGGTATTGTGCCAATCTTGATATTGACGTACCGCTTCAACCGCAAACTTACGACAATGTGGCCAAGGCAAACCTTGAACGAGCCAACTTTGTTGCTTGCCATCTTGCTCATGAGCAAAGAACTGAAGAGAGCTCCAAAGTAGACCGCGTTTAACGCTCACTTTGCCATTCCAAATAGTAAATGGGATGTGTTCTTCACTACCCACTGAACTTAATAAAACACTGTTCTCTTTTATTTCGACTTGGTAATACTCATTTTGAATAAAAAACTGTGCTTTATTAGAGGCAGTAAGCTGCATGAAAGGTGCGCCTTTTGATATAGAAGTTCCAGTTTTATATCATTTTAGACGGTTAAATTGTAGCGATGGATGAGGCACAAATCGCCTTCTGTCGGTATTCTTAATTAAAAATCACATTACTGTTGAATTTGTGAACAACGATTATCTCTATCGCTCGCTATCGATGCGTTAAGTCAATGACAATTCTGTTAATTTCCTGAGCAAATGACGATTTTTATTAAATTAGGTCATAAACGCGCTATAGTGAGTTTGTTAAAATTCTCTCGTTTTCCACCGGCAACGAAAGGCGCATTGTGCAAGCTGCTTTAAAATTTCGCCTCTATTGGGCAAACAAAACCATCAACTACAGCATCCTGATCCTTATTACCTTATTAGGCGTCGTGATTCCTGCATGGTACTTTCAACAAAACTCATTGATCACGCCCCTCATCTTAGGTGTTATCGCGGCTGCATTGGCAGAGAGTGACGACAGCTTCACAGGAAGGGTCAAAGCACTGATTCTTACCTTTATCTGTTTCGCCGTCGCCGCTTTCTCAATTGAGATTCTCTTTGATACGCCATGGGCTTTTGCGGTCGGGCTGTTTGTCTCAACCTTTGGCTTTATCATGCTGGGTGCTATCGGCCCGAAATACGCCAGCATCGCGTTTGGATCGTTACTGATCGCCATCTACACCATGCTAGGCGCCCATGAAAGTACCAACATTTGGTTTCAACCGCTGCTACTTCTCACTGGTGCGGCTTGGTACTATTTCATGTCGATGATTTGGCAGATGTTCTGGCCACTGCAACCGGTTCAGCAAAGTCTTGCAACTGTATTCCTCCAAATCGCCAATTATCTCGACGCGAAGGCCAAGCTATTTCATCCAGTCACAAATTTAACGCCTCAGCCGATGCGTATCGAGGCAGCAAAGTTAAATGCGGCTACAGTAAACGCTCTCAACGCTTGTAAAGCAACGCTATTAAGCCGCTCTAAGCGTGGGCACATTGATGGCCCAAGTGACCGATTTTTGAATATCTACTTTATCGCACAAGATATCCACGAACGAGTTAGCTCAAGCCACTATCGTTATCAAGATTTGGCCACCGAATTCGAGCGCTCAGACGTTTTATTCCGCTTTAAGAACTTACTTGAGTCCCAAGCTCAGGCTTGTCGCGATATTGCTCATGCGATTCGATTAGGGAACGAATACACCCATACTGACCAGTCGATTTTGGCGTTAGCCGAATTACAGAACTCATTGGGTTATTTGGAAGAGCAAGAACAAGCTCACTGGAAGCGTCTTCTGAGCCAGTTAACCTACTTGTTCAATAACCTTGCGACCGTAGAGAAACAGCTTAGTAATATTAACAACCCAGATGCAGAGCGCTTGGAAGAAGATGTGCTAGATGATACAAACCCACATACGCTTAAAGCGATGTGGCAACGTATCTCAGCGAACTTACACAAAGATTCGATGCTGTTTCGCCATGCATTACGTATGTCGATTGCACTAACGGCGGGCTACGGGATCATCCAAGCCTTCGACATTGATCGTGGCTACTGGATTCTGCTTACCACGTTGTTTGTTTGCCAACCAAACTACAGTGCGACAAGACAAAAGCTCACAGCGCGTGTAATAGGCACATTGGCGGGCTTACTGATTGGTGTGCCGCTTCTTACTTTCTTCCCTTCACAAGAAAGCCAACTGGTGTTTATTGTGGTTTCTGGGGTGATGTTCTTTGCTTTCCGAATCAACAACTACGGCTATGCGACGGGTTTTATCACTCTATTAGTGCTTTTCCTGTTCAACCAACTGGGCGAAGGTTATGCGGTAGTACTTCCTCGCCTTGCAGATACACTGATTGGCTGTGTGCTGGCCGTTGGCGCGGTCATGGTCATTCTGCCCGATTGGCAATCAAAGCGCTTACACAAGGTCATGTCAGATGCGATAGATGCAAATAAACAGTATCTGGGTCAAATCATTGGCCAGTACCGAATTGGCAAGAAAGATAACTTAAGTTACCGAATCGCCCGTCGACAGGCACACAATAACGATGCAAACCTTTCTTCCGCGATCAGTACGATGCTGGCAGAACCTGGTAAGTATCGAACCGCCGTGGATGAGAGTTTTCGCTTCTTAACGCTTAACCATGCCATGCTCAGCTACATCTCTGCTCTTGGCGCACACCGCACAAGAATAGAAGATGAGGCCATTCATCAATTGGTGCTTGATGCACACCGTTGTATCCACCAACATTTAGATGTGCTTCACCAACAATTGCATCAACATTGTGAAGAATGCGATTTATCCTCAATTAACGATACGAACTTGGAGCAGCGCTTGAATGAATGGCGCGACGAGGACGATCATTCAGCTCGAATGGTACTTCAGCAATTGCATCTTATTTATCGCATGCTGCCGGAGTTACATTCGCTCGCCTCTAAGTTTGCCGTTCGCGTGAACTAACTCAGCCTGTGGTCTCACTAAGACTATTGAAGCGGCTTCGCATATTAAAGGGGTAGACTATGATTCTACCCCTTTATGATTACGGGACTTATTCATAAGAATATTCTTACACGTCACTTGATACCACCTGACATTTCTCGGACAAAAAATCACCATCCAAAACCTATTCTAACCATATTAGAACACTGTTTGATTGTGACCATGAAGGTCGCTGAGGTGGGTTAATGAAGGAGAAGCCCAAGAAACGTGAGGAGGTCGAGATGACTACTCAACAATTTAATGAGTTACGAAAGAAGATTAATGAGTTGACTGCTGCTCAGCTGAAATCACTACAAGGTGACATTAACCATTCTCTTCATAAAAAAGAAAGCCCTTTACTATCAAGTGAAGAACGCGAGATGCTGTCAAAACTGTTTGCTTAATCAAACATTGAGTAAAAGCACTTGCACGAAATAACAACACTTCCTATGCTAACAAAAGCATAACAAGTGAGAGGATTAACATGCCAGTATCGGGAATTCAGTCCGGATATAATATGATTCAGCTGTCGCAGAAGATGGCTGAAGGTGCTGCGCATGAAATCCAACAAGACTTTGTTAAAGAAAACGATTTGACCTTCAATAAAGTGGATCTCGTCAAAGACAACGAGCTAGCGTTTAATAAGGTTGCCTCTGAATTACCAGCCAATCCAATCGAGCCTCTCGTCAGCCTAACTCAAGCGGCAAGCTACAACCGTATCGGCGCCTCTGTTGTAGATAAGAACAACGAAGTGATTGGCAGCCTGCTCGATATCCACGTTTAGTCATTTCTTCACGTCTCGTCATTTGTACAAGTTTATCCATTTCTTAGCTTCATTCGGCCACTTTCTACCCTCTTCTGTTGATTTGTGAACCATCATTGCTAGTAGATGTACCGCTGAGCTATCAAACGTATCACTAGAGTGTGCTCGACTGCGTACACAGTAAAAGGACTGAATACTAAAAAGCGCGATAACTCCATGAGCTATCGCGCTTTTGCTTTCGTGTTAGTTGCCCTTCTTTGAGCTAACGACTCTGTTGCTTCTCGTTAGCCATTACTTAGAACATTATTGTTCAGCAATGATTCAACGATTTCATTCGACGTTAGCCCATTGAAGTCTATCGAGTCGCCCAGATGTTCGACGACGATCGTCTGGCTTACATTTGCGTCCGTGGTGATGCTCAAGGACACAGCTTCTGTCGACGCATCATAATCGGCTGTGATGTGGCCAAGCAGATCATCCATATCGATCATCGAGTTGTTTAGATCAGAGATAACCTCTCGCAAATCAATACTGTCTTCGTTCACAGTAAAATCAGTAATGGTATCAACTGCCCCTTCATCCACTGAATCAACTGTCCACTTAAAGATATCACTGCCGTCTCCACCCGTTAAGATGTCCGACCCTAAGCCGCCAATAAGTACATCATCACCGTCTCCACCGACGATAAGGTCATCACCCTCACCGCCCGTCAAGTTAATGCCTGTATCTCCTCCAACAAGATAGCTGTCATCGGTCTCGCTTGACTGATCAATATCGTCACTGTCGTCGCTGACATCCAAGCTAATTTGGACAGGCGCAGACTGTGCTTCATCACCATTAGATTCTGTTGATATCGCCGTAACAGAAATATCGTAAGATCCTATATCAATACCACTGTTGGTGTCCGTCGCCACTATTTCTAGCGTATCAATTTCATCGCTTGGTACTGTCCAAGTGGTACCATCGAAGCTGATGCCTGATGGAGAAACACCGCTTGTCACCTCAGCACTAGCAGGTACACCCGTTAGTTCCAGTGAAAGCACCTCGTCAATGTCGGTCAAGGCCGCCATGATGCCAACGATCGCGAGACCTTGGCCGCTTGCTGTTTGGCTCGCAGCAATCTGTCTAATGTAGTTAAACTGCGGGTCAATGCCCAGCGTCGGAGCATCAGCCACAGGCGTCACATTAATGGTGAAGTCTTGATTCGCTTCTAACGCCGTGCCCGCCGCGTTCTCGAAGTACACTCCATTATCTTCGACTTTCACCGACAAGGTGATAGAGGCGGCATCAACATCTCCCGCATCGACAAATACACCCTCTGAAGCGTCAGTCGCACCAAGAACCGCGTTAATGTTATCTGGGGTACCCATCAGAATAACTTCACCAGCCATGCCCGCTCCAACCGTAACGCCACTGCCTACAGGAGGCTCAACACGCACATCACCCTCTGTCACACTCAAGGTAACGGTCATCAACTCATTCGCTTGTGCACCAGTAAAATCGATATCACTCACGCTAATGCCCGTAATCTTCTGACCATCTGCTTCGTTGATCGTATCTGTCACCGATGTCGCTGTAATTTCAGGAGCATCATTGGTTGCTTCAACATTCAATACGGCTGTGCCAGCAATTGTGATTGGATCTGGCGCGCCGTTAGTGGTGCCGTCATCCGTGATTTCGTAAGTGAAGTTAACGTCACCAAAGAAGTCTGCAGCAGGTTCAAACGTCCATTCTGTCGCATTGACTTGGGTTAACGTACCAGCCGAAGGATCCGCCAAAGCGACATTACTAATGGTCAAGTTATCTGATTCAGGGTCACTCGCGTTACTTAGTAGCTCAGCTGCTGTAATACTTACAGCCCCGCCATCCTCTTCGGTACTGGTTAACGTCACCTCTGATGTGACAGGAGAATCATTGACCTCTGTGACTTCGAAGGTTGCTGTTCCCGGCGTCGTTTGAGGATCGGATGCGCCATTCGTCGTGCCGTCATCGGTAATGTCGTACGTAAGCTCGACTGTGCCGTTGTAACCCGGCGCTGGTGTAAATGACCAAGTACCAGAGACGCTATTGAAACCCAATGTACCGCTACTTGGGTCGACCAATTGAACGTTACTCACAGTCAATGTGTCGTTCTCAATATCAGAGGCATTCGCCAACAAATCAGCTTGAGTAAGCTCAACCGCCGCACTGTCTTCCGCAACATCAGAAAGTGTCACTTCAGAAGTTGTTGGTGCATCGTTCACTTCCGTTACATTGAATGAAGCCGTGCCATTAACCGATTTAGGATCGGATGCACCATTTGTCGTACCGTCATCTGTAATGGTGTAAGTGATTTCGACAGGGCCGTTATAGTCAGGTGCAGGCGTAAACTCCCATTCCCCCGTCACGTTGTTGAAGCTAACACTTCCAGAATTTGGATCCGTTACCTGCACGTTGCTGACCGTGAGGTTGTCGTTTTCAATATCCGTAGCGTTTGCAATTAACTCCGCTTCGGAAATAGAGAACACGCCACTGTCTTCAGCAATATCTGCTAGGGTAACAGGCGTCGTTTCTGGCGTATCGTTAACTTCTGTCACTTCAATAGTAAAGCTACTGCTGTTGGTGTTGAGTGTGTCATCCACGCCACCAATTACGAGACCTTCATTACCTTGGTCATCGATAGTCACGTCAACTTGAACGTCACCAAAGAAGTTCAGGTCTGGATTGAACTCAATCAGCCCGTTGGCAATCGCATTGTTTAGATCAGCAACAGTGCCTTTAAGCTCAACAGAGTCCGTACCATCGCCACTCACGGTTAGGTTGTAGTTCGTCACGAGCGTTGGATTTAGCGCCAAGATACCATTGTCGACGGTAACATCGAGCACGTACTCAGCACTCGGATCATCCAACACGGCATCAACATCGGTAATACTAAAACCATCTAACAGTAGTGGCGTATCCTCTGGTGTTTCCACATCCACCGTGTTAACAAACTCTGGACGGTCATTAACCGCTTCGACTTCGACATTGACATCAAACTCTTTTGGCGTACCTAGACTTTGACTTCCATCTAGACCGGTATCAACAGCCTGAACTTTAAACCCTAGCGTGCCATTCCAAGAGTTATCGTTGCGATCGCCCGAGTTAAACACCACTTTATCGAGATCTTGGGCGTCAATCTCTAGGACGAATACACCACCGCCTTGGTCAACAAACGCCGTGCCGTCTGCAAGTTCAATACTTGCACCATCTGGCACATTTGTAATCTCGACACGTAGCGTTTCTGGATCGTTTTCTTGATAGTTCGCACCATCACCAATCGATTCTTTGTTATCAACCACCAGCGCATTGATGTTGATATCAATGTCCTCGCCTTCGTTACCTGACACCAAGGAATCTGGGTTTACATCAACATCATCACCAATTGGATCGATGGTGACCTTGAAAGTACCCGTATGCTCAGTCGGCACTTTCAACAACTCTTCTTGAGTAAATACCGTGATACCGATATCCACCTCACCACTGAAGTTTTTCGGTGGTTGAATTTCAATGTCACTTAGGTCAATAGATGTCTGACCTGGGTTGGCAAGTTGAATACTCCACTCACCTCCGCCATTATTTTTGACCGTGTAATCAGACGAGTTTGAATCCACAAGAAAATCTGTTGGTAGCCCCGTGAGCTTCAGGGATACAAATTCTTCAGAGCCATCATTATCATTTAGGCTAATGGTGAGACCAGTGCCCGACTGACTGAGTGATATGAGCGTATCTTCATCACCCGATATCTCAATTGGCTGTGTAGGATCGGCGCCGCTGATCGTAATATCATCCACAACAGGCGTAATTTCAAACGATACGCTATCGGTAAATGTACGCACATCCACATTATCTCCAGGATTCGCAAGCGTCGTTTGATCGATAAGAGCGGTATCGGTGATCTCTCCTTCAATGTTAATTTGAACCGTATTTTGTCCACCACCAACTGGGTAGTTCTCTTTTGGCTTGAATAACACTTCATCCAAAGCACCCGCCGCAATCTCAGCAGCACTGAACTCAACACTTGTGCCTAATGAGTTACCACTCGAATCGACAAATTCGCCTAGAGTCGTATCATCCAGCGTCAGTTTCACATTGGTAAGCGTTTCTCGCCCTGCCAATAGGCCGTTGCGATCGTCCGCAAAGTCGATATTCAAGTTCAGTTGAATCAGACCATCTTCATAGCCGACGCCATCATTGGTAGGGACATCAATAGTTAGGTCATTTACCGGCTGTTTATCTGCGTCTAGGCCAAGCGTGCCAGTTATATCCAATGTGATATCTGGCGTCACATCAGTATCAAGCGGTTGATCACCAGAAGAACTCGGCACGTCCGCAATCGGCAATACTTGTACCGGGATAGATTCAAGTGTGCTCTTCTCATCACCTGACAATGTATCGGTAGTCACAAAGATAACCGGTAGCTCAAAGTCGCCTGCCCAGTCTTCACCAACACGTAAGGTGAGGCTGTCTAAGCCCGTAATATTGCCACTAGCATCAATACCAGCTTGGAAAACGTATTTACCATCGACAAAGTCAACGTCTGTGCCCACAACCACCAAGCCAGGAGGAGCCCCTGGAGCAGAAGGGTCAATCACAACCGTAAGAACATCTTCGACACCATCGCTGTTAATCGTGGTAAGTTTCGACGCAAGCTGCGAACCAAAATCAATTAAATTGTCTTCATTGGCATCAATCTGGACGGTATTGTCTAAATCAATCTCAGCCGCCACACTCGTTTGTGGTGCGATATCAGTTGGGAACTCTAGAGTAATATCGGTTTGACGAATAACGGTCGCGTCTTTCTCTACCGCATCTTCACCTAAGTCATTGACTTCAGCAAAAATCGTCAAACCAATCGATGAAATACCACCATTGTCCGCATCATCAGAATCATCGTTTGGTGTTAGGTCTAACCCCGCAGGTGCGATAATAGAAAAGTTTTCCTCGTCGGTGATCGTCCAACGGCCATCACCTTCATTAGAGGCACCAACAATGATTAATTGATCAAGAATTTCAGGGTCGGTATTGCTGAACTGCACAACTAGCTGCGTTACAACTTCATCTGACGAGTTATCAAATTCTTGATATTTGATGATATTGGCGCCCGCTTGGCCACCTGCGGATGTATTAATAGTAAAGTCTATATGACCTAGCGCATCCGAGCTCACGACATCGGTCGTTGTACCTCCGGCATCTTCAACGAGAAGACGAGTTTGATCGGCAATCGGCCCTGTTAAATCTTCTGCTTCAACAATTGGGTTAACAGTCACATTTACCGTACCGTTAATCACAGCTGAAGCAATGCCTTCACCCGGATTACTCGCATCGACATATTCAGCGTCAATTTCTTTCACCGTCACTTGGGTACTCAAGCTAAAATCAGTACTCGAATCTTGCTCGAGTTGAACTTGGATGTAGCCATCTTGAGTCACTCGCGCTGAGAAATCTTGTTCTGACTCGTTAGGCGCTGGGGTCAGCGTGATACTACCGCCTGTTACCGTTTGAGCAACACCATCCACGTAGACAGTACTTCCCGCAGGGAAGCCACTAATAGTCAATTCCGCGTAAAACTCGTCGGCATCAGGACTTTGAGTCAACGTTGGCTCCCAATCAATATTGATACGGGTATCTTCGTTACCCTCGGAGCTCACAACATAGTTATCTTGTGCATCGATTACAGGCTCAACTTTTACACGAATCTCTCGCTCGACAATGCGAGTATGTCCATCATCTTCCGTCACGATGATGCTACCAGTAATGTGGATGTTCTCAGTTGATGAACTTTCGGGGATAATTTGGATCCCTGAATTGAAGTTCAAACCAGTAATGTTAGCTTCATAAATTGGGTTACCATTGATGTCAGTACCAACATAAGTTAGGTCAACACTACCACCGTCAGAATCAACCAGCTGAACACCATCTGGAATATTTGAAAGCACGACAGTAAGGGACTCAGATGTGTCCAGAGGCTTGTCCTTCGCTTCACCTGACACAACAGAGAAGTTCAGTAATGCGGCGCCATCTTCAGGAATCGTCGTCTCAATGCCTGACGTCGTACCATCATCAAATATGGACCAACTATTGTTGCTTTGATTGATCAAGACAACATCTGGAATATCAGCGACACCTTTTACTGCGACATTCACGGTTTGTGTGCCCAACGAGAGGATGTTCTGAGCAGAACCAGACGACAATGACGCGTTATCTTTAACTATCCCTTCAACATCAAAGGTAAAGTCTTTATTGCTATGCAGAGGAGGTAACACTTCCACGTCAGCCAAGTTAGCTTCTGGGATTTCGTAGTACAATACGTTACCACCGCCATCCGTAACCGTGTTGATCTGGCTTGGGCTAGCATTGTCCAACCACACCAATGTCACGCCATTTTCAGAGAAGTTTGAAATACGAACAAACAACTCTTCCGAACCATCGATATCAACAGATGGCGTCATCGTAATGACTTCGCTCAACTGAAGTGGATCATGGTCTGTCACAGGGTCTACGGTATCTTGAGTTCGCGCATTATCCTCAAAAATGTTGATGCGATTCACCACAAAATCGGCTTGGTCAGCCACTGGGCTGACGTCAATCACAATTTCTTCGGTCTCAGAGCGCGCCGTTTCTTTGCCCGTGAGTGGGTTTGTGCTCTCAGTAGTAATCGCCGTCACATCAAGCTTAATCTGACCAGAGAAGTGCTCCGATGGATCCACTTCGACCTCATCAATTCTGCTCGCATCTACTAGGTATTTACCGCCGACCTCTGGAATTGGGGTACCGTCAGAGTAGACAAGCGTCGCGTTGGCTCCGCCCTCGGTAAAGACGAGCTCATAAACAATAGCCTCTGGGTTACTGATGTCTTGCGTGTTCGCTTCGATATCCAATTGAACATTGTTGCCATCTTCGTCAACGGTATAATCGAAGATACTGCTTGCATTCCATGTCGCGATATCAGCGACCGCATCCACTTCGATATCCAAGCGACCGTTGATTGTGTGGTCTGGCGTGCCATTATTAAGAATTTCAACACGGATACGAGGATTGATACCTGAAGCATCCGTTGATGAATGACGGTCAGGCACAAAGTATAAGTTTTCTAAAGTGACAAACTCACCACTGAAGGACTGTTCTACATTTGATGCATCAAGAACGACGGTGTTACCCACAGGCGTTAATTCAATATAGTTACCGCTGCCGTCTTTGTAGTAGAAAGTACCGTTATGAGTGCTTGCGTCTCGGATCGTAATATCACCCAGACTTTCTGTTCGATCGATATCATGCAGATTAATAACTAAGTCGACTTTCGCTGGGGTGATATCCAACGCTGATAAATTGTCTTGAGTGTTTGCAGAATCAATACCTGCAACCACACCACCTCGCCCTTGGTCTTCAAAAGCGAGAACCGTAGACGTATCGATCTGAGCATTTCGGTCCGTGACCGAAATATCGACATCCGCGTCGCTGGTATCGCCGTCGCCATCGGTCGCGACAACGTTAATAGTGAAATCAATGGAGTCTGTTTCTGTATGATCAAGATCGTCATTCGGACGGAAAGTCACTCGTCCATCCGTACGCACGACTAAGCGACCAATTTCTGTATCGACGCCATCAAGGACTTTATGGACAAAGACGGTTTGATCACTGCCATTTAGGTCTATGGTGTCGGAGTCTACGCCGTTTTGCTTGAAGTAAATTCCTGAGTTATCTGCGGTAAATGAGGTAATCTCTGCACCATCAGCACCGTAATTTAGGTCCCCTTCAACCGGATCTGTAAACAGTTGTACTGTTCGACCACCCTGGCCTTCTACGCGCGAGATTGATGCATCATAAATGGTTGGAACGTCATCAGTAATAGAAACTGGCAGGGTGATTCCAGCCGTGTCACCATCAACATCTGTAGCAAATACAGGAAGGGTGAGGGTTAGCTCATCCTCACCTTGTACAGAATGATCTAATATCCCTTCCAAGGTAAATTTGTAAGAGCCATCAGCATTCAGTTCTAAGGTGAATACTGAGTTTCCATCCGGAGTCTGCCCTTGGTAGGTGTAGTTGTTGTTGCTTACTGCAGTTTGAACTAACGTCACCGCTAGACCACCTGAAGTGACTCCTGGAATAGGGTTTGAAGTCAGATCCAGTTGGTAAGAGACAACGGTATCTGCCCCTTCCACCGTATCGAAATTACCCGTTGCTTCTAGGCTGTCTTTATTGATCAGCTGCGAGCCGTTAACTAAGTCATCCTCGTCCAATGAAAGCGCGTCGGCTGATGTGATTTCAGGAATGTCATCAACAATGGTGATTGGAAGGTTCAATGATGATGACGTATCACCATCAAAATCTGTAACTGTAATTGGGATATCAATGACAAGGTTGTTTTCACCTTGAACGGCGTCATGGTCGATTGGTCCCAACAGTTCAAATTGGTAACTGTCGTTATTCGCATCGAGAGACAGCGTGAAGATCTTGGTTGAGGTGCCCGTAATCACGGCTTCGTAACTGGTTACGCCACCAACAGTACTCACCAAGTTAAGCTCAATGTTTTGACCGTTGGAAGTTAACCCTGACACAACAGAATTAAGGTCAGAAACTTGGTAGCTGGCAATCTCATCCGCCCCATCAACGACTTCAAATCCACCAGTTAATACCGTTGAATCGCCACTCGTCGTGTCAGAGCCACCAGCAAGGTCATCTTCATCAACGGTTTGTTGGCTAGAGTCTGTCACTTTCACAATCGCTGGAACATCGTCCACCACGGTGATCGGCAAGGTGATGTTATTTGACACATCGCCATCAAAATCGGTCGCATTGACTGGGAAGTTGATGACTAACGAGTTTTCATCGTTACCCGCAGGATGATCAAGTGCGCCCAACAGTTCAAATTCATAGCTGTCTGCTGAACCATTTAGCGTCAGTTTAAAGACGGTATCCGTCGTACCTTGTACATAAGCTCGGTACTCAATCACACCGTTTGAATTTGAAAACTCAACCAACTCAAGCGGTTGACCACCTGAGGTAAGTCCAGATACAGGTGACGTCAAGCTATCCAACTGGAAGCTAACGATAGAATCGGCACCATCAGTAACGTCAAAGTTGCCACCAATGATATTGGATTCTGGCGTGTCGTCCGAACCTTGGCTTGGAATATCATCCTCATCCACAGACAAGGTACTACCAGAGCTAATAGCATCAATAGTTGGCTTGTCATCTACGATGGTCACTGGCAAGGTCGCAGTGATGGTATCGTTGTCGCCATCTGTAATCTTCACAGGTAGATTCAACAAAATCTCATCAGAGTTAACCGCGTGATCTAACTGACCAGATAACTCAAAGTCGTATTTACCATCTTGATGTAGTGTCAACGTGAAGACTGTCGCTCCGCCCGGAGTTTGTCCCACGTAAACAAGCGCGTCAGCAGTTGAAGCACTTAGGTCTTGAGAAAGTGTTACCTCTTCTCCACCCGATTTCAGATTCGGGATAGGATTTGAGCTCAGATCCAATTCGAAAGCATCAATACCATCTGCGCTAGTGACTTCGAATTCACCTGATACCGTTAACGGCTCTTTCGTGCCATCAGAACCAAGAGGTAAGTCATCTTCGTCGACACGTAGACTTTCAATATTGGTAACAACTGGAACATCGTCCACAACGGTAATTGGCAATGTGAAGGCTGGTGAAGTATCGCCATCATTATCTGTCGCCGTCACAGGAAGGTTAATAACAATTTCGTTTTGTTGATTACCATCTGGATGATCAAGCGGCTTCTGTAAATCGAACTCGTAGGTGTTGTTCGTTGCGTCTAACGTCAGTTCGAACACCACTTCAGCAGGATTGCCAGCGACACCTTGGTATACGTTCACGCCATTTGCGCTAGAAGACAGAACTAAGGTGATAGCATCACCATCTGAAGTCAGAGAGGCAACAGGCGTGGTCAGGTCACTCAGCTGAATAGAAGCAACTTGGTCAGCACCTTCGGTGATATCAAAAGTACCTGAAATAACAGTATCTTCTGCACTTGCAGCATCCGTACCTGCTGGTAGGTCATCTTCATCAACGGTTTGTTCGCTGCCTGCTAGTAAACCATCAATGGTTGGAACATCATCCACAACCGTAATTGGTAAGGTGATGTTGTTCGACACGTCTCCATCAAAGTCAGTCGCGTTTATCGGTAAATTGATGACCAGTTCATTTTGGCCATCAGCATTTGGATGATCGAGAGGAGCAAGCAAATCGAACGTGTAGCTGTCATCAGAAGCATCGAGAGTCACACGGAATACTGGTGTCGTCGTGCCATCAATACGAGCTTCGTAAACTGAAACGCCACCTGCGTTTGATACTTCAACCATAACCAGAGATTGACCGCCAGAGGTCAGGCCTTGTACTGGCGTCGTCAGGTCAGAAACGCTGTACTCCACAATGCCATCAGAGCCATCAGTCGCGATGAAGTTACCTGCAATGCTGTTCGACTGCGTACCATCAGATCCAACTGTTGGGATATCGTCCTCGTCAACCGTTTGCACACTTGTTGCTTCGATGCCACCAAGTGTCGGTTTGTCATCAACGATCTTGACAGGAATTGTCTCAGCAGACGTGTCGCCATCAAAGTCGGTTGCGATGATTGGGAAGTTCAGTGTCAGCTCGTCACTATCTACCGCGTGGTCGATTGGACCTTCTAGCGTGAAGTTATAAGAGCCATCGGTATTCACTGTCAGCGTAAAGACCGCTTCAGTCCCCGCTGTCGCCTCGTAAGTAAAGCTTCCATCACCATTTGCAGTTTCCGTCAGTGTGACTGCCACGCCTTGTGATGTAAGGCCAGCCACTGGTGTTGCAGACGCGTCAAGCTGATAGCTCACCACTCGGTCAGAGCCTTGTGTGGTATTGAAGTTGCCATCGATTGAAATCGGGTCAGTCTGATCTGAGCCAATCGTGCCTAGGTCATCTTCATCAACGGTAATCGCATCGACATCGGTAATGGTCGGCTTATCATCCACGATGGTGACTGGGATCGTTTCTGTGGTGGTATCACCATCAAAATCCGTCGCGATGATTGGGAAGTTCAGCGTCAGCTCATCACTGCCTACCGCATGGTCTAGTGGACCTTGAAGGGTGAAGTTGTATGAGCCATCCGTGTTTACTGTTAGCGTAAAGACAGCATCGGTTCCCGCAGTGGCTTCATAGGTGTAGCTACCGTCGCCGTTTGCGGTTTCCGTCAACGTCACTGCCACACCTTGTGATGTTAGACCATCAACTGGCGTTGCAGAAGCATCCAATTGGTAACTCACTACCCCATCAGAGCCTTGCGTTGTAGTGAAGTTGCCATCAATGGAAATTGGATCTGAGCCGTCAGAGCCAATCGTCGCTAAGTCATCTTCATCAACCGTGATGGCATCTACGTCAGTGATGGTTGGCTTATCATCAACGATGGTGACTGGTAGTGTTTCCTTCGACGTATCGCCATCAAAGTCTGTTGCGATAATCGAGAAGTCGATTTGTAGACTGTCGCTGTTCACCGCATGGTCTAATGGACCTTGCAGAGTAAAGGTGTAACTACCGTCTGGCTTCACAACCAATTCAAATACGGCATTGCCATCTGCTGTAGCAGTGTAAGTAAAGCTACCATCACCATTTGCCGTCTCAGCAAGCACGACAGGATCACCATGAGAGGTTAACCCTGATACTGGATCTGCTGTTGCATCAAGCTGGTATTTAACAACGCTGTCCGAGCCTTCCGTTGTGGTGAAAGAGCCCGACATAAACGCATCGTCGTTTTGATCTGAGCCAATTGAGGCGAGATCATCTTCGTCTACTGTCAGTGGAACAACGTTGTCGATGGTTGGAACGTCATCAGTAATCGTGACTGGAATGGTCGCGGTCGTCGTATCGCCATCAAAGTCTGTAGCAATGATTGGGAAGTTCAGTACTAACTCATCGCTGTTTAACGCGTGATCCACCGGACCTTCCAGACGGAAGTTGTATGTACCGTCAGCATTCACATTCATGGTGAAGACAGGATTGCCATCCGCGGTAGCCACGTAAGTGAAGCTACCATCGGCATTCGCAGTCTCAACCAAAGTAACAGGCTCACCTTGAGAAGTTAAACCTGCGACAGGATCAAAAGCTGAATCAAGTTGGTAGCTCACCACACGGTCTGAACCTTGAGTCGTCGTAAACGCGCCTTCAACAAACACAGCGTCAGTTTGGTCTGAGCCGATAGACGCGAGGTCGTCTTCATCCACAGCCAGAGGCACAACGTTATCGATGATTGGTGCATCATCCGTGATCGTGACTGGAATGGTTGCCGTGGTCGTATCACCATCAAAATCGGTGGCAACAATTGGGAAATCAATCGTTAGGCTGTCGCTATTAGCTGCATGGTCAATCGGGCCTTGCAACGTAAAGTCGTACGTACCATCTGTTGCTACGTTTAACGTGAAGACAGGATTGCCGTCTGCGGTCGCAACATAGGTAAAGCTGCCGTCACCATTCGCGGTTTCCACCAAGGTAATCGCCTCACCTTGAGATGTAAGCCCCGCAACAGGATCAGAGGTTGAATCCAGTTGATAGCTCACCACTCGGTCAGAGCCTTGAGTGGTAGTAAACGCCCCTTCAACGAACAGATCGCCGCCTGGGTCTGAACCCACACCGCTAAGGTCATCTTCATCGACACTCAATGCATCCACCGCTGTGATGGTCGGTACATCATCAACAATGGTGACTGGAATGGTTTCTGTGACGGTGTCGCCATCAAAGTCGGTTACGATAATTGGGAAGTTCAGTATCAGCTCGTCACTATCCACCGCGTGATCAATTGGCCCTTCAAGTGTGAAGTTGTATGAGCCATCAGTATTCACTGTCAGCGTAAAGACCGCTTCAGAGCCCGCTGTTGCTTCGTAGGTAAAGCTACCATCACCATTTGCGGTTTCTGTTAGCGTTACCGCTACACCTTGCGAGGTTAAACCGTCAACTGGTGTTGCAGAAGCATCTAACTGGTAGCTCACCACTCGGTCTGAGCCTTGTGTGGTGGTGAAGTTGCCATCAATAGAAATAGGATTGCTTTGGTCTGAGCCGATTGATGCGAGATCATCTTCATCAACCGTAATGGCATCTACGTCATTAATAACTGGCTTATCGTCGACGATCGTTACTGGGATAGCGGCGTTAGTGGTGTCGCCATCAAAGTCGGTCGCGATGATTGGGAAGTTCAGTGTCAGCTCGTCGCTATCCACTGCGTGGTCGATTGGCCCTTCAAGCGTGAAGTTATAAGAGCCATCAGTGTTCACTGTTAGCGTAAAGACTGCTTCAGTACCCGCTGTTGCCTCGTAAGTAAAGCTGCCATCACCATTTGCAGTTTCCGTAAGTGTGACGGCCACGCCTTGTGATGTAAGGCCGTCAACTGGTGTTGCAGAAGCATCAAGCTGATAGCTCACCACTCGGTCAGAGCCTTGTGTGGTAGTGAAGTTGCCATCGATTGAAATCGGGTCAGTTTGGTCTGAGCCAATCGTGCCTAAGTCATCTTCATCAACGGTAATCGCATCGACATCGGTAATGGTCGGTTTATCATCCACGATGGTGACTGGGATCGTTTCTGTGGTGGTATCACCATCAAAATCCGTCGCGATGATTGGGAAGTTCAGCGTCAGTTCATCACTGCCTACCGCATGATCGATTGGACCTTGAAGCGTGAAGTTGTAAGAGCCATCCGTGTTTACTGTCAACGTAAACACAGCATCAGTTCCCGCTGTTGCTTCATAGGTAAAGCTGCCATCACTGTTTGCTGTTTCCGTCAAGGTCACAGCTACACCTTGCGATGTTAGGCCATCAACTGGCGTTGCAGCAGCATCCAATTGATAGCTCACTACCCCGTCAGAGCCTTGCGTTGTAGTGAAGTTGCCATCGATTGAAATTGGATCTGAGCCGTCAGAGCCAATCGTCGCTAAGTCATCTTCATCCAAGCGGATCGCGTCTACGTCAGTGATGCTTGGTTGATCGTCAACAATGGTGACAGGCAATGTTTCTGTCGACGTATCACCATCAAAGTCTGTCGCGATAATCGGGAAATCAATTTGTAGACTGTCACTATTTACCGCATGGTCTAGTGGACCTTGCAGAGTAAAGGTGTAGCTGCCATCTGGTTTCACAACCAATTCAAATACGGCATTGCCATCTGCTGTGGCAGTGTAAGTAAAGCTGCCATCACCATTTGTTGTCTCAGCAAGTACGACGGGCTCACCATGAGAGGTCAACCCTGCAACTGGATCTGCTGTTGCATCAAGCTGGTATTTAACAACGCTGTCCGAGCCTTCCGTTGTGGTGAAAGAACCCGACATAAACGCATCATCGTTTTGGTCTGAGCCAATTGAGGCAAGATCATCTTCGTCTACAGTCAGTGGAACAACGTTGTCAATGGTTGGAACGTCATCAGTAATCGTGACAGGAATGGTCGCGGTTGTCGTATCGCCATCAAAATCTGTAGCAATGATTGGGAAGTTCAGTACTAGCTCATCGCTGTTTAACGCGTGATCAACTGGGCCTTCTAGACGGAAGTTGTATGTACCGTCAGCATTCACATTCATGGTGAAGACAGGATTGCCATCCGCGGTAGCCACGTAAGTGAAGCTGCCATCGGCATTCGCAGTCTCTACCAAAGTAACAGGCTCACCTTGAGAAGTTAAACCTGCGACAGGATCAGAAGTTGAATCAAGTTGGTAGCTCACCACACGGTCTGAACCTTGAGTGGTCGTGAACGCGCCTTCAACATAAACAGCGTCAGTTTGGTCTGAGGCAATACCTGATAAATCATCTTCGTCTACAGCCAGAGGCACAACATTATCGATGATTGGCGCATCATCCGTGATCGTGACTGGAATAGTTGCCGAAGTTGTATCACCATCAAAATCGGTGGCAATAATTGGGAAATCAATCGTCAGGCTATCGCTGTTGGCGGCATGGTCAATCGGGCCTTGCAGCGTAAAGTCGTAAGTGCCATCTGTTGCTACATTCAGCGTGAAAACAGGATTGCCATCTGCGGTCGCCACATAGGTAAAGCTGCCGTCACCATTGGCGGTTTCCACCAAGGTAATCGCCTCACCTTGAGACGTTAGCCCCGCAACAGGATCAGCGGTTGAATCCAGTTGATAGCTCACCACTCGGTCAGAGCCTTGAGTAGTGGTAAACGCACCTTCAACGAACAGATCGCCGCCTGGGTCTGAACCCACGCCGCTAAGGTCATCTTCGTCGACACTCAACGCATCCACCGCTGTGATGGTAGGCACATCATCAACAATCGTGACTGGAATAGTTTCAGTGACAGTGTCGCCATCAAAGTCGGTTGCAATAATTGGGAAATTCAGTGTCAGCTCATCACTATCAACAGCGTGATCAATTGGCCCTTCTAGCGTGAAGTTATAAGTGCCATCAGTATCTACTGTCAGAGTAAATACTGGGTTGCCACCCGCAGTCGCTTCATAAGTGAAGCTACCATCACCATTTGCGGTTTCTGTTAGCGTTACCGCTACACCCTGCGACGTTAAACCGTCAACTGGTGTTGAAGAAGCATCTAACTGGTAGCTCACCACTCGGTCTGAACCTTGTGTCGTGGTGAAGTTGCCATCAATAGAAATAGGATTGCTTTGGTCTGAGCCAATCGCAGCTAAGTCATCTTCATCAACGGTAATGGCATCTACGTTAGTAATAACTGGCTTATCGTCCACGATCGTCACTGGGATAGTGGCGTTAGTGGTGTCACCATCAAAGTCGGTCGCGATGATTGGGAAGTTGAGCGTTAACTCGTCGCTATCAACAGCATGATCAATTGGCCCTTCTAGCGTGAAGTTGTAAGAGCCATCAGTGTTCACTGTCAGTGTAAAGACCGACTCAGTGCCTGCTGTTGCTTGGTAGGTAAAGCTGCCATCACCATTTGCAGTTTCCGTAAGTGTGACGGCCACGCCTTGTGATGTAAGGCCATCAACTGGTGTTGAAGAAGCATCAAGCTGATAACTCACCACTCGGTCCGAGCCTTGTGTGGTGGTGAAGTTGCCATCGATTGAAATCGGGTCAGTCTGATCTGAACCAATCGTGCTTAAGTCATCTTCATCAACGGTAATCGCATCGACATCAGTAATGGTCGGCTTATCATCCACGATGGTGACAGGCAGTACGATTTGGCTTGTGTCACCATCGAAATCGGTAGCAATAACATTAAAATCGAGGGTTAAGCTGTCGCTATTTGCCGCATGGTCGATTGGACCTTGCAGCTCAAAACTGTACGAGCCGTCGGTATTCAAAATTAATGTGAAGACTGCGCTGCCACTTGCCGTTGCGCTGTAGGTGTAACTGCCGTCTGCATTTTGCGTTTCGGCAATGGAGACGGTTTGACCTTGAGATTGCAGGCCACTTAAAGGATCAGCATTTACATCCAACTGATACTGTACGACGCCATCAGAGCCCTCAGTCGTCGTGAACTGACCTTCAACCAGTGTTGGCTGTGATTGGTCAGAGCCTACCGAACTTAAGTCATCTTCATCGACGGTAAGAGTAACAACGTCGTTAATGGTTGGCACATCATCAGTAATGGTTACCGGTAGAACAAGTGAACTGGTGTCACCGTCAAAGTCCGTTGCGACAATAGTGAAGTCTAGAGTTAAGCTATCGCTACCCACAGCATGATCGATTGGACCTTCAAGGGTAAATGAATAAGAACCGTCAGGGTTCACTTGTAAGGTGAAGATAGCGTCCCCTTCTGCCGTTGCAGAATAGGTAAAGCCGCCATCTGAGTTGACAGTTTCTGTCAGAGAGATAGATCGACCCTGTGATTCCAATCCATTAAGTGGATCAGTGCCGCTCTCTAATTGATAGCTTACGACACGGTCTGAGCCCTGAGTCGTCGTGAAACTGCCTTGCGCGAGCACAGAATCACTTTGATCGGAGCCGATGCTTGATAAATCGTCTTCATCGACGGCTAGCGCCTCAACGCCATCAATCGTAGAAACGTCATCTTGAACTTGAATGACAATTTGCGCTGCTTCTGGTGTGTTCGAACCTTCAGTAATCGAGGAGCGGTCGCCATCCGCATCTACCGCGTAAACTGGCAGTGAGAAAGTAAGCGAGTCATCGTTAGCACCCGTATGGTCAAGTTGTTCATACAAGTTGAATTGGTATTCGCCCAATGCAGGAGCATCAATCGCCACATCAAATACGGTGATACGCACGCCATCCAGCTCGATGAAACCTTCGTAAGTGCGCACGCCGTTACTCTCGGACGCAAGTTCCAGTTGAACAACTTGCCCTTGAGATTGGAGTTCCCCACCAACGTTAAACTCTGTAGGTTCCAACTCATAGTGATCAATGATGTCACTACCGACCGCTGTCGTGATCGACCCAGAGCCACTTGTTACTACCGTGCCTTCCTGTGAACCTTGGTCAACACCCGCCTCGTCTAAAGACAATCCCGTCACGTTTTCAATCACCGGATTATCGCCATCAAGGATGGTCATCGTAAAGGTGTTGCTTGCCGTATCTTGGTCAAAGTCGACGATTGTGGTTGGTAAAGAGAGCTCAATCGTATCTTCACCGTTTGTTTGTTCCAACGGCTTAAATTGCTCAAATTGGTAGGTACCATCAGTATTCAGACTGATGGTTAAGACGGTTTCATTAGAGCCCGCAATGGACAAGGTGATAGTACTACCGTCTTCAGAGAGTACCGCTTCTGTCGCCTGATTATCACTCAGTAGGCCATCGAATTGACTAAGCCCTTCTTGATTAAACGTGACCGTTGCCAATTGATCACTACCAATATCAACAAAAGTGCCAGTAATTGGTGTAGAAGAAGATTCAACGTTTTCAAAAGTAACGTTTTGCGGCGAAGGATCATCGCCATCAATAACGCTTGTCGTAAAATCGATAGGCGCTTGAATGCTGTTGCCACCAATATCTGCGCCAGTAATATCAAAAGCGATATTGATTTGATCACCGGAGATCGATACTTGGCCACCAGCAACAGACGCGACATGGTCAATACCCTGGCTAATCGTGGTAACGACCTCTAACTCTAAATCACGGCCTAAAGATGTCGCTTCGATCTCGATACGAAGCACTTCGTTACCTTCTTGAGTACCGACAATGGCATTTTGCGCTTCGTCATAAACGAACGCCACTGGCTGACCACCAGAGGTAATATCACTGTTAAGCTCACTTAACAAAGACTCTAAAGAAGACGTTTCAGGTACAAATGAAGTAGTATCAAGTGCGAGATCCCCTGCTTCAACCAGCACACTAGACGAAATGGTTTGCGGGTAGCTTGATAGGGAAATTGAGCCTTCTGTTACTTGAGAAGAGAGAGACTGGCCACCATCGGCAAAAACAGTGACATTTAAGCCGTCAGGATCATCTTCAGTATCCGTGTTACTTGTCGGAGCTGAGGTTTCAAAAAACGTTGAGGCCAATACTTCAGGGTTATTGTATTCAACAGTAACAAAGCCTGCGTTTGCAGACCCAGAACCACCGCCGCCACCAGCCGGACCCGCGGCCGTGGCTTCAAGGATAGCCGTAGGGTCAGCGCCTTCTAAAATGGCTTGCTGGATTGCAGCCACATCCTCAGCCCCAAATTCGGCGTCAGCCGCCGCGGTTGGATCGACATTGATTTGGCCATCAACAGGCGCTTGAACAACCGCGTCTGTCGTCTGTTGCTCTAAAGATGGTGCTGGTATGCAGGCTACACAATTCTCATCCACGAGATAGAGTGAGCCTTCCGCGATCACTTCAATGGAAGCGCCGTTTTCAGTGATGATGACATCACCCGGAACTAATACATCCCCAACGTTTATCGCCCTCACCTTCCCCTCAAGGCTTAGCGCGTAAACATCCCCTTTGACAGCATCTACTACAACTTCTTGCGGCACAGCTTGTGTACTCATCTGACCCCCGCTAATGGCTAACGCACTTCGTTAGACCTTTATAAATTATTTTAGTTTATAGAAATGTGATTCACATTGTCTCACCAGACTGATTTAACTAACTATTGAGTCAATAAACAATCAAATTTTGTTCTTTCGTTAACCACATGAAATGAAAACCTCACCAAGTCACAAGTATGCGACACATTCAAATGTAAACTATCCATTAATTTTATGAAATAAAAGGCTTATTAGACAAAGATTAGTTTCAATCCAGTGAGAAGAAAAGTTGAACAACCTAAGAAGTGAGAATCAAGCCACCAGTGCCAATGAGTAAGGGTAGAAAGGCAAACAAAACATCGTATGTAGACGAACGCTTTGCCAACCTAATAAGCAAAGGAGAAGTAAAGAACATCACGATAAGATACTGAATAACATAGGAAGAAGGGATAAAAATCAACAGTAGAATGTGAGTTAGGATATGAACCCCAATTCCCAGTGAATTCGGTTTTGTCCGCATGATAAGAGCAAACGAAAAAATAAGACTAATAGCAATTGGCATAAATCAACTTAATTAATAATAATTCTCATTTTCAATATTATGTTATTGTTTACCTTCCTTCAACTTTGTTTTATCTATTGTTGCCATCACTAATATCAATCAACACAATAAGTAAAATTATCAATAATTTCTCTCCTAAACGTTTGCGTAATCGCTAACCTTCTCTTAACCTTTATTTGAGGCTTTCATCACGGTTTTTCCATTGCTATAGTGCACCCATCAAAACGAAAAAGACCATTCGAGGCATGGAGCTTCCTCGTTAATCTCAAGATGAGAAGAAGTGGTACCTACAAAATTCGGCAGATTTAAGAGGGTCAAATAATGGAAATGAATATGGTTGAGATTCTAGGCTACGCGGCTTCTATCATGGTTGCTATCTCACTAACTATGAAAGATATCGTTAAGCTTCGTATCCTTAACTTTATCGGCTGTGCACTTTTCACAGCGTACGGTTTGATGATTGATTCATGGCCAGTAGTACTAACAAACGGCTTTATTGCATGTGTTAACGTGTACTTCCTTGCAAAAATGCAGCAGGAAAAAAAAAGCCTAGCGCCTGAAGAAGCCTAGTTAAAACGATTTTAGAAAGCCCGTAAGTGTTATGCTTACGGGCTTTTTTGTTTGCCAAATTTTTAACCCACCGAATCGACAGACGAAAAACAGCATTAAAGTCGTTTTTGAACACCAACACTTAGCGTTATACTCGCGAGAAAGGTTATCTGAAACACAGAGGTCATCATGAATATTGGTGCAGTTGCAAAACTCACAGGATTGTCTTCTAAATCGATTCGTATGTACGAAGACAAAGGCATCATTTCGTCACCAGCTCGCAGCGACTCCGGCTATCGCGAATATTCTGAAAAACACATCCAAGAGCTAAACCTTGTTTCCAGAGCAAAAAACGCCGGTTTCTCATTACAAGAATGCAAAGAGTTCGTGCAATTGGCACACAACCCAAACCGCAAAAGTAGCGAAGTAAAAGCACGAACCATGGACAAACTTCATGAAGTGGAGCAAAAAATTGCCCACTTAGTGGAGATTAAAAAGCAGTTGGAGGGCTGGGTTTCTTCATGTCCTGGGGATGCAAAGAGCCGCTGTCCGATCATGGACGAGCTCACCAAGTAAACCCGTCACTGTTTCTACTTTACCTTGCTGGGCTATTGTTTTGATGAGCTCTGCTTTAACGGAATTTTGGTCGATAGAACATAACTTTAATGGTAAGTGCACATACGCTTGCCATTAAGCTCAATGATATTGAACGGAGTCTCGTAGATATCCTCTAGCGTTGAAGACTGAATCACCTCTTCGACTTTACCACTGGCCACTACTTTCCCTTTCTTGAGGGCAAGGATCTCGTCGGAATAACACGCAGCAAAGTTAATATCATGAATCACCACCACCATGGCTTTGTTCATATCGTGCGCAAGACGTTGAACGACTTTCATGATCTGTAGTGAGTGCTTGATATCAAGGTTATTCAATGGTTCATCGAGAAAAACGTAATCCGTATCTTGGGCAATTACCATTGCAATAAAGGCCAGCTGTCGTTGACCACCACTCAATTCATCTAAGAATTTATCTTGAATTTCTTTCAGATCTAAGTAGTCGATAGCTTGGTCGATTAACGCATGGTCATCTTTGGTTAGGTTACCTTTCGAATAAGGGAATCGTCCAAATGAGACCAACTCTTTTACGGTAAAACGCATCGTAATTGTGTTTGCTTGGCGCAGTACCGCCAGCTTTTTTGCAAGCTCTTTGGTGTCCCATTCAGCAATCTCTTTACAGTCGATCATAACGCTCCCACCATCACGCTCAGTCAATCGCGACGCCATTGATAGTAACGTACTCTTCCCTGCTCCGTTAGGGCCAATAATTGACGTTACTTTCCCTTTTTCAAATTGAGTATCGGCCTCATCAACCACTTTGTTGGGGCCAAATGCTTTCGTTAGTTTATCTATAATAATCATATTTATACGACTTTGTTTTTCAGCAATAGATACAAGAAGTAGATACCGCCAATAAAGTTAATCACTACGCTCAACGTCGTTTCAAATGAAAAGACGTTTTCTATAATCCATTGCCCCGACAATAAGGCACAAATTGCCATCAATGAGCAGCCTATTAACAGGGTACGATGCTGGTAAGAGCGGAACATCTCACGACTTAAGTTTGTCACCAACAATCCAAAAAACATGATAGGGCCGACAAGCGCGGTCGAGATGGCAATGAGAAGCGCGGAGAGAATGAAGACATTGCGCGTCACTTTAGGGACATCAACCCCTAGACTCTTAGCATTGTCCTGGTCGAGCCAAAACACATCTAAGGTGTGATGCATGCGATACAACAACCAACAAGCGATGAACAATATTGGCGAGCTTATATACACCAAGTTCACCTTCACATTGTTGAAACTGGCATACAGTTTAGATTGCACAAACGCAAAGGTATTTGGGTCCATCAGAAGAGAGAAGAACACCGCAATATTGCTAAACAACTGCCCAAAGATCAGCCCAACCAAAAGCAAAGTGATGAGATTACGCCCGCCTTTTGAAAAATAATATCCAAACAGTAATAACGAAAAACCCACCATCACCAATACCGCAATCGAGAAGTTGATGTAGACATTCAGAATGAGAGCGCTTAAACCACCAAACAACAAAACAATCAGCACTTGCGTCAACACATACAACGCATCAAATCCCATGATGCTAGGGGTAAGGATCCGGTTATGGGTAATGGTTTGGAACACCAATGAAGATTGAGCAATCGCAATACCTGCCAATACCATGGCTAACACTTTAGGCACACGTCGTGACAAAAAGTACTGGTAGTTATCTGCCGTTAAGCCAATACCAATAAACAAAAATGCAAAAAGCAGCGCAATGGCTGCCAATAGAAACAGTTTTTTGGAATCACGCACTTTGTTTACCTCGCAATAACATCGCGATAAACACCACACCACCCAAGATGCTGATCACAATTGAAATAGGCATTTCATGAGGGAAAATGATCACTCGGCTAACCAGGTCACACGCTAAAACAAGGAACGCTCCATACATGGCAGTAAGCGGGATATTGCGTTTGAGGTTATCACCGTAGAAGTAACTGACTAAGTTTGGCACGATAAGTCCAAGAAACGGCAGTTGACCAACGATCATCACCACACTGGCTGACATTACCGACACCAAAAGCACACCTAATGTCACCACTTGTTGGTAGTTAAGACCAAGGTTTACTGCGAAGTCTTTCCCAATACCAACCGCAGAAATGCGTGCCGCAAATAGGTAACTTAAAAGGGCGACGGGAACAGCAATATAAAGCAGCTCAAAATCACCACGCAAAATGTTGGCAAAGTTTGCCACGCTCCACGCAGACAGACTTTGTAGTGCATCGTATTTGTAGGCAATGAAAGTAGTAACAGCGTCAACAACGTTACCAAAGATGATGCCCACGAGCGGCACAAATACGACGCTTTTAAATTGGATACGCTGAATGAACTGAACGAACATTAAAGTGCCAAGAATAGAGACACCAAAGACAAGCCAAAGCTGTTCGCCACTACCAAAAAACACCACACTCATTACGTAACCAAGCATGGCACACTCAATCGTGCCTGTTGTTGAAGGCGCAGCGAATCGGTTTTGGCTAATTTGCTGCATCACTAATCCAGCGATACTTAGCCCGGCCCCAACAAGCAGAATCGCAAATAGGCGCGGAATCCGGCTAGTGAAGAAGAGTTCTAGTGCTTTTGCATCACCCGAAAACAACTGTTGGGGTGTCATATTTCCCACCCCAACAAACAACGACGCGACGCTTAGAGCAACAAGAACAAGCAATAACTTTTTCAAAGTTAACCTCTGCTAGCTTGGCTTAAAGTTCGATAGTGTGTTTAATTTCACTCACCATCTTTTCCGTTGCAGTCACACCCGACATAGCTAAGTACCAAGCATCAACATCTAGGAAGGTAATTTTCTTGTTCTTGTATGCAGAAGTCGCTTTAACCAAATCGTTATCAAGCGATTTAGCAAGGTCATTGTCAGACTTTGCGTGAAGTGCGTTTCTATCAATAACGAGGATGTTTTTCGGGTTGGCTTCGCGAATAAACTCATAAGAAATGACGTCACCATGTGTGCCCGTTTTGAGATTCTCCACAGTCTCTGAAAAGCCAAAATCTGAGTAAATCGCGCCAAAACGAGATTTCGCACCAAATGCACTGATGTTGTCACCAATGCTTAGAATTGTGAGTGCATCATTATTGTTGGTTTGGTTGTAATCACGAATCGCCTTGAACTGTGCATCCAGGTTTTCAATTTTTTGTTCAACCTTTTCTTCCATATTGAAGATCTTGCCAACGTTGCGCCATTGCGCTTTTGTGCCATGCCAGTAGCCTTCGTTTTCACCTGATGCGAGCACAACTGTTGGTGCTATTTCACTTAACTCATCGTATTTTGACGAACCGCGAGGACCAACCAAAATCAAGTCCGGCTTTTGCATGTAGATGGTTTCAAAGTCTGGTTCGAAAAGACTACCTGCCGATGTGTAATGAGTCTTGCTGTATTTAGATAAGTACTTTGGAAGATGGGAGGCGTTCGATACCGCTACTGGATCGATGCCAAAACTATCCAGCATATCGAGTGGGCCAAAGCCAATCACAACCACTCGTTTGGGGGATTGTTCAACTTCTGTCGTTCCCATGTAATGGTCAATTTTGACGGTTGCAGCAAAAGAAGGTGAAATTATAAGCAGCGAAAGAATTGCCGCACTGACGAGTTTTTCCATTTTTAAGCCTTAATGAGATCCGTTATCATGCGCATTCGCAATATATCCTTACTCAAACAGGCATTCAACCAATTATTCGATAACTTTACATTCGTTACACTTCTAAATAGGCTTATTAAATCAACAAATTACACCATACAGATATCGAATTTGAGACGGTAAGCGCAAAGTTGTCATTTTGATATTTATCAACTCAGTGAATGTTTATACTAGATTTAAATGACTCACTAGAAAGGACTAGATAATGAAGAAGTTAGCATTGGTTTTATTTGTTGCTGCACAATTGATGGCTTGTACTGAAGTTGGTAGTGAAGCATGGTGTAACGACATGAAAGAAAAGCCAAAAGGCGAATGGACAGCAAACGAAGCGTCTGACTTTGCTAAGCACTGCGTTTTCTAATTCAGAAGTAAGCGCTTATCGCTCTTAGCAAAAAATGCTCATGATGACCCACAACATTGTATTTCGGAATTCAAACGTTGTGGGTTATTCGTAGGCATCAAGAAATGTTTTTAGTGCCGTTTCATCAACAATCTCAAGCCCCTGCTCGCCTTTTCTGATCAAACCTTTGTCCATCAGATCTTTTACCGCTCGACGATAAACGCGTCCTGACGTGCCAAATCTTTCCGCTTCTTGGTTTACCTTGTCAAACCCACCCAGCAAGGTGTTGGTCTGCTTTTGTACGAGCAAGTCATAAGCAATGTTGTAAGTAATTGGGTGTAACAAGCGATTGGTATAGATATCCATTGAATCTTGATAATCCTCCGCCAAAGCAGAAGCAAAGAAAAACATCATGTCAGGTTGCTGGTGCAGTGCCTCAGTCAGTTTTTGGATACAGATAATATCCACTTGCATATGTTCATCTGCGACCACGTTCCATTGGCAAGGCGTTTGCGTGAAGTACTCCATTTCACCATAGATATGATAGTCGCAATTGGCTTCACCTAACTGGAACCGGCGACCGTTGGCTGCAATGATACTCATCGAAACTCGCCTTACTGGCACCACATACAGATATTGAAGCTGCTCACCTTGGCGAAGGATCTCTTCACCAGAGGCGAAGTATCGACTGCCGATTTGGCATTGATAGATTAAGTCGCGAAACTCAGCACTTTTCTGTTCTAAAAAGCTTTTGAAACGTCCGGTTGGGTAAGGGCTGATTTTCACGTGAGTTTCTCTTTAATGACAACAATCTCAAACAGATTGTACTCGCTAGAATCGTTTGGTGACAGCCAATAAAAAAGCGACACCAAAGTGCCGCTTCAAAAATTAACTAAGCTGTGATCCAGTTAACTCTGCGCAATTAAGGCTTCAAGAGCAGCGTAAGACGCTAAACGCTCCCCTTCCATCATCACTTGCGCTTCATCTACGTACTGCCCTACGCCTTCCTTAACATCTTGTTGATACAGGACGACATTGTTCAAGACAGAAGCAACGTTTAGACCACGCAGGCGACCGACGGTAAAAAGCGCCGAGGTTTCCATATCCGCGCCTAGGATGCCTTTCTTGTTCCAGTATTCGCAAATCGCTTCTTCGTCGTCGGTATAGAAGCTGTCATGGGAGCGAACCACACCTAAATGATAGCGCGCTTCTTTTTCGGCTAAATAGCTGTCCAGCGCTTTCAGTAACGAAAAGCTTGCGTAAGCCGGATACGAAGAGCGAACGTATGCTTTCGAGCCACCTTCGTCTCTGACGGCGCCTTCAGCCACTATCAACTCACCGAGTTGAATGCCTTTTTGCATCGCACCAGCCGATCCCACACGAATCGCGTCTGTCACACCACACTGTTTTAGCTCTTCCACCGCAATGATCATCGAAGGAGCGCCTATACCTGTACTGCATACTGAGATTTGCTGACCTTGGTATGTGCCAGTGAACACTCTATATTCACGGTTCTCAGAGACCAATTCTGCATTATCAAACAATGCGGCAATACGGTTTGCTCGATCTGGTTCTCCACAGACGATCACTCGAGGCGCTATTTGGGTGTTGTCTACGCCAATATGAGGTTGTTTCATCATTGGCTTAACCTTGCGCTGTCGCTTGAGTTAGAGTCTTGTCACCATTGCGCTTCGCACTACGTGCCCACTCTCTAGTGCCATTTGCTGCGATGAACATGAGAATCGCGTATTGAACCGACATTGCGTACACGCCTTGTGTTGCGTAAATACCAACGCTGATGATGTTGATTACGACCCAAAGAATCCAGTTCTCAACGTACTTACGTGTCATCAAGATTTGCGCCACGATAGACAGAACTGTCATGGTTGCATCCCAGAATGGGAAAGCATCTGGCTCCAACACAGGTTCAGACAAACCTGCACCGAATACATTTAACGTATCAACGGCAATGTTAGCCAACGCAAAAAAGAATGGATCGATATAGATGGTTAATAGGGCAATCGCAACAATGCTTACTGAACCTGTCGCGATCAGCTTCTGTTTGCTTAACCAGCGCACCTCTAATGTCTCACCTTGTGCATTTGGTCTTGTCCAAGCATACCAACCATAAATATTGGCGCAGAAGAAGAACAATTGAAGCAGAAGCAATCCGTAAAGCTGAATCTGGAAAAAGATAACGGCAAAAAGTGTTACATTCAGCAAACCAAACAAATAGTTAATGGTTTTTTCTTGGCTCGCAAACCAAATACAAAGCAGACCGAAAACCGTACCAAAGGCTTCGATCCAACTCATTGCGTAGCCATCACCAATAGGAATGTTTACGAGGGTATTGTTGATGTCTAACAGGGCAAATAGGTCCATGAAGATGTCCTTTATTATTGTGCTTGGGGTGCGCTCATCTTATGGTGTCGCAGCAAACAAAAAGGAGGACATTTGTCCTCCCTTCGATGTACCCGATCATAAATCAGATCAATACTTGCTTTAAAGTGCCCAGTTTTATTCGCCACGCTTTAGCGGTTTAAGACTCAAACCCCGAGTAACGTTTCTTGAACGCAGATGCTGAAGCAAATAATAATGTTGCGAGTAGCGTTACAACAAAACCTATCGAGAATTCAAAAGCTTCATTCACTAATAGCTGGTAGCAACTTAACAAGAAAATAAACGCAACCACAGTGACGTTCATTCGATGAAACCATGGGTGCTTCACCGAGAACTTCGCGTATCCCTTTGACAACATATTGCTAATCCACCGATCAAATAATTAACATTTGTATTTATAATGAATGTTAATACTAAGGTGTTAATGGGTAAAGAGAAATCATTGATTACTAATTTCTAGCAAAACATCACATGTGCAACTGTAGTCTATTGACTAAATTAAAAGCCTTACGCTGTTTCTCTCCACCAATGTCGGCTCTAATTGCACAACCTGAGCTTCATCAGACTTCTCGTCCAATTTGCGTAACAGTGTCTCTACTGCGGCTTGTCCAAGGCGGTATTTGGGCTGATGAATCGTGGTAAGCGAAGGCGACATAAACTTCGCAATATGAATATCATCGTAACCTATGATAGAAAGCTGTTCTGGAATTTGAATACCGAGTTCATTAGCTGCATTGATAACGCCCATCGCCATCATGTCATTTGAGACAAAGATCGAGCTAGGTAGCGGGCCACGTTCCACCATTTTCTTGAAGGCTTGATAACCACCCTCACATTCGAAATCAGATTCAACAATCCAGTTTGCATTGAACTCAAGTTCTGCTTCGAGCATCGCGCGTTTGTAGCCTTCATAACGCATCTGCGCTTGGTGCTTAATTAATGGGCCGGTGATACAGCCTACCTCTTTGTGGCCGCAGTCGATAAGGTATTTCGCTGCCAGATAACCACCACGAAGTGAGTTGTCTTGAATCTTATCGCTGGTGAACAACATAGGACCCCAGTCCATCACTACAACCGGAATATCAGGGTAACGTTCGAAGACATCAATACGCTCCCCTTCTAACGATGAACACATCAAAATCAGACCATCAACGCGCTTTTGCAACAACGTATTGATAGATTCACGCATTCGCTCGTTATCGCCTTCGGTATTACAAAGGATCAGGCTGTATCCTTTGTGGTAGCAACTGCGCTCAACACCTTTTACGACTTCACCAAAGAATGGGTTGGTTGAGGTAGTCACCAGCATACCAATGGTTTTGGTGCGATTTACTTTGAGGCTACGCGCCAAAGCAGACGGCGCGTAGTAATTGAGCTCTTTGGCAGCGTTGTTGACTCGTTCCGAGATCTCTTCACTGACAAAGCGAGTTTTGTTAATAACATGGCTCACAGTTGAGGTGGAAACCCCTGCCAGTTTTGCGATGTCTTTCATCGTTGCCATGCTATCTCTCCTTTTGATTATTGTTGTTCAAGGAACTCCTCAACCTCTTTACGGGTTGGAATGGAGGTTTGCGCACCAAAGCGAGTTACTGAGATCGCAGCTGCTGCGTGGGCAAACTTAATCGCTGATTCTAAAGGTAAGTCTTCCAATAAACCAGTGACTAATGCCCCATTAAACGTATCGCCTGCCGCAGTGGTATCTGTTGCTTCTACGCGGAAGCTAGGAATGATTTCACCCCGACCATTTTGACTCAACCACACCCCTTTCGCACCGAGCGTGATCATGACGATTTCAATGCCTTTCGAATGCAGGATGTTTGCCACTTCTTGTGCGCTATCATCGTCTGTTACCGTCACGCCTGTGAGTACTTCCGCTTCTGTTTCGTTTGGTGTAATCACATCGATGCAAGACAGCAATTCATCTGACAGCTCGCGAGCTGGTGCAGGGTTAAGAATCACGTTGGTTTTGGCATCTTTCGCGATTCGCGCTGCTTTCTCGATACCGCACATTGGCGTTTCTAGTTGCATCAATAAGTAATCTGCCTGACGAATGCGCTCTAGGTCGGGCTCAATCGCTTCTGCGGTAAGTTTTGCGTTCGCTTCTGCGGAGATACAAATACTGTTCTCACCACTGTCCGCCACCTGAATCATGGCAATGCCTGTTGGGCAGTTTGGCTGCATCTTCACACCAGTGATGTCGATGCCATCCATTTTGAAGTTCTCACGAATGTTGATGCCGAACGAATCATCACCCACACACGCAATAAAACCGATGTCTGCGTTTAATCGAGCTGCCGCCACAGCTTGGTTGGCACCTTTGCCACCTGGGATAACTTGATAGTTGCGACCATGCAGCGTCTCGCCAGGGCGAGGGAAAGAAGGCACTTGAAGAACATGGTCAGCGTTTACACTACCTAACACCACTAACTTATTCATACGGTTATCCTCGGTTCTGATTGAACCCTTTATATTTGAACAGGAGTAATAGGTTTACGCTCTTTGAAAAAACGTAAGCGTATTATGATTCAGTCAGTTTTAATTTTCTAACGTACCGCTTTCGTTGTTTGGAATGACCCAACACATTCATTGGGCCATTCCGTTATCTTCAACAGAGAAGAATCACTGAGTCGGGCGCTAAACTTACTTAGTCACGACTTTAAGCGGAACAGGAATGTACTCCTCAACCTTCTCGCCTTTCAATACTTTCGCTGCAGTTTCTACACCCAACGCACCAATAAGATCTGGTTGCTGTGCGATAGTCGCTGCGAGCTTGCCACGGTTAACTGCTGCAATGCCATCATCAGTACCGTCAAAGCCAACGATAAGTACGTCTTTACCTGATGCCTGGACTGCGCGAAGCGCACCCAGTGCCATCTCATCGTTCTGAGCAAATACCGCTTGAACATCTGGGTTCGCTGCAAGCAAGTTTTCCATTACGTTCAGACCTTTAGTACGGTCAAAATCAGCAGGTTGGCTTGCTAGTAGCTCCATGTTGCTGCCCTTCACTGCTGTCATGAAGCCTTCACCACGCTCACGCGCTGCAGACGTACCTGCAATACCTTCTAGTTGGATAACTTTCGCTTTCTCACCTACTTTTTCCATGATGTAGTGACCCGCCATTTCACCACCAACTACATTGTCAGAAGCGATGTGGCTCACTACGTCACCCCGGCTTGCACCACGGTCTAACGTCAACACAGGGATCTTAGAACGGTTCGCCATACGAATCGCGTTTGACACAGCGTCTGAATCTGTTGGGTTAATCAGAATCGCTTTTACGCCACGAATCGTTAGGTCTTCGATGTTTGACAGTTCTTTACTCGGGTCATTTTGCGAGTCCAGTACAATCAAGTCGTATCCCAGTTCTTTCGCTTTCGCTTCTGCGCCGTCTTTCATCGTTACGAAGAACGGGTTATTCAGCGTAGAAACTACAATCGCCATTGTATCTTGAGCTTGCGCCGCTACCGATACGGTTGAAGAAAGAAGTGCAGCAGAGATAAGAGTTGCGAGTTTTTTCATCGTTCTAGTCCTTTGTGTAGGGTGAGCCAGCACACGTCCTCTGGCTCGGTTTGTATTCAGGATTTAGCTTTAATGTATTAGTTGTTATGGATTACTTGTTTTTGTTGTCTACCAGTACCGCTAGCAAGATAACCACTGCTTTCGCAATCATTTGGTAGTAAGAAGAAACATCGAGTAGGTTCAGCGCGTTGTTCAAGAAGCCGATGATTAGAGCACCAATCAAGGTACCCATGATGCGACCTTTACCGCCCATCAAGCTAGTACCGCCAAGAACAACCGCTGCGATAGCGTCTAGCTCGTAGCCCATACCCGCAGTTGGCTGTGCTGAAGACAGACGAGACGTCACGATAATGCCTGCAAGCGCTGCCAACATACCGCAAATGGCGTATACACCAATTTTCACACGGTCAACATTGATACCAGAAAGTCGCGTTGCTGATTCGTTGCCACCAAGTGCGTACACGTAGCGACCAAAGCGAGTGTGGTTCAGTAGGTACCAAGCTGCCGCAAAGACAATCACCATCAACCAAACTGGAACCGGGATACCAAGAGCGTAACCTGTACCGAACCATGCAAATGCGTCTGCGGTATCAGTAAAGCCCGTAGAGATAGGACGGCCATCTGTGTAAACCATGGTTACACCACGTAGTAACGTCATAGTAACCAGTGTTGCGATAAAGGCTTGAACCTTACCCTTGGCAATGATGATACCGCTGATCGCACCCAGTGCCGCACCAGCAAACAGTGCAGTCGGAACTGCGATAAGCACAGGCACTTCTAATGCAATCATACTCGCGGCAAACGCACCACATAGTGCGAGTACAGAACCTACGCTTAGGTCGATGCCAGCAGTCAAAATAACCAACGTCATACCTACCGCGATGATGGCGTTAACTGAGGTTTGACGAAGAATATTAAGAATGTTGTCTACCGTAAAAAAGTTTGGGTTCAAGAATGACACAACAACAATCAAGAAAATCAATGCGATCAGTGACTTTTGCTCAATCAGCCATTCTTTGGTGAACAGCTTCTTGCTGCCCGTTTCGTTTGGTTTGCTCATGGTATTAGTACTCATGCTGCTTCCTCATTGATCTTCTTGCCTACGGCACAAGCGAGTAGTGTTTCTTGGTCGGCGTCTTTCGCATCAAATTCGCCAGTAATTCGACCCTCATGCATTACCATGATGCGGTCACTCATGCCTAGCACTTCTGGCATCTCAGATGAAACCAAGATGATGCTCATGCCGTCGGCTTTAAATTTATTGATTAGCTGATAGATTTCTTTCTTCGCACCTACGTCAACGCCGCGAGTTGGCTCATCCAGAATCAGAACTTTAGGTTTGGTCATCAACCCTTTTGCGATGGCCACTTTCTGCTGGTTACCACCAGAAAGGTTGCCAATGATTTGGTCTCGGGTTGGCGTTTTGATGTTGAACAGTTTGATAAAGTCTTCAACCGCCACGACTTCTTCGCCATGTTGGATTTGGAAGCCTTTGGTAAGTTTATCCAATGCACACAGAGACATGTTCTCCTTCACAGATAAGCCAAGCACCAAGCCATCGCCTTTACGGTCTTCAGATATGTAAGCAATGCCATTCGCCAAGCCATCTTGTGGGCTAACCGGGTTAATGGTCTTGTTGTCTAAGTTGATGACGCCACGCTCACTTGGTAGCGCGCCGTAAATCACCTTCATCAACTCTGTACGACCTGCGCCCATCAAACCTGATACGCCAAGGATTTCTCCGCGTTGAAGGGTGAAGTTGATTTCGTGAACACCAGAACCAGTCAAGCCAATCACTTCGAGGCAAACATCGCCGTGCTTCACATCGATACGCGGGTATTGCTCTTCCAACTTGCGACCTACCATCATCTCGATAAGTCCGTCTTCGTTGGTGTCTTTAACCTCGCACTCGCCGATGAACTTACCATCACGTAGCACAGTAATGTCATCACAGATTTCGAAGATTTCTTTCAGGCGGTGTGAGATATAGACGATGCCGCAACCTTGGTCGCGAAGCTCGTTGATCACTTTAAACAGCGATTCCGTCTCTTTGTCGGTTAGTGCATCGGTTGGCTCATCCATGATGATGACTTTGGATTCGAAAGACAGCGCTTTGGCAATCTCCACCATTTGCTGTTCACCAAGGCTCAAATCACCAAGCAATGTTTTCGATGAGTGCTTTACGTTAAGGCGTTGAAGCAACTTGTCTGCTTCTTCGTACATCTTGCTCCACTGAATACGCCCCATCGTGCCAGTAAATTCACGACCTAAATAGATGTTTTCAGCAATCGTCAGCTCCGGGATCAAGTTCAATTCTTGGTGAATAATACTGATGCCTGCTTCTTGAGAGTCACGCGGACCTTTAAACGCGGCTGGCTGACCTTGATATTTAATGCTTCCTGCATCCATGTGGTAGATGCCCGTAAGCACTTTCATCAAGGTCGACTTACCGGCCCCGTTCTCGCCCATCAACGCCATCACGCGACCTGAGTAAACATTAAGGCTGGCTTTATCCAACGCCTTAACACCCGGGAAAGCTTTCTCGATGTCGCTGAGTTGTAGAATGGCTTGAGTCATAATTTGTCCTCAATTAGTTGTGGCTTAAAACACCACGCCAGCTTGGAAAATTACGTTCGCATACGGTGTGCACTCGCCTGTTCTAACGACAGCGCGGCTTTGTTCTGTGCGAGCTTTAAAATCTTCATGCGATACATAGTTAATCGCGATTTGCTTACCCGTTAGCTCGCTTTCTTTTGCTAGCTCAGTGATCAGCGCATCATGGTGAACAGGGCTAACTTTTGCGAATTCTTCAGCAATGATGACCCCTTCAATTTGGGACTCAGACAGAATCACGCGAACGGTATCAAGGAAACCAGGAACGCCATGAGTCAACGCTAAATCAATGCGTTGAACATGGTCAGGGATTGGCAAGCCCGCGTCACAAATGGTGATTTCATCGGTATGACCCAACGTCGCCACCAAGTAAGAAATTTCTGAGTTAATTAGGGTACTTTTTTTCATCTCATCGACCTTTCGGTTACACGTTCATACAACAGTGAGTGTGTCTTTTGGATTGATTTCTATATTGACAAAACACTCATCGAAACGTTTCGATGCAATAATAGAACGCCAAAAAGAATTGACCAGTCACAGATCGATAAGGTGTGAGAATGATCCGTAATTGAGTGCTAACTGATTAAGAAAAAGATATTGAGGTCACACTTCGCCATCGAAACGTTTCGATGGCATTTTTACACGAGGAAAAATTATCTTTCCGTTCGTTATCAATCTGAATTCATAAACCGAACAAATGAGTAAGCGTGTTTTGGAACAGAATAATCTGTTCAAATTATGAGACGGTGGTACCTATGAACATGAAAAAACCTCACACGACATCACAAATATCGGAAACCTCACTGACTTTCGAAAAACACACCCTTACAATTTCCTCGAATACAAGGAAAGTATCATCATCCGTTCGATACCTTAGGTGAGAACCAACTGGTAAAAACCATTAGGTTAGAAGCGTTTGTAAGGACACAAACGGAAAGTAAGAAATACATGAAATTAAGCAACAGAGTCGTTTTGCTTGTCGCCCCTGTCATTCTAATTAGCGCGCTGGTGTCGAGTTACATCATCTATAGCATTCAAAAAGTCACGCTAATCAAAAGGGAAGACAGCTATATCCAGCTACAAATGGAAAAGCTCGCTGGTCAGTTTCGCCAAGCCAATATTTTTCTTAACAGCTATGCCTACACCTTGAGTAAAAGCGAGGTGCTGCAAGATTATTTTGTGAATCATGATAACCGCTATCGTGAGAGGCAACTGTTCAAACGTTTAGATGAAACCATCGAGGTACTCAGTCACGGGTATCGAGGGGATGCAAATATGGCGATCCTCGACGGTAGGCAAGACCTCCTCTACTACACCGAAAATCAATATTACGAATCAAACGGTCGAGTCGACCCCAAGATCCTTGAGTATGTCGACAAAAGCTTTAAAACCAATGGAGACGTAAGCCATACCGGTTTTATTTACAACAGCAGCGGACAGAGCATTCTATTGCAATACGAGCTGTTTGATAAACGTACCGGAGAGCCCCCTTTAAGCTTCGACCCACAAAATGTTTTCTTTGTTATCGTGTCTGTCTCACTCGAAGCGTTTAATGACATCAAGCATGAGATTGAGTTTGATACGCACAGCGTGATTACGTTTTCAGATAAGCCGATTATCTTAGATATTCCCCTTGCTCAAACCATCCAGTTTCTGCCTCACTTCTATGCCATTTTATCGCCAGCAGAATATCTGATGTGGAATAAGGTCGATAAGGTCTGGTTAGAGCTAGCATTGTCTTTTGGTATCGCATCTTTTTGTACCATTACTTTAATTGTCTTAGTCCTGTACCGCTATGTTCTGAGTCCAGTCTCTAGGCTAGACAAACAACTGAGAGAAATTGAAGCCAACAAACGCACTAATATTGAAAAGCTCGATACTGATGATGAGATTGGGCGCCTTTCTTCCCGCTTCTTTGATATGTACGAAGAGCTGAACAACGTCTACCACAAAACTAAGCGTTTAGCGGAAACTGATCACTTAACTCAACTGGCTAATCGCCACCGCTTCCATGAGCTTGCAAACAAAGAGCTGGCAGAACCCTCAGAGCAGCTTTGGGTGATTTATATCGACCTAGATAACTTTAAATACGTCAACGACAAATACGGTCACGAACTGGGTGACAAGTTGTTGCAGGTCTTCTCCAAACACATCAGAAATACATGCCAGAAGTTCACTCAGCAGTACAATAGCCCATGTTTCGGGGCACGTTTATCAGGTGATGAATTTGCAATCCTACTCAGCTCAAATCAAGAAAACAGCGAGTTACCCGATCTGTTTGCCGCGGATTTGCTCAAGCCAATTAATAACTTAACTCAGTCAGCGAAAAACTCGTTTCCGGTGACAGCCAGCGTGGGTATCGCTCAATATCCAAGAGATGGTGGTGATATCGCTAAGCTCTTGTCTAGTGCAGACGCGGCAATGTACCAAGCTAAGCGCGCGGGTAAAAACCAATACGCTTACTACTCTGCAGCGCTCAATATCGAGGCTCAACGTCGCAGCCAAATTGAACGCGCATTGCGCAAGGCCAACGTTGAAGAAGAGTTTCATCTTGTTTTCCAACCATACATGAACAGTAATGCCAACGAGATAGAAGGCTTGGAAGTCCTATTACGTTGGGAAGCAGAAGGGATCGGCTCAGTACCACCAAACGAGTTCATCCCTATTGCTGAACAAACTGGTTTGTTCGAAAAGATTGACCGCTGGGTATTCGCAAATGCTATGGCAGAATACCATCAGCTGAAAAGCATCTTTGGGAAAGACATAATTTTGTCTATCAACCTATCGTCTGCGGAACTGAACTCGCTGTCGATGGCAGAATTCATCCATGAAAAAGCCACACAGAATGGTGTGCCTACGCGCTGTATTGAGCTAGAAATTACCGAAACTTTCGCGTCTGACAAGCAAGGTACTGCCCTACTCGATGAGTTATCGAAGCTGGGTTACAAACTGGCAATAGACGACTTTGGCTCTGGTTATACTTCTTTGACACAACTAGTGCAGTACCCAGTACAGAAAATCAAATTTGACCGAGAGTTCTTGTTGACCTTAATGAACACCGATAATGGTCATGTCATTAAACCAATTATAGAGCTGTGCCACGCACAGAATAAGAAAGTGACAGCAGAAGGCATTGAGCATAACGTCATGCACGAATGGCTTTCATCTTACCGCTGTGACTTTATGCAGGGTTATTTATTTGGTAAGCCGATGAACAAAGAACAGCTCGGCCATTGGTGGAAGTCCGCTAATGATCAGCCATTTAAAAGCACACATATCGCTTAGTAGGTAAAACATACCGCACACGAAAAGCAGCACGCTAAGTGCTGCTTTTCGACTTATTGCGGCTAGTAAAAGCTTACCTGACCTATTTTCAATTACATGCGTTTCAGCATATTCAGTGTAATGTTTGCAGAGTTATCTGCGGTGGCTTTCTTCAGATCTGAGTACACAACATCTGCTGAGCCATCCGCTTTATCAGAGATAGTGCGAATCACCACGTAAGGTACATTGAAAGCGTCTGCGACTTGGCCTAGTGCTGCGCCTTCCATTTCTACCGCCATCGCGTTGTATTCTTGGTAAATGCCGGTTACCTTCACTTTGCTCGCGATGAACTGGTCACCTGATGCGATTATGCCTCGATAAACACTTTCTTTCCCAAGTGTGTCAACCGCGGCATCGAACGCATACTTTTGCAGTGTTTTATCAGCGTAGAAGTAGCGCTCTTCATAATCAGGCAGCAAGCCTTTCGGCATGTTAAATGCTGTCAGGTCCACATCGTGTTGCACCAAACGCGTAGAAACGACCACGTCTAGCGGATCCAATTTCGGGTCACTTGCACCAGCAATGCCCGTGAAAATCAGTTGGTCCACACCGAAAGATTCAATCAGAAGGGTTGTCGTCATCGCTGCATTGACTTTACCTACGCCAGATTTTGTCACGACAACGGTTTTACCCTCTAACTCACCCGTGTAAAAGCGATGGCTACCAATTTTTTTTACTTGTTGGTTTTGGATTTTTGGCAATAGCGCTTCAACTTCGACATCCATCGCACCGACAATACCGATGGTCGAACCTGCAACGGAAGGCAGTGAGTACGCAGCAAGCATTAGAGCAAGAGATTTCTTCAACATGGGAATCCTGAAATGTAATACGTGTCACCAAAGTGTGACGCGACGCAGATTATACAACACATTCCAAATCGAGCAATCGTTTGCATTAACTAGGTCGTACTGATTGGCTAAGAAATTCTCAATTAATGAGAAAGACTTAGCCATTTTTGGTTTTCATCGAAGAAGCGACACGCTATTTTTCGCTACCGGTTGACATAACTTACTGAAAGAAAAGTTTATTCTGGTCAACATTTCATAATTTACTTAATTTCTTCTTCAGCAATGTTTCATTTCTAATATGATTTCCGTTTTATTTTTTAATTAAAAATATTATAACTATCCACAAATTTTATTTATTGAGCACCCATTATTAAATACCGTTTTTAATACACTCTGTAATCTTTGATATTCACTTAAGGCGATGCGATCCACTTCCGTAGCAACAGGCGCATTTATTATTGGATACCAATTGACAGACTCTGCTTCTAAGCTCTGAATATCGCCCACCCAATCTGTAACTACATAATAATGAAGCAATTGAAGTTCTTTGGTTGGGTGATATAGAGAACATAAATACCCGCACCTTTGCGGTTTGATATTTAGCTCCTCGTCTAGCTCTCTAAGCAATGTCATTGGTTGGCTTTCACCTTTCTCCATATGCCCACCAGGTATTGCAATCATACCTGGGTCAGAGTCCTTATCCTTCGATCGTGTTTCTAATAACACTTCATCGCCCTTAACTAGGATAAATGATACACACTCATGAACTTCCATCTTCAATGCCTTCTGCTAACGGTTTTATAGCACGCTAACACAAAAAGTTTGGATGATGTGAATGGTGAACACGAATAACTTGACGATATACAACAATCTAGCTGGCCGTTTGGTTGAATATGCTCAGCAATCCATAGTCGCTATCAATACATTAACCTTTATTCAGTCATGATTTGTTACGACTAGGATCACAGTCTAAAAAATTTTTGTCGAATGCCCAGTTAGAAATAAGTCCATTGAATTAAAACAACATTTTTATTCAAACTATAATTAAACGATGTTTTATTAAATATCCTGATCAGTAAATGTTGGTAAACGCAGTTTTATTAATTAGCCAAATCGGCTAGTATTTGTTCTGAAGATTTTTAAAGTCATCGATTAACCTCTCAATGTTGATTAAATTCAGCCAGTTAGTTGGATTATCTTTACTAAATACAAAGTGTATTTGAGTAATAGGTGTCACTACGCATAATAGGCAACATTGAGAATAGAATTAAATTGATGTACATGCTGTATTAGCGACTGCACGAAGCAATCACTAAATTTGTTGCACCAAGAGTTTTATTTAGTACAAATGAAAAAGCTATTATTATTATTGATATGGACATCGTTGGCAGTTTCTCCTTTTGCCTTTGCTCATCATTCAGGTAAAGCGACGGAAACGAAAGCCACTAAACAACTTGTTGAAAAGACATATAAAGAAGCCAAGTTGGAAGGCGTCATTGACTTCAGTTTATTCAATGATGCGTTCTTAGCTTATAAGAAAACCTCAGATCGCAAAAAGCCACTTTTGACCATCATCGATTACAGTAAACCATCTACTGAAAAACGCTTTTATGTGGTCGATTTGGACAAGAAGAAGCTCATTTTTAACACATATGTCTCTCACGGCGTAAACAGCGGCAAGAAGACCGCAACGAAGTTCTCTAATGTTGTGAACTCTCGTAAGACTTCCCTGGGAACATTTTTAACCGATACCACATACTATGGTTCTAACGGTTATTCACTTCGCTTGGATGGACTGACATCAGGGGTGAACGATAAAGCACGAGAACGTTACATCGTGGTTCATGGTGCGGACTACGCGAACCCTTCTTTTATTAAGAAGAATGGTTATCTTGGTCGCAGTTGGGGTTGCCCCGCTCTGCCACAGAAGCTATCACGAGAAATCATCGACACCATTAAAGGTGGCAGTGTTATCTACGCTAGCGCTTAAGGTTTCTTGACCTAATGTTGAAAAGGGAGCTGACACGCTCCCTTTTTTAATGCGACAAAAAACTGTTCATCCTTTCAGCAAGTCGTTAGTATACGCAAGCGCCACCTTCAGGCAGCAAACGAATATCGATTCCATAGTGTGTTAGGGTTAGTTTTGGTTCACGTATTTCGCCTTTTGCTTTTGTTATCACTCTCCCTGTTTTCAGGGCAAATACTTGCAACGCAAAATCAGCAATTCTCAGTAGCCCATTACTCATATTCAGAAAAGCTCCATAAGCTAACCCAATACGATTATCACGCAATAAAAGCGCCTTATCGTGCTTGGAATGGTCGCGACTCTTGGAGTCCAGACGGCTACTTTCGACATCTAAAACGTGATTTACTTGGTTTACTCCCTTGTCGCCGCACATCCGCTAACGATGGTGAGTTACCCCTAAATATTACGCCCGACTATCACCTATTGGTCGCGTTCTTATCTCCATCATTATTGGATATTGCGCTCAAAGCGACGCCTTTACCCGATACTGCCTATGTACTCACACAGACTCGCTCGTACCATCTCGCAGGATGGAAGCAAGCTAATTTACTGTACGTGTTTACACACAGTCGCGACACTTAGTTCGCACATTGACTGTACTGACACAATATGGAAACCGTCAGTACCAGCCATGGATGATCTCATCTGAAGACTGAATTAACTCGAGATCCTGATTATGAAAAAAATCGCGACTATTGCCACTTTGGCGCTTATCACTTTATTCACAACAACAGTGCAAGCAGCAAAACCAGAAGAAATGAGCAACAGCGCTCTGATGGAGTGTGCCAATGCATCTAACACCCGAACTGCGGTTCCTGAGCACCGCGCAATGTTTCGTCATTACTTGATGGCAGAACGTGGTTACACATTCAGCCAGCTATCTTCGGCAGAGACCGAATTCAAAGCAAAAGGCATGGATGAGACCAAGATGGAACAGTTCTACAAAGCTGAGTGTAAGGAAGTAGGCGAATACCTTTACAAGAATGGCTACTGATTCACGCTCATTTCAACTTACGTAGAGAACGAAAAAGGCGCGATCATCGCGCCTTTTTTGCTTTTCAAGCTTCAGGTTTATACGACTATGGCAATTGCGGCGTAGTTTTCGATTTACCCCAAGCCTTACGCACCTTCACCAATACAAAGCTCATAATGGCAATAGTTAGGGTAATCACCGGTGCAGCCATCAATCCCATGGTCACAATCTTGTTAAGCTTCTCTGGCAGTAGAGGCAATAATAAGCCTAAACCACACAGCAGCAGCGTCCATAGAATTGCACTCAACCATGCGAAGTAATGGAACTTACTCACGCGATTAACGCGCAAGCCCATCATTAAAGGCAGCAAAGAGCGAACAACAGGAATAAAACGCGCGCAGAACAATGCAATCAAACCATGCTTACCAAGTAACATGTCAACTTGCTCCAAGCGTTTTGCTGGCACTGCATTTACCCACCCCTGCACCTTTGGTAAGCGGTTTAACCATTTACCTTGTAGGTAAGCAGCCCAGCTGCCCATTGCCGCACTCACCACGATCACCAACATGATCATCACTGGGTCTAGTACGCCCACCGCTGCTAAAGTGCCAGAAAGCACAACAACACTGTCACAAGGGAAAGGTGCCGCGGGAATAAAACCACTCTCGAGAAAAATAAGCGCACCCACTACAAAGTAGATAAGCCCTGCACTACCTGGTGCCATCAGTGCAGTAAAGTCTTGGTGCCACAAAGCAAACAGCACCTGCGTAATTGAATCAAACATAACAAACTCCTAAACATCACAATCAAATTTCGAAAATTAATGAATAGGAATTACCGCGCATGAATAAAGCGATAGATCAGGTTGGATTCTTGCCCTGTCCCCAGCCGATATTTGGAGTGCGAATAAAAAATTTGAATAACAGGCAACGCTACGTCAGTAAACTCGCGTTTGTTGAAATCCTGCACGTCATTTAACCAAAGTGCAGGCAGCACATCGAAATAGTCCGATTCTGGCGATGTATTGGAATGGTTAACGCGGAGTGCGTTGCGGCTGAATAAACTCGCAGCGACTTTACGTGAAGGAGAAAACGGTGCTTTCTCTAGATGTGCCTCTCCATCGATCAATGAAGAGGTGTAACTGACGGCGTAGGAGATTTTTGGTGACGATGAAGCCTGACTCAACCCAAAAGCCATCAGCGCAACAAAGAGTGCTAATACACAGACTAAGTAAGCACGCACAGAATTCACCTAAACCACAACGATACGCTGTTGTAACTCCGTGCGTGCAAATTTGCAATTCAAATTCTTAATCGATAATAAAAAGAGCGTTTTGCAAATGATTATTGGCGCAATTAGACGATAATCTAACCTTGAATTTACTCTTTGCCGTAAGGGTAGTTTTCAAACATTTTCGTGACTTCTTCCGAAATCAACTCTTCGCGTTTTTCAGTACTCATAGACTCGGTGAGTTTACGACTAGAAACCCCCTTCCACACCACTTGATTGGCTTTAGTATCGACAAGCTCAACGACCAATTTGCCGTACTTTTTCTCCTTATAACGCTCTGGGCTGGACGTCACCACACCAAAGCTGTTCCAACCGTAACCTACACTAAAGCTTGAACCAGAAGATACGATCTCCGACTCCTTGATGATGTCGTGGTGCACGTACAGATCCCCCTCGCTTTTCACGCGCGACAATCCTTTGGATTCCAGTTGAGCCGCCAACCCTTGCTCAATGCGACGAGCATCCAAACTGGTTGGGGTGTCTGATTGTTCACCGAAATCAAACGTTTTATAGGATGAGAAATCCGCTTGCTTGTCGACATCGGTCGTTACCGTGGTACAAGCGACCAGCGAGATAGCAAACAGCGTTGCCAATAAACCTTTCCACATACTCTTTCTCCTCTCTATCACGCCGGTCTCTCTCGGCAAGTTGTGGTATTTAATCTTACGAACCTGAGAAAATATTGAATCATTTCAACATTTAGTCTTGACCATGAATGCCAAGTGTTCAAATTCAAGACGTAATAGAGAGTAAGAACAGAGTAAAACACTGATTGAGAAACAAAGTGAAATCGTATTCAGAGCGACATATCGCCAACAGCGCTGTGCGCTTTTTGAACGAATCGGTATTTATTTACTCACTAAGCAACTTATTGAGCAAAAAAGACTTTTCTTTTGCACTCAATCTGGCATATTGAATGAGTCCTATCGATGCGCGGGCATCGTATAATGGCTATTACCTCAGCCTTCCAAGCTGATGATGCGGGTTCGATTCCCGCTGCCCGCTCCAAGCTTTCTCCTTAAGCTAACTTCTTTATCAGTCCCCTAAAATATCCTTTAAATTCGTACTTCATTGCTATCATGCTGTGGCTGTAATCGATCTCTGTATTTGCTACCTCTAACCGCAGGCATAAAAAAGCCCCTGCAGAGTGCAGGGGCACGTCTTCGTTATTATGTTCCCCATATCTTTGGGGTTAATCCAACTGAAGTGTCGTGAACGTGTCGTTTTTCAGCCCGCCACCAGCGCGTTTCTTCATGGTGACCTCAACCGATCGCTTCCCTTCATTGACGCGATAACGTATTGCTTGAGCGAAGTATTTGTCATTTCGCTTCAAGTCTCTAGCATCAATCTTTAACGTACGATTCTGACGATTCACCGTGCAGCGGTAATCCCAATCGTTTTTGCCATTTTTCAAAGCCAGCAAAATACGTTGACCCGATGTTCCCGCGGATTTAATCCCGCGAGGCTGCTTATCTATCGCCAGTGCGAGCCCTGCTTTACACAACTGCTCTGCATTAAAAGCAGGCGTTGCGTTTGCGTACCCAGAGCTGAGCATAGCGGCGGTCATCGTTATGATTGAGAAAACTCGATTAAATGTCATCGTCCGTTCCTTGAAACTTACAAAACACCATACGAATTAAAACAACATCACCGAACTCTGTCAAGCATTAATGGTACGGCGTTTAGTTAATCATTCAGAACCGTTACTCAATTGTATCGGACGGTGGAGCAAACAAGCACCGCCAACGCTGGCGCCAAGACAAATTGGGACGGGTCACCTCTTTGAACATGTCTTTCCATTCCGCGAACGTCACGGTGATAGGGTTAAAGCTGTTAACGGGCTTTGAGATGCCATAACGGACGGTTTCTACTTCTGGCTCGAATGTTCCAAACATGCGATCCCAGATGATCAGCACGCCAGCGTAATTTTTATCAATGTATTGACGATTCACTCCATGATGCACGCGGTGGTGGGATGGTGTATTGAAGACCCACTCCAAAGGTCCAAGGGAACGAATTGACTGAGTATGAACAAAGAATTGCAGACCAAGGTTGAGCAGCACAACAAACACCACCCACTTAGGATCAAAACCAATAATAACCAGTGGTAGCCAGAATAACCACATACCCGCTAATGGGTACATTAGGCTTTGACGAAATGCGGTACTGAAGTTCATACGCTCTGAACTGTGGTGCACCACGTGCGCTGCCCACATCCAACGGATACGATGGCTTGCTCGATGGAACCAGTAATAGAAGAAATCTTGCAATACCATGAGTAAGAGGAAAGTAGAAACCGTCATCTCGATATCAAACAAGCGCCAACCAAACCACCACAAATACAGTTTAGCGATCAGCAGCCCTGTTAAGATATCTGTCGCTTGATGAAGCCCAGCCAACACAAAGTTACACACGACTTCTGGCAAGTAATATCGCGCACTCTCAGGTAATCGACCACCACGTTGCCCAAACCAATATTCTGCCGCAATACAAAGAAAGAATATTGGCGCAAGCAACATCAACAATAAATCAGGATGCTCTGTAATCTGTGACCATTCCATAGTCCGTTCCTACCATTTCGCGTAATGATCTTCGGTGAGTCCCATCACCTCATCGAGTTCGTGTTTAATGCCATTTTCATCAATCAAATAGCCAGAAAAGTAGCCGACAAACTGACGAAAGTTACTCTTCAAAAACCAAAAGTTCTTTTTCTCTGATCGTTGATTTTTAGGCTTGAAGATCAAGTCGATGCGCTTGTCTTGTGAGGTAATTCGCCATGACGCTTCTTGATGCATGCGAGAAAATTCGAAATGTACGGGCGGCATCAAGTGGCGTTCTCCATCAATCCAAATGACGTTTTCACAATTCCCAGTTTCATTCACACCAGCCGCAAGGTTCAGCCCTATGCTTTTGTCCTCACTGCGATGATTGATGCTCGCCCACCGCCAACTGGTCTCTCTGCGCATGTAACCAGCAGAGAAATCATACCCAGCGACTGCGTTGCTTAGATCTTGTGGCTGCCCTTTCACACTCATTTGACCATGTATAGTGAGTGCGTTGTGTTTTTGGGTATAAGTCCAGCCCGAATATGCTGTTGGCGTGCAGAGCATCAAAGGCAAGCTTTCTGACTCAGGTTTTAACCTCAAGTCAGCTTGAATAAGGTCTGTTGAAAGCTGTATGTGCCAGAGTCCATGTTCAATCTTAAATTGAATGGCATCATTAGCGAGATAGGCTTGACTGCTCCAACTAGAAGGTTGTGTTTGATAGCCCATGTTAAGCGGCTTTAGCCACTGCTGCTCAACAAGTTCATGGGTTTCCGTATCGAACACATAGCAAAAGCCAGACGCCAAATAGCGAATATCGGCAATCGCGACGCCAATGATGTATTTATCTGTCACGATCGAGACGAACTGGAACTGCTTGTAGTCGAATCGCTTACGCCAACTCGATGCAGGCAGGTCCATCTCATTAAGATACTGAAACGCATCCAGCTGAAGCGATTCAGGAATCGATGCTAAATGACCAAATTGAGGTAATCCATTCGCTTGAATAAAGGGATTCAAAGGCGTTTGCACATCCATGCTCGCTATTAATCAATGATACACCATTCGATATTAACATTAATTTAACAGCGTACAGCTTGCGCCACTGCACAAGATTGGCCCACATATCGGCGTTAAATAAAAGGAAACGTGAGACCAGTCACCCATATTCAATCTATCAAACGGTTAATTAGAGCTTTAACTTGGGTTTAATAGCAGGCAAAAGTGCCTACCTTCGTAACACTTTTAATGAATCACTCTTCTAATCCAATAACTCTGTCACGACGTCAGTCTTCACAGAGTTGGCAATAAAGCAGTTTTCATGCGCCATATGATGCATTTTTTCTAACTGGTCACGCGTCGGTTGTTTGTCTCCAAAAAAGACAATGTTTGGCCTAAGCGTTACTTTTGAAACCCACTCTTTGCCATTTTCTCCTACAGTCAGCTCGCCCACCGCTTCATCAACGTAGGAATCAATCACATAACGACGCTTAGCAGCAATAGAGAGAAAGACCAGCATATGACAGCTTGAAAGCGCCGCAACAAACGCTTCTTCTGGGTCCACATTCTCTGCTACTGATAAAGGCAGCGGGACAACATGAGGAGATGGTGAAGCAGGAACGCAAAGCCCGCCGTCTAACTGCCAAACGTGCGCTCGGCTGTATTGATTATCACTGAAGATTTCGTCGGTTTGACGCTGCCACTTAATCACTGCGGAGTGTTGACTCATTGAACTTCCCTGCCCTGTCGTCGCGTCCCTAAAAGGAGAAGATGCCAAAAGAGAACTAAGTAAACCACAGTCCGTCGCTTACGCCCACCCACAAGGCAGAAAATACAGCTCTCACACGACTAAATCACTTGATTTGAATCCGCTTGACGCGTCCGACATCGGTCAATCAAGCGTTGCCCTTGGTGTACGTTAACTTGCAATCGGTTAATCAGTTTCTGCAGTTGCTCAATATCAGGTATCTGTTTGTTCTTCACTTGAGTTTCGATTTCTAGAGCCTGATTCGCTAGCGTATCTAATCCAAGGTTCAACGCCATCCCTTTCGTGGTGTGCAAGGTGCTATAAAGTGGCGCTAAGTCTTCAGCCATGAAATACTCAATCAACTCATCAACCGACTTTTCGAAATCGTTCACAATGGTTTCAAGCAAATCCAAACGTGCATCAGGATCTTCTTTCAGCACTTCTAACATCTCTGATTGAGTTAACTCCTCTTCCGTGAGCCTCAGCTTCTCAATCGGTTCACGGTGCAACTCAATCACGTTTTCAGTCTGCTCTAATGCTTCATAATTCTGGACAGGTAAACGTGAAGAGAACTGCTTGAGCGCATCAGAAAAACTCTCACGCTGCAGCGGCTTAGTCAGGACATGGTCTGCGCCCGCTTCAATAAAGTTGTCGTGCGCTTCTCTAAATACATCGGCAGTATAGGCAAACAATACGGTGTTGATACCAAGCCTTTCACGAATAAAGCGCGTCGCCTCAACCCCGCTCATCTCTGGCATATGATTGTCCATCAATATCAGGTCATATTGGTGTTCTTGTGCTTTCTTAATCGCAATCAAACCATTCTCAGCAATCTCAACCGTGTGTCCTAACTTCTCACAAAAGCCTTTCGCCACAATCGCGTTCACTCGATTGTCTTCCGCAAGGAGAATGTGAAGATTACGTTTACTCTCCCGTTGTTGTTTAACTGGGGTGTTTTGTGTTGTTGGCATTTCTTTCTCTATCCAAGGAATAGGAAGCTCCACTACAAACTGAGTCCCAATGCTCTCAACACTTTTGAGTTTAATCTCTCCACTCATCAATTCCGTGAGCTTTTTGACAATCGCAAGACCAAGCCCGGTTCCGCCAAACTTACGCGTGGTAGAAGTATCAGCCTGTTCAAACGAGTTAAAAATACAACCTTGCTTATCTCCCGGAATACCGATACCAGTATCATTGACTGAGATAAGAAGACATCGCTTTTGCTCATCAAGCTCAGTCCGAATCAATACGTGCCCATCGCCAGTAAACTTCACCGCATTGCCTGCGAGATTAAACAAGATCTGGCGGACACGGGCACAATCCCCCTTAAACTCGATAGTGTCAGGCACTTCATTTTCGACATAAAGCTGGATATTTTTCTCTTCAACAAGTGGCTGAATCGCGCTACAAACGGGAGTTAACACTTGCAACAAATTAAAAGGTGCCGCTTCTAAATCCAGTCTATTCTCTTCCACTTTAGAATAATCCAATATGTCATTGAGAATCGTCATCAGGTGCTGGCCGGAGTCCAAGATTATTTTCACATGTTCTTTGGTTGTTTTTTCTTGAGTTTCATTGGCAATGATTTGTGAAATCCCCAATACCCCATTCATTGGTGTTCTTAACTCATGGCTCATGGTCGCTAAGAATTGTGACTTCGCTTTGGCTGCGCGCTCCGCTTTCTCTGTCGCTTCTATTAACTCGTCATTGAGATGTTTGAGCTTATTCACACGATGTTGAGTTTGCAGCACAAACGCCGTCACTAATAAGATAATGGACAGGAGAACAAACAGCCACGTCAGCCTGGATTCACGTTGCGCGATTTCAAGTAACTGATGCTCAGAATACTCAACAAACTCAAAGTAATGGCCTTCTAGAATCCTGTTGGTAAGCAACTCTATCTTGCGCTCGCTTTGGCGCAGTCTATTCAAAAATAATGAGATACTCTGGCTCTGGGGGTTATCGCCTTGTAACGCTGCATTGGTTAAAAAATCAAAATAATGCTCTTCCAACCATATATCATCGGTTTGGGCGCTAAATTGGTCTTTGTAAATGTTATGTAGTGTGAGTAATTCGTATTGATTGGCAACCTGGACACCAATTAGCATGTCTAACGATTGAGTCGCATCTCTAACTTTGCCATCAAATTGAACAACGATACTTTGCGCACGTAACCTAGTGGAAGTGATATCAAACCAAATCGACTGTTTGAAATCAGAAATCAATTGTTCAGAAGCAAGCTCTAGCTCAACTAAACTATGCGTGATTTCATAATTCCTCCGCTCTCGGATCGAGTAGGGATTAACCACGCTATCCCGAGCCTCTATCAAATGGTGACCAATCTCAGAAAGCGATGTGTGTACCGCTTGAGTATTTCTTGAATTAACATGAGTCATGCACGCCAGAACCACCATCACGGTAATAATGACGAACAAGGCGGCGTTAGCTAAGCGAAATTTATTCATTTTCAAACACCTCCAAAATTGCAGGCCTTGGGGTGCTTAACGTCATGAGGAAGGCTTCGATATCTGCCACTTTGTCGTCGCTCATCGTTACCCCCAACTGGACCTGCGACATAATTTGAATAGCATCCGATAGTTTATCAACTTGCCCATTGTGAAAATAAGGCCCGGTTTGCCCCACATTTCGCAAGCTTGCCACACGAAAATAGAATTTATCCTCTCCATCAGAGGTTCTTAAATGTCGCCCCGTATCAAGATTTTTTTCTCGCGTTTGAAAATAACTAAACTGCTGAATCATGGACCCGCCAATATTCCGCCCCTGGTGGCACTGAACACAGCCCACTTGCTGAAAGGCCTCCCACCCTCTTATTGACTGTTCATTCATAGCGTCCGTATCACCACGTAAATACACATCAAATGGAGAGCTTGGCGTCTGGAGCCCTTTAACAAACTCCACAATTGCAAGCTTAATGTTGGTCACATTAATGCGTTTACCCGCTTGCCCAAATAGAGATTTATATACCGAATTAGCTTGAACATACTTTTCTATCTCTTCCCAATTAGAATCCATTTCTAAAGGGTTTTGGACAGGTCCGTCGATTTGAGCCATCAACGAATTTGCTGTGCCATCCCACAGGAACCGATAATTTAAAGCCGCGTTAAAAACGGAGATTGAATTACAAGTGCCAACGCCATGTACTCCAGTAGAAACTTGCGTCTGTTCTGCACCATTAGTGGATAGGTTATGGCAGGTTTCACAACTGATCTTGCCATTAGATGACAGTTTTGGGTCCCTGAATAAATGCCAGCCAACACGGGCCAGTTGAAAGTCAACCTTGGGATTGCCTTCGAGAGGAGGAACTAAGTTAATATTGATTTTTGTATTTTGTACTCCTGCTAAAGTTGAAGCGCTAAAACTCATTAACAAACATCCACATAGCACTTTAGTAGTAAGCTTTATCTTCATAGCTGGGGTTTCCTTACCCGACCTCTTAATATGAACTTAGTTGCTTTCTGGCTTTTTTCCATTACCTCCTATTTAGATATTGAATCCCCTCTCATAAGTCATTGATTACTATGGTCTCGAACTCGTTTAATTCACTCACTTGAATATCAAACGTCACTTGTCGACAAGACAAACATCCTTGATTGGCGAATAACGGTGAAAAGCTATACGATTCCGCCCCCTTTTTTGACTCGCGCCCTACTTGGAAAAATAAAACCTTGAAACTGTTTGCCTCAATCGCAGCATTGCTTATCACTTTCTCTTTCAGTGCTTTAGCGGAAGATTTCCTAAGCAAGAATGACCGATTGTTTCTCGACAACCAAAAGAGCGTGAAGGTTGGCGTTCTTGCAGGTGATTGGCTCCCTTATTGGGGAAACTTAGAATCGAAAGAAGGCATCAACATCGAGTATGCAGAAAGCATGTTGCACGATCTGCACATTGACGCCGAGTATGTTCCCTACTTTAGCCTCGATACCCTTTTTAATGGCTTAGAAAACGGCGAGATTGATCTCACCGTTGGCTTTGTTGCAACCCAAAAAAGAGCGGAGCGCTTTCTGTTCTCTGAGCCGATTTTTCAGACTTTACGCTTAGTTTGGTTGCGTGACGTTGCTTTGGAAAATACTCCGCTCAGCGAACTCAAGTGGGTTTGCGTCAAGGACTCAAGTGCCTGTGACCAGATTGAAACTCTCGGCTTTGAGCATGTTCATACCGTGCGCAACAGCGTCATGATGACAACGTCGTTAAATACCGGGGCAGCTGATGCAGCAGTTGTAGGCCTGTCTACGCTTAGCTCTTATGGTTTTAAAAACCCTCATGGCGAACTCACAGGTAAAGTGGTCTATGACAAAGCCCTCACGCCTGGCGCTGTCACTATCTTCACGGGGAAAGAATCTCAACAATTGATGGGCATTATCAACAAATACATCAAACACTCTAAAGATTCCAAACACAGCCGTATGCATATTGAAGCGAACATCAACGTGTTGCACAACGAGTTAATGCTGGAGATTTTGGAGCAACAAAATGGCCGACAAACCGTTCGCTACACCATTAAAGACAATGTATACCCACTGTCTTACACTGACCCAAAAACCAAAGAGGTGAAAGGTTATGTGCACGATTTGATGAAGCTGCTCGAACAAAAGAGCATGCTCAAATTTGAGTACATTCATCCTAACGGCAGAGATGTGGATTTAATGCTTCAGGAGCATATTGTTGATGTGCTCCCGACACGAAACATCGCAATTACTGACAAAAAACGTTTTATTGCGACACGTTCGTTCGGAGTTCTTCAGTATGGGTATATCGAATCACTGAACAAACAAGCACAAAAAAGCGTCGGTATTTTAGACCGTGCGGGAAATTTCTATCCGCACTTTTTAGGTAACCCTGCGTATGCCTCTTCTCCTGTTTACCGTGATTTTAAAAGCCTTAGTAAGGCATTAGAAGATGGGAAAATCTCCCATGCCTTCGTCAATCAAAATTTGATTGATCACCATTTTTATAAAGGGCAAGGGACGCAGTTTAAAGCAGTGGCACCACCGGACGATATGGAATTGGGGGTGGCATTGGGTATGGAGTTAAGGAAGGACTCTGAGTTTCTACACAGAGTGTTGGATACCGTACTTCAAGTCACCACCAAAGAAGAACTTCAACAGCTCAAAGAACGACATGAAAAAGTAACGGTTAATTACGGTATTGAGAAAGAGATCGTCGTCATTTCAGCATTGGCTGGCGTCTGTATTTTGTTAATTGCGGTGCTGATTTACATCGTTAGAACTGGCCACCTGACTCGTACCATTAAACGCAAAGAATACGAAACTCAGATTCGCCAAAAGCAGAACAAGTGGCTATCGTCTGTACTGGATCAGCTGCCTAATAAGATCTTGATATCTGATGAAAATAATAAGCAGATTCTGGCCAATAAACCGTTCATCAACATGCTTTCGCGCTGCAATGTAGATAAAGGCATTACAGACCAAGAACGAGAGCAAGTGCTTGATCTTACGAGAGAGTGTGTGAGCTCAGATTCAGAAAGTACGGAAACATCTTTATGCTCTTTGGGCGACAAGCACTACCGTGTGCGTCAGCAGACCCTACTCCATCCAGAGGAAGGGACTCAATACCGGATGACGGTGTTTGATGACATCAGTGAACTAAAACAGAAAGAGACGGCGTTGAAAGCATCAAACTTGAAAGCCATGCAAGCGATCGAGGCTCGCGAACACTTTCTTGCGGTCGTCAGCCACGAGCTCCGTACCCCAATCGCAGCAATGATGGGATTAATGGAGTTATTAGAGCAAGATTTAGAACGTAAAGAGAGCAAAGAGTTGTTGAAGAGCGCAATGCAATCAGCAGAGCGATTACAGTTGCAAGTTAATGACATTTTGGATTTCTCAAAAATTGATGCAAACCAACTTCAGTTAGATGTTCACAAAGGCAATGTTTATCAAGAGCTTGGGGCAACACTAAGAAGCTTTGAAAAAATCATCGAACGGAAGTCATTGGCGTTTGAGTTGAACTGGACTCCGACACCTCATGCTTTAGTGGCTTTGGATTGGTTGCGCGTCAACCAAATCATCAACAACCTATTGAGTAATGCGGTGAAGTTCACAGAGGAAGGTAAGGTTATCGTGAGTGTGCATGTCAGCCCAAGCCAACTTGAATTCAAAGTACAAGACACGGGATGCGGGATGAACAATGCCCAGTTAGCCACCCTGTTCCAGCCTTTTGTTCAGGGGGACAAAAGCACCAGTCGCCGTTTCGGAGGCACAGGCCTTGGCATGTCTATCGTCAAAAGCTTGGTCGACATAATGGAAGGCACCATTGAGGTTGACAGCCAAACAGAACAAGGCACAACCATCACAGTACGCTTGCCAATGATCAGTCAACCACTCGATATGACGGCGCTAATTCCGGTCTATACCGAAGACAAACAAGTTCAGCGGTGGTTAAACACATGGCAAGTCACTCTGGATGAGTTTGAAAGCAAGCATCACGTGATCGAGCTGGAACCACATTACTCCAACGTATATCCCGATTTAATTTTGCAGAAGCTAAACGGTGAAGTGATAACGCAAACCCACTCAGCACAGACAGCAGAATACCAGTGGGACGGACGCGTGTTAGTCGTCGATGATGATGCGATCAACCGACTATTGTTCAAGCGTCAATTTGAAAAGCTGGGGGTCAATTGCCAGCTTGCTGCAAGTGGCTTAGAAGCGATTGAAGCGCTAGAACAAGCACAAAGCGACAACGAACTGGCACCCTTTAATTTGGTGATTACCGACTGTCACATGCCGGATATGGACGGTTACCAACTGACTCAAGCTCTCAAGGCAAATAAGGTTCTCGCGTCCATTCCTGTCGTGACTTGTACGGCAGAGAATTCACGAAACGTGATTGAAAAAGCAGAACAAAGCGGCATTGAAACCGTGTTGTTTAAGCCATACACCCTGAGCGAACTACAAGCCTTGTGTGAGCAATACTTATCAAGAGTCATTAACGCAGAGTCCCAAGAGGATTGGCTTGAAGCCTATAGCTATGAAGAAAGACTCGAGATGGCACAAGTGATATGTGAAGCACTAAACAATGACATCGCACTGATTCACTCTGGAGAGGAAAGCCTTAAGTCAGTGGCACACCGAATTAAAGGATCAGCGGCCGCCCTCAACTTAACCCAACTTGGGTATGCGGCAATGCAATGTGAATATTTGGTAGGTAGCGAACAAGAAGTTCAGGCTCGCACGGCACTTATCAGCGAATTAGAAACCATCGTCAGCACGACACAGCAGTGGCTGAATATGAATGAGAGCAATTAAATGAACGTTTTGATTGTAGAAGATGATCGATTACAAGCAACCAATCTTAAGATTTTGCTCAATCGTCTATTTGAAGGCACGATTACCGTCGTCCATCGAGGCTCAGAAGTCGCGACCGTTTGCGAGGCCCAACCAATCGATGTGATGTTCTGCGATATTGACTTACCAGATATCAATGGGGTGAACCTACTTTCCACCCTTGCAGAAAGCTCACGTCCAAAAGGCGTGGTGATTTTGAGTGCGATGACCCAAGACGTGCTCGAAATTACCTACAACATGTGCTTATCTGCGGGCTACGGGTTTGTTCGCGCATTAACTAAACCCATTTCTAATCAGCAACTCACTCAGATCTTCGGCGAGTTCAAACAATACTTATCGCAAGAACAATTCGTGAGCTTGCCTGTGTTAATGAATGACGACGAAATTGACACTGCCTTCAATGAGGGCAGGTTTATCAATTACTACCAACCACAATACTCAACGTCGGATAACCAACTGATTGGAGTCGAAGCATTAGTACGTTGCCGTCACCCCAAGCACGGCATTATTGCACCTGCGCAGTTTATTACTGAGATTCAGGTTCGTAATGAGTTGGATAAACTGTTCTGGATTGTGCTAGAGAACGCGCTTCAAGACATGTCCACACTGAAAGTAACCATCAACTTATCAGTCAACATGAACCAAAAGACGCTCAAGCAACCTATGAGTGAGCGACTATTTGCGTTGTGCGAACAATACCAAATAGCACCTGAACGCATCACGCTTGAACTGACCGAAGACGAAGTGTACGACTGCAGCGTCACGTCGCTAGCCAACCTCGCCAACTTACGTTTAAGAGGCGTTGGCTTAGCCATTGACGACTTTGGAACCGGCTACTCGTCCCTGAGCCAGTTAGCAACGCTGCCTTATACAGAATTAAAGATTGACCGCCAATTTATCAAAGATGCATTAACCAACTTCAAGAGCCAACAGCTCACTATTTCGAGCCTACACCTAGCAAAGTCATTAGGACTTAAATCGGTGGCAGAAGGTGTAGAAGATGATGAAACATTGGCGTATTTGCGCGAACTTGGCGTGGAACTTTACCAAGGATTTGTTCGCTGCCGCCCTATCCCCTTTGAACAATTGGAAACGTTGATCTAATTCGAACGTTGCGGCTGTTTGCTATCAGCCGCAACGCTCATTTTCTGAGTCCTTTTTAAATGAACACCAAATCTTTCTCACAGTACAATGTGTTAATTGTCGATGATGCGCCTATCGTGGTGCTGACACTGCGTAACATGCTGACCAAGCTTGGCTTTTCTGATAAACGCATATTCACAGCTCGCTTAGCAAAGGGGGCAGTTTCTATTGCTCAGCAAGAGCGCATTGACCTGATCATTTGTGACTACAACTTCGGTCGAGGCATGAACGGCAAACAGCTGTTTGAAGAGCTTAAGCACCTCAAATTACTCAACCATGACACCGTATTTATTCTTGTAACGGGTGAGAACTCTGCGACCATCGTACGTGCCATCATTGAGCTGAAGCCGGACGAGTACCTGCTCAAACCTTTCAACTCCATCACGTTGCGAGAACGTATCTCAGCCGCAGTGAAGCGTAAGAGCCTCTTACAGACCATCTATCAAGCAGAGCTCAGCAACGATGCGCACGCAGGATTAGAAGCATGTGATGAGCTGACACCATTTCATTCTGAGTATTTTTTCATTATCGAAAAGTTTCGGGCCGACTTCTTAACGCGTTTGAAACTGCATCAAGAAGCCAAAGTCGTTTACGAGCAAGTCATTGAACGTAAAGACGTTAACTGGGCAAAAATCGGCTTAGCAAACACGCTAGTCACACTGGGTGAACACGACGAAGCACAACGCCTAGTACGTGCCTTGTTAGAAGAGTCACCAAACAACGTAGATATACGCGAGTGCGCGGCTAACTTCAGCATGCTTAACCGAGAAGTACCAAGTGCAATTAGGCATTTGGAGTTGGCAAACAGCTTGGTTGAAGGCAATTCGGAGCGTGAATTGGTGATCGTCAATTTATGCTTGGCGGAACATGACTATCATTCTGCGTTAAAGCACTACCATGCATACATGGAGATCAACAAAGACACTTACCGCAACAATACCTTTGCCAAGCTCAACATGATTCGAATCTTGCTCTATTGTGTGCGTAAACTTGAAGGTAGAGAGGATCTTCTTGTTCAAGCCAAAAACTTATTTAAGTCGATCACGAGCGGACCAGAAAACAAGGCAATTCAAGACGAGCTCGACTTGATCGCTGCGCACATTGCCATTGAAGAAAACCAGTACGTTGCAGCGTTTAAAGTGCTCAGTGATTTGTATCGACGTAAGCCCTTCGCTCACTTTTATGCGCAATTTCACCTAGCGTGGTTGCTGCATGAGATGAACTTTGAATCGGAGTTTTCCAACGCCATTACTTGGTGTTTTGAGAATCTACAAACCGACTCAAGCGACACGATTCTTTCGAGTAAGATTACCCTTGGTCGCGCCCTAGAAACGGACAATGCAGAACGCCAAACTTGGATGCAAGAGCAATACAGAAAAATCCGAGCGGCAGAACAGGACTATCAAGCCTTGATTGATGCTTTGATTGAGCTACAGGCCCGTTGTCCATTACTACGCACGGTGTGCATCAACATCATTAAAGTGCTGACGCGAGCCTTTCCAAGCAACAAGTCATCGTTGGAAGTCGAAGTGTTGATCAAACGATGCGATAACATCGTTAAACAATTGGTTTCTCGTGAGGAACTAGAGCAAAGTGGTTATGACAAGTTCCTCTTCCTCGCTCAAGATCGCTGTCAACACATGTCAGTGGTAAACAGCCACCTTCCAGAACCAGAACTGGCAAACTAGACAGGCAAAAAGGGGCACGATGCCCCTTTCATTTCGGATTACAGGTTGAAGAAACGGTTAATCCAAGTCACCTCACCGAATGCAATCAAATCGTAGATGGTAAAGAACACCGCACAGATAACGGCAAGCTTCACCAATCGAATCGCAATTAACATCATAACTTCCCACTTACCTTCTTGTCTGAGTGTCGTTGATTCCTCGCAGTTTACTGGTTTTCTTACGAACCACAACGCATGAAACCCCAGATTACGTGAGAAAGTGTGTACCACTGCTAAGCCTCACTTTTGTAAATTTATTTATACATTCGGAGGCGACGGATAAAACCATTCTCTTGTCTACTCGTATCTATACTTTAAATAGTGTTTTCAATAAGTCCCAGTGGTTACACAAGGAGGGCTGTATGAAACAGATACGATTGTGGCTTCTTCCCCTACTCTTGTTTGCAAGCCAAGCGCTAGCAAGCACGGTTTGGGTATTGCCTGTCAAAGGGGCAATTGGGCCCGCTCTGAGTGATTATCTGTCACGAGAGATTGAAGAAGCTCAACAAAACGGCGTTGACCTTGTCATTTTAAAAATGGATACCCCCGGCGGGCTTGATAGCTCAATGAGGGATATCATACACGCTATCACCACATCCACTGTCCCTATCGCGACTTGGGTCGGTCCATCAGGCTCTCGGGCGGCCAGCGCAGGTACGTACATTCTGCTCGCCAGCCACGTCGCTGCGATGGCAGAAGCCACTAACTTGGGCGCCGCAACTCCCGTTGCCTTGGGTGGAGCACCACAACAGCCGTCTTCAGACGAAGGTAAAGACTCAACAGATTCACAACCGGAATCCACAGAAAAAGCCTCGGACGAAGTGCCTGCCAAAACCGCAATGGAAAAGAAGGTCATTAATGATGCCAGAGCCTACATCAAAGGCTTAGCGCGACTACATGATAGAAACGCCGAATGGGCAGAAAAAGCAGTCAGTATGGCGGCCAGTTTAGATGCAACCGAAGCGTTAGAGCTCAACGTCATCGACTACATAGCCAACTCACCGGAAGATTTGGTTTCAACGATTAATGGCATCGAAGTCAAACTCAACGGCAACCCGTTTAAGCTGGCGTTAGATAACCCAACTTGGGTGGAGCGCGTTCCAGACTGGCGTGCAGAAATGTTGGCGGTAATTACCAATCCCAACGTAGCTTACATTCTAATGCTAATTGGTATTTATGGCTTGCTTCTGGAGTTCTACAACCCAGGTATCGGCTTACCCGGCGTGCTCGGCGGGATTTGCCTATTGCTAGCCATGTACGCGCTGCAAATGATGCCTGTGAATTACGTTGGTTTGGGACTACTGCTGCTTGGTATTGCTCTGATGATTGCTGAAGCCTTTAACCCGAGCTTTGGCATACTCGGTTTAGGCGGCGTCGTTGCATTTGTGCTTGGCTCAATCTTCCTAATGGACAGCGATATACCCGGCTTCCAAATTGCCCTACCACTGATTTTCGGTATCGCTATTTTCTCTGTGGGGCTCATCGTCATTACGGTTGGCTTGCTTATTAAAATTCGCAGTAAAAAAGCCACTACAGGGCTCGAAAACTTCCCGGGTAAACTCGCCGTTGTGAGCGATGATTTTGTTGATGGTACTGGTCGAGTGCAATTAGACGGGGCGCTATGGCAAGCCAAAGCAGAACAAAAATTGAAACAAGGTGACCACGTGACTGTGGTGAAAATTAAAGGGTTGACCCTAACCGTTAAACCCAGTGACCGCCCTAAGGAATAGGAGGCGCTTATGATGCTTTACACTGTTGCCGTTATCATCGTTTTATTGTTTGCACTGGCAACGCAAATGTTCAAGGTGCTGCGTGAGTACGAGCGCGGCGTGGTGTTCTTTCTCGGTCGCTTCCAAGAAGTGAAAGGACCGGGTTTGATCATCTTGATCCCCTTCATTCAACAAATGGTTCGCGTCGACTTACGTACCATTGTTTTGGATGTTCCAACTCAAGATTTAATCACCCGTGACAACGTATCGGTCAGAGTCAACGCCGTGGTTTACTTCCGAGTGGTCGACCCACAAATGGCAATCAACAATATTGAAAGCTATAGCGACGCCACTAGCCAGCTAGCACAAACAACACTGCGTTCGGTGCTTGGTCAGCATGAACTGGATGAGTTGCTTTCTGAACGTGAACGCCTTAACAAAGATCTGCAATCCATCCTCGACCAACAAACTGACGATTGGGGTATCAAGATAGCAACGGTTGAAGTGAAGCATGTCGATCTTAACGACAGCATGGTGCGCGCCCTCGCCCGCCAAGCCGAAGCAGAACGTAACCGCCGTGCGAAGATCATCCACGCAACCGGTGAGTTGGAAGCTTCCAACAAGCTAAAAGAAGCGGCAGAAATGCTTAACGAAGCCCCCAATGCGTTGCAGCTTCGATACATGCAAACGCTCACTGAAATCACCACAGACAAGACATCAACCATCATCTTCCCGATGCCAATCAATCTTGTCGAAGCGGTTTCCGATATCGCCAAGGCGGTGAAGAACAATCAAGGAGAAAAAGAGGAAGGAAAAGAGTAAACGTGAGCGACAAAATGAAAGGGAGCAAAATGGCTCCCTTTCTTTTTAACTTCGCTCGAGGCCCCTTTTGATTTTCAATAAAAAATAGAAAGTGATTTAAATGAAACGCGTATTATCATTTCGAGAAAAGTCGATATGATGGACTCACTTTCGAGGTACGCATGGTTACCGATGCTAAGCGCATCCTCATTTGTCTAATAATATTAAGAGGATATAAACGTGTCTCATCAAATCATTACAGACCTAAACAACCGTTACACAGCGAAAAAATACGACGAAGAGAAACGCATCTCTCAAGAAGATATGGCAATCATCAAAGAAGCAATCCGCCTATCTGCGTCTTCTATCAACTCTCAGCCTTGGAAATTCATCGTAATTGAGAGCGACGAAGCGAAACAGCGTTTCCACGACACGTTTGCTAACATGCACCAGTTCAACCAACCGCACGCTAAAGCAGCGTCTCACACTATTCTGCTAGCGTACGATCCAAAATTCACTAAAGAGAAATTTGCGAAGCGTGTTGATGCTGAAGTAACTTCTGGCCACCTACCAGCCGAGATGTACGACTCTTTCATGGGTGCTTACGCATTTGCTGAGGCAAACACAGATGAGAACGGCTACAACGGTGGCTGGACGAAAGCGCAAGTTTACATCGCTCTTGGTAACCTAATGCACACACTAGCGCGTCTAGGTATCGACTCGACTCCAATGGAAGGTGTAGACCCAACACTGATCGGCGAAGAGTTCAAAGTAGAACTAGATGGTCACGTATGTGAAGTTGCACTAGCAATCGGCTATCACAAAGACGGCGAAGATTACAACCACGGTCTACCTAAAGCGCGTCTACACATGGATGACGTGATTACTACTCTTTAATGAGTATCGTCTCCTAGCTCCATGGTTCCTAGCCTAGAGCCTAGCTATCTAAATCATTGTTCAAATTCAAAGAGCCGTACTTCTAGTCTAAGGGTACGGCTCTTTTTTATTTTGCAGAGGGGGACTCAACAAAAGTTTTGAGATAAGAGACAGCTACGCCACTTGCTTGGACTTAAAGTTGCCAAGCAGTGCATCGTACAACTCGTTGTCACTCAGTACGCCCACTAACTTGTTCTCTTCCACCAGCAAGATAGGTTGATTGCTGCGTTGCTTCAGCTCAATCGCTTCACGCATGCTGATATCTGGGTTAGCTTGAACGACCGTGCTTTCGCCGATGTCGTCAAGCGTGGTTGAATCGCTTTCCCAATTCACCAACGACTTATCGGAATCCACTAACGTTAAGCCTTTCGGCTCTTGCTCGACCCAAATCTGCTTATCTGCACACACCAACACGCGCTCATTCTTATGCTTAAGCTCGGTGCTGGCTTGCATCAGTGAACGACCTTTCAATACGTTAAGCGGATTAGTGTGAGCCACAAAGTCCGCCACATACTCGTTTTCTGGCGCAAGGATGATTTGTTCAGGCTTACCGTGTTGAATCAGTTTGCCCGATTCCATAATGGCGATGTTGTTGCCGATTTTCAGTGCTTCGTCTAGGTCGTGGCTCACAAACAAAATCGTCTTGTTGAGCTTCTCTTGCAGTTGAATCAATTCATCTTGAAGCTGAGCACGAATCAGAGGATCGAGCGCGGAGAAGGGTTCATCCATTAGTAGGATGTCGGTATCCATAGCAAAGGCGCGAGCTAAACCAACGCGCTGCTGCATACCACCAGAGAGCTCATGCGGGAACTTACTCTCCCACTCGCTCAGCCCAACCATTTCAAGTTGTTCGCGTGCTTTTTTACGTCGTTCCGCTTTGCCAATGCCCTGCATCTCAAGACCAAATGCTACGTTATCCAATACAGTTAACCACGGCATAAGCGCAAACTTTTGGAACACCATCGACACGCGATGAGTACGCAAGTTACGCAGAGTCTGCTCGTCACAGTTAGCAAGCTGTACCATGTCGTCGCCATCTTTGATTTTGAGTGAGCCACGAGAGATCTCATTCAAACCATTAACGGCACGAAGCAAACTGGATTTACCCGAACCAGAAAGCCCCATCAATACACAGATCTCACCTTGTTTGACGCTCATTGAGACCTTATCAACACCAACCACTTGTCCGGTTTCATCAATGATCTCTTGGCGAGACTTACCTTGGTCTAAAAGCGCCAATGCTTGCTCTTGCTGCTGACCAAACACAACGTCGAGGTTTTCAATCGTAATTGCATCCATGTTATGCCTCCTTTTGGTTTGGTGCTTTACACAAGCGGTCGAGAATAATCGCGACCAAAACTATCGCTAAACCGGCTTCAAAGCCTTGAGAAATATTCACGGTGTTCAGTGCTCGTACGACTGGCTTACCCAGACCATCGGCACCTACTAGTGCGGCTATCACCACCATAGAAAGTGACAACATGATGCATTGGGTCACACCCGCCATAATGCTTGGCAATGCGGCTGGGAGTTCGACTTTGAATAGCAATTTCATGCGGCTAGCACCAAAGGCTTTACCCGCTTCAATCAGCTCTTCTGGCACTTTGGTGATACCAAGGTAAGTCAGACGAATCGGCGCGGCGATGGCAAAGATAATGGTGGAAATCAGACCCGGAACGATGCCCAAACCAAACAGAACCAATGTTGGGATCAGATACACAAACGTTGGTACGGTCTGCATTAAATCGAGTATCGGGCGCAACAAGGTATACAACCACGGGCGATGCGCCGCCATGATGCCAAGCGGCACGCCAATTAATACGGAAATCGTTGTCGCAGCGAAGACGAGAACAAAGGTTTCCAGCATTTCTTGCCAGTAGCCGAGGTTAAGAATAGTCAGTAGCGCCAGCACGATAAACACAACTAAAGGAATGCTGCGGTGTAGGAACCACGCAATCGCTGCGGTCATGATGATTGGTGCTGCCGGTGGCATCCATTTGAAAATATCCACCACGAATAGAATGATGGTTTCGAGAAAAATAGAGATAGCATCAAAGAAACCCGACGCGTTCATGGTTAACCAATCTACGCCTGTTTCCATCCATTCGCCCAACGGAAGTTTGTTGTCCGTAATAAAATTCACAATAAAACCTTTGTGTTAAAAGGCGGGCATCTCTACCCACCTTTTCCTAAAGAGAGGAATGATTAAGCGTTTGTTTTTAGGTAAGAAGTAATCGCTTGTTTTGCGTCTTTGCCGTCTAACGTCTTCACGCCTTCTAGCCACGCTTCAAATTGTTGTGGGTTGGCATTCAACCATTCTTGTGCCGCTTTCGCTGGCTTTTGTTTTTGGTTTAGAATCGCTTCCATCAACTGGTTTTCCATCTCTAGACTGAACTCTAGATTCTTAAGCAGTTGACCCACGTTTTGACACTCAGATAGGTAATCTTGTCGCACATTGGTGTAAACATTTGCACCGCCGTAGTTAGGACCAAAGAAGTCGTCACCGCCAGATAGGTATTCCATCTCAACATTGCTGTTCATTGGGTGTGGTGCCCAACCTAGGTAAACTATCCATTGGTTACGACGCACTGCACGAGACACTTGAGACACCATGCCCGCTTCGCTTGATTCCACTAGGCTGAAGTCTTTCAAGCCAAATGCATCGCTGTCGATCATATCTTGGATAAGGCGGTTGCCATCGTTACCCGGTTCAATGCCGTAGATGCGGTCTTTAAATTTGTCGGCATGTTTTGCCAAATCAGCAAAGCTTTTCACGCCTGCGTCGTACACATACTTTGGCACGGCTAGTGTGTATTTCGCGCCTTCTAAGTTTGCACGAACGGTTTCTACTGTGCCTGCTTCACGGTATTTGGCGATATCGCCTTCCATGGTTGGCATCCAGTTACCTAGGAATACGTCAATGTCGCCGTTTGCCATTGAAGAGTACGTTACAGGTACAGACAGAAGATCGGTCTTGGTTTTGTAGCCCAAGCCTTTTAGCAGTTCAGAGGTAACAGCTGTGGTTGCGGTAATGTCCGTCCAGCCTACATCGGCAAATCGAACGGTTTCACATTGGTTAGCGTAAGCACCTGTCGCCATTGCACTCAGCGCGATAGATGAAAAGATTTTTGTCATCGTAGACATGTTTAAATTCCTTGTAATGATTACTGACTTTATGAGATTGAGCTTAAGTCTCTTTTCGGCGGACGCATTCTTTGCGTCTCTTGCCAGTTCGGAGCAATCCAAACCGGTGTGTTATTCGATTCTTCGAGTACGTTCCCCAAGATCATGTCCGCTGCACGCTCTGCGACCATAATGGTTGGTGCGTTTAAGTTGCCATTCGGAATGGTTGGGAAGATGGATGAATCCACCACGCGCAAGCCTTCAATGCCGCGCACTTGACAGGCTTCATTCAGAACTGCCATTGGGTCATTGTTTGCGCCCATTTTGCAGCTACACGATGGGTGGTAAGCACTCTCCACATTTTGCTTCACCCATTCATCAATCGCCTCATCGCTGGTGATGTTCAGACCCGGTTGAATCTCTTCACCGCGGAACGCATCCATTGCAGGTTGATTGAGGATTTCACGCGTTAGACGAATACAGTCTCGCCAATCCTGCTTGTCTTGTTCCGTCGAGATGTAGTTGAACTCGATTTTTGGCTTGTCATTTGGGTTGGCAGAAACCACTTCGACACTGCCGCGACTCTCTGGCTTGTTTGGACCAACATGCACTTGGAAGCCGTGACCATCAAATGCCGCGCGTCCGTCATAACGCATTGCTGCTGGTAGGAAGTGATATTGAATGTTTGGCGATTTCAAGCCTTCACGAGAACGGATGAACGCACACGATTCAAAGTGGTTGGTTGCGCCCAGACCTTTGCGCGTCAGAATCCATTCCGTACCAATCAAACCTTTGCTGATCAAACCTAACTTGCTGTTAAGCGTGATCGGCTGTTTGCAGTGATACTGGAAGTACACTTCGAGGTGATCTTGCAAGTTCTTCCCCACACCTTCGAGAGCGTGTTTCACTTCAATGCCTGCTTTTTCAAGCACAGTCTTAGGACCAATACCCGAAAGTTGCAGCAGTTGTACCGAGCCGATAGAGCCTGCGCTCGACACCACTTCTTTGTTAGCAAAGCACTGTTTGATTTTGCCGGATTGTTCAAACTCAATGCCGACTGCTTTTTTACCTTCAAGCAAAATGCGATGAGCGGTCACGCCTTTCATCAAGGTGAAGTTGCTGCGCTTTTTTGCACGGCTTAAGTAAGCATTAGAGGTAGAAGCGCGCACGCCTTTGTCTACCGTCATATGCATTGGACTGAAGCCCTCTTGCTGATAGCCGTTGTAATCTTGTGTTTCTGGATAGCCAGCATCTTTACCTGCTTCAATAAACGCTTGGTAAAGTGGGTTCAGCTTCATGTCGTTGCCGTTGCACGTACCTACCGGACCACTGTCGCCACGGTATGCGTCTGCGCCGCCTGTCCATGTTTCCGCTTTACGGAAGTACGGAAGACACGCTTGGTAGTTCCAGCCTTTTGCACCTTCTGCTTCCCATTCGTCAAAGTCACAAGCATGACCACGAACATAAACCATGCCGTTGATCGAAGAGCTTCCACCCAGAACTTTGCCGCGTGGACAATGCAGTTGGCGTCCGTCTAAGCCCTCTTCCGCAACAGTTTCGAACTGCCAAGCGTACTTTTCAGTGTTCATTGGGTAAGACAGCGCCGTTGGCATTTGGATGAAGATGCTCTTGTCTGAGCCACCCGCTTCCAACAGTAAGACTTGGTGTAGACCGCTTTCACTCAGGCGATCCGCCAAAACACAGCCTGCCGAGCCAGCACCGACGATGATGTAATCGTAGTGATGTTGCATTACAAATCCTCCAGTCTGATTACGCGTAAGGGCTGTCGAAATCACCCAAATGCACTAACACGCTCTTGGTTTGGGTGTAATGCTTAAGGGTCTCAACGCCGTTTTCACGTCCAATGCCAGACAGTTTGTAACCGCCAACTGGCATTTCAGCTGGGGAGTCACCCCAGGTGTTAATCCAACAGATTCCTGCTTGGATTTGATGAATGACGCGGTGTGCACGAGAGAGGTTTTGCGTGAACACGCCAGCTGCCAGTCCGTAATCGGTGTTGTTAGCACGTGCAATCACTTCATCTTCGTCACTGAACTTAAGCACTGACATTACGGGACCAAAGATCTCTTGTTGCACGTGGGGCATGTCGTCTTCGCAATCAATGAAAACCGTTGGCACAACAAAATTGCCGCTCGCCAAACCGTTTTCTGTGACTTTGTAGCCACCGGTCAGTAGCGTTGCGTTGCTTGCTTTCGCTTGTTCAATTGCGGAAAGAACTTTTGATTCGTGCTCTTTGGAAATTAGCGCGCCAATTTGGGTTTGATCATCAAGCGGATCGCCAACCACCAGCAGTTCGGTACGTTTCTTAAGTTGAGCGACAAACTCATCATAAATACCTTCATGAACGAACACGCGAGTACCGTGCGTACAAACCTCACCTTGGGTGTAGAAGTTTGCAACCATTGCAGCAGAAACCGCGTCGTCTAGCTTGGCATCATCAAAAATGATCATTGGAGACTTACCACCAAGCTCCATAGTGACTTGCTTCAGCGTATTGGCGCTGTCACCCATCACGACTTTGCCCGTACCGGATTCACCCGTGAAAGAGACTTTAGCGATGTCTGGATGTGCGGTGAGCATTTGCCCTACTCGGTAATCACCTTGAATAACGTTGAACACGCCATCTGGCAACCCCGCTTCGCTGTAGATTTCTGCTAGTTTGAGTGCAGTTAACGGAGTTTCTTCTGATGGTTTAAAGATCATCGCATTACCCGCAGCAAGCGCAGGGGCAGATTTCCACATCGCGATTTGAATTGGGTAGTTCCACGCACCAATGCCTGCACAAATACCCAGAGGTTCGCGGCGAGTGTAAAAAAACTGCGATTCATTCAGCGGTTGCTGTTCACCATGCATGCTAGGCGCAAGACCTGCGTAGTACTCGATCACATCCGCACCCGTTGCAATGTCTACGCAATTCGCTTCTTGGATTGGTTTGCCCGTATCCGCGACTTCTAGTGCTGCCAATTCGTCATTTCTTTCACGAAGCAGCGCCACCGCTTTAAGCAAAATACGGCTTCGTTCTATCGCCGTCATAGCAGACCAAATCGCAAAGCCGCGTTTGGCAGATTCAATTGCCGCTTCCATATCTTGCTGGTTAGCCTGCTTCACATTCGCGAGCGGTTCACCATTGGCGGGATTGTATGTAGTGAAGTACTCTTCTGAGCATCCTAGGTGCATCGCACCATCGATGTAGTGTGCTTTCATATCCATTTGAAGGTTTGACTCTTTATTTTAGTTTTGAGTAGAACGTGAGCTGTTTATCGAGATAGTCGTTGATGATGACGCGTGCTTTCTCGGCATCGATGCCTTGCGGGTTGAGCGTTCCGCGCAGCCAAATGCCATCAATCAGTGACGCAATACCATGCGCGACTAGCTCTGCTTGGTCGTTATCCAGCAAAGCTTTTAATTCTTTTTTTAGGTGAGAAAGTAGACGTCGTTCATTCACTCGTTGCAGACGTTTGAGCTGCGCGTCATGCATAGAGTAAGACCAGAATGCCAACCAAGTTTTTGCCACTTGGTTCTCGGCTTGGAAACCCACAAAGTTGCCGTCGATGATGGCATTAATACGTTGATGATGCGCATCAGCTGGCAGCTGGCTTAGGTTCTCTTTGATGGTGGCAGAGAGCTGGCGCAGGATTTCACGCATGGTCTCTTCTAACAGACCGTGCTTACCACCGAAATAGTGATTAATGATCCCCGTTGACACTCCTGCTTCTTTGCTGATCAACGAGATACTCGCGGCGTGTAAACCAACTCTGTCGATAACCGACATCGTCGCTTTGACCAGCTGCGGTTTTCTGATTTCAGGCATCCCAACCTTGGGCATTTTGCATCCTTGTTATTTTTAATTGAACGGTTAGTTAAATATAAAATGCCTTAAATTTAGTTCGAACTCAAACTAATTATCTACAAAAAATGACAGAAACAGCCGAATCATTTCGACAACAATCATTACTAAAACTTGAGAAAAGGTAGAGTTTATGAAGATTTAACAAGTAAAAAAATAAAAACAAAAGTCTTTAAAATCATTAATTAAACAGCTTTTAATGTAAATTATAGAGATACCAACTCATGAACAATTCGTGCGCATCAAAAGTACAAATAAAGACAAATACAATGAACTCAAATAATTTTAGTACGTTTTATTTTTAGAGTTGTCAATTGAGTAATGAATGTGGCTCTAACACCAAGTTGGTTGTTCGTTTAAGGCTCGCAACTCTCAAATCGACTCAATAAAATGGAAGCGTTGTTATTCACAATGACAAGTCATCACCTTTTGCTCCTCAAGATCTTCTAAGCAGCAAACGCAGTTTCGTCCCTGATCTTTAGCTCGATATAGTGCTCTATCTGCAAATCTGTAGCTTTGCTCCACTGAACGACTGATCGTAGCAAGCCCGGTACTGACCGTAATGCTATGAGCACTTCGCTCTTGAATGATTTCTCTCAGTCGATGGATTGCTTCAAACGCATTTTGAATATTGGTTTCGGGCATGATGATGGCAAACTCTTCCCCACCAACTCGGGCGACTATATCGGTTTCACGGCTTTCTGATTTCATTAACTCACCGAGGTCTTTAAGGACTTCATCACCAACATCGTGACCATGTCTATCATTGATTTGTTTGAAATGATCGATATCGATAATCGCAAGTGTTGCATTGGATACACCGTAACGATCCGCGATATTTGCAAACCGTTTAAGTTCCGTATCAAAACGACGACGGTTCCAACAACTAGTGAGTGGGTCTTTTTCTGCAAGTTGTTTTAACTCACGCTCCAAGCGCACGCGATGGCTTATGTCACGGAAACTGATGACATAGCGGTCCGCTAGGGCAAGCCCTAACTGATAGTGCGTAATTTGAGTATCCAGAGTGAGGTGATCACCAAAGCGGTTTGTTACTTTAATCTCACCCTTCCAGTATTCCTGTGTTTCCAAAGCCAAGAGTGCTTCTTTAAAACCTTTCAGGTCATAACGCTCTATGGACTGAGCTTTTAACTGCTCACTCGTATATCCGATTAACTTAGAAAAGTTTCTATTCGAAAAGTCGATGCATAAGTTCTTGTTAAGAATAACGATTCCGGTGACGGAGTGTGCGGCAATTCCTGCAATTTTTGAATCTAGGTGCTTGTTTTCTAAATGGTAATTTCGCATTACCAATAACAGTCCCATTAAGAACAATAACAACGCTTGCCAATTGTAATCGTGAGTTAAGGTGTAGATACCCCATGCAACCATGATCGCCAAATAGATAAGGGAAATTAGCTTTCGCTTGGTGTCATTACTAAATTTTTTGGCGTTCATTCAAGCACTCCAGATCATCGAATCACGCTAAGGTTAATAAATTCAAACAGTTGAGATTTACCAATTCGCGCCATGGGCTCAAGACTGACACCGCTCTGACAAAACTAGGATTGTAATTTGTCTGAGCCAATGTCGTTTAATGGCAATTTTTGAAAGTCATTCCCCTTTATCTTACTTATCAACTTGTTTGAATTAGGAAAGAGAAATGAAAGCACGCAATGCCCTTTTAATTTTATTGACGAGCACGATTGGCTTTAACGCATACGCGATTACAGACGCTAGCAAGATTGGTGCGAACGCAGGTGCAATGAGTTACTGTTACGATCACATTGCATCTAGCAAAGACAAATCAAAATATCGCTTGCTCAAGCTGAAAACCTTGGAAGAGTATCAAGATCTGGATAGTGGTGACCGCGCAAGAGCGCTGGTAATGAAGAAAGCTGCAGAAGACGGAGATTACCTAGGTGACCCGTTGGATAAATCTCGTTGCAACAGCCTAAGAAAAATGTTGTTTGTGAAATACTAGTAACACCAAAATACTACAAAGCCATCACTGTTTAGTGGTGGTTTTTTTGTATCTATAACCCACTCATCACAGATTCAATCTAGCTATCAGTGACCAACCCAATCAATATCATTTCGCTATCTTTACACTAAAGATGGCGCTAAATGGTAAGTCCTTATCCCCTCTTATTCCTACTATATCGCTACAGGGTATGCTGTAGTGGTTTAATGATCCCGGACACCAAGTTAGGTGGTAAAGTCTCCACCATAA
>NZ_JAADJW010000018.1:0-106892 GCF_010092875.1 Vibrio sp. LB10LO1
ACTGAGCCCGTAGAGGACTTTCACCTCCTAGATCAACGCCATGCTCGGCGCACCATAAAAAAAGCGAAGTCATGTGACTTCGCTTTAGGTTCTCGCTACTTACATAGCGCGACATAAACAAGTGTAATCTTAATCACACCTTGCATTGCTTACTCTACAGTTACCGCTTTCGCTAGGTTACGAGGTTGGTCTACGTCCGTACCTTTGATCAATGCTACGTAGTAAGACAGCAACTGCATTGGGATGGTGTAGTAGATCGCCGCCGTGATTTCACTAACGTGTGGCATAGTGATGATCTTCATGGTCTCGTCACCTTCAAAACCTGCGTCAGCATCAGCAAATACGTAAAGCAGACCACCACGCGCACGTACTTCTTCAACGTTTGATTTCAGTTTTTCTAGAAGATCGTTGCTTGGTGCAACAACAACCACTGGCATATCTGCATCGATCAACGCTAGAGGACCGTGCTTCAGTTCACCCGCCGCGTACGCTTCTGCGTGGATGTAAGAGATCTCTTTCAGTTTTAGAGACGCTTCCATCGCGATAGGGTAGAACTCACCACGACCTAGGAATAGTGTGTGGTGCTTATCGGCAAAATCGGTTGCCAGTGCTTCGATTTCTTTCTCGAAAGACAGCGCCGCGTTGATTTGCTGCGGCAGAGCGTGAAGCGCTTCTACGATCTCTTTTTCTTTCTCTTTGCTGATGCGGTTTTGTTGCTTACCTAGCGCTGTCACTAGCATTAGTAGTGCAGAAAGCTGAGTCGTGAACGCTTTGGTTGAAGCCACACCAATTTCTACACCGGCACGGGTCATAAACGCGAAATCAGATTCACGAACCAGAGAAGAGCCCGCTACGTTACAGATGGTCATTGCCGCCATGTAACCTTTCTCTTTTGCTAATCGAAGTGCTGCTAGCGTATCGGCTGTTTCACCAGACTGAGAAAGCGTGATCAATAGGCTGTTTGGACGCGTCACAAACTTGCGGTAACGGAATTCAGACGCGATTTCTACGTCACAGCTGACACCTGCAATGTCTTCGAACCAGTAACGTGCTGTCATACCTGCGTTGTAAGACGTACCACAAGCTACGATCTGTACGTGCTCAACTTTGCTTAGGATTTCTGCCGCGTTTACGCCGATAGCTTCAGTGACAACAGAATCAGCCGTGATACGACCTTCCATTGTGTTGATAAGCGCTGTTGGTTGCTCGTAAATTTCTTTCTGCATGAAGTGACGGTATTGACCTTTATCACCCGCATCGTGTTCAGCGTTTGATTCGATAATGTCACGCTCTACACGCTCACCAGCTGCGTCAAATACAGTCACTTCGCGACGAGTAATCTCTGCAACATCACCTTCTTCTAGATACATAAAGCGACGTGTCACGTTAAGCAGTGCAAGTTGGTCAGAGGCAAGGAAGTTTTCACCCACACCAAAACCAATAACGATTGGGCTACCTGAACGTGCTACTACAATGCGTGAAGGATCCTTACGATCCAGCGCTACTGTGCCGTATGCGCCATCCAGTTGTTTTGCTGTCTTCTGTACCGCCTCTAGTAGCGTTTCTGAAGTGCGAAGTTCCCACTCAACCATGTGTGCGATAACTTCAGTATCTGTTTGAGATTCGAAAACGTAACCGCGAGATTGAAGCAGTTCACGTAACTCTTCGTGGTTTTCGATAATACCGTTGTGTACCACCGCGATGTCACCAGACATGTGTGGGTGCGCGTTCGCTTCTGATGGCTCACCGTGAGTAGCCCAACGAGTGTGTGCGATACCCGTACCACCAACGACTTTCGCTTGGTCTACTGCGTCAGCTAACTCTTGAACCTTACCCAGACGACGAATACGCGTTAGGTTGGTTTCGCCATCAACAATCGCGACACCCGCAGAGTCATACCCGCGGTATTCCAGGCGGCGTAGGCCTTCAACCAAAATTTCTGCAACGTCTCGTTGTGCTACTGCACCTACGATTCCACACATGTGCTTATCTCCGTTTATTGTTTTGTTCTTCCCTGACCATGATTTCAAATAGAGGCAGCAAGCAAAGGCCTTTATCCAGGGGGAAGTGAAATATGAAACTGTTTACTTAATTAGATTAGGCGCAAATGACTTTTACGCCATGTTGTTCAATCTTTGCTCTGTGTTCTGGCTGCAACTCTGCATCGGTAACCAACACATCAATTTGGTCCCAAGCGAGTTCTAAGTTCGGGATCTTGCGCCCTACTTTCTCAGACTCGATCATGACGATGACTTCACGAGACACCTCCGCCATGACTTTACTTAAGCCAACCAATTCATTAAACGTTGTGGTTCCGCGCTCTAGATCGATACCGTCGGCACCGATAAATAGCTGGTCAAAGTCGTAAGCTCTCAATACAGATTCGGCTACTTTGCCTTGGAAGGATTCTGAGTGCGTATCCCAAGTTCCGCCTGTCATTAACAGGGTTGGTTCGCTCTCTAATTCGTTAAGTGCATTGGCGACATGCAACGAGTTGGTCATAACAACCAAGCCTCGTTTGTCGTTTAATTGCTGAATCAGCGCCGCAGTCGTACTGCCACTGTCGATCACAATTCGGTTATGTTCTCGAATCAATGATGCGGCTGCTTTTGCTAGACTTAACTTTCGACTCGAAACAATTGGACTCAATTCTTCATGGATAACTTCCGTTGGAATAGAGATTGCACCGCCATAACGGCGCAAAAGTTGTCCGTTTTTCTCCAAAGAAGCTAAGTCCTTTCTAATCGTGACCTCTGAGGTTTCAAATTTCTGTGCTAGCTCATCAACGCTAACTTCCCCAAGCTCATTTACTAGGTTAGAAATGGCGTGTCTTCTTAGTTGAGTGTTTCGTTTCGACATTTATGTTTTGATTTTAAGTTTCGGTTTGAAATTTATTATAGTCAAAACGAAACTTTTAAGTCCATTTATTTCGATCCAAAAAATTAATGTTTCTCGATAAAACCTTGTCCTAAGACAATTCTTAAACAGTGATATTGGATTCATTCGGTGGTAGAATTCGCCACCGAAAAGAAAAAAAATTACAGAATTGACGGTTATTTTTTTGCAACTTTCTGCATATAAAGTGGGATTAGTCACAAAAAGGTAACCATAATCGCCGATCTTTTAGTCATAAAATGACTAAACTTGGTGAAAGACTTACAGAATCTGAAGTTCCAATAATGTGGCGGAAAATCGGTGGGTGGCAGGCACTAAATGTCACCAAAAACGCCCCTACTTCAGACTAAACAACCGACTTTCAAATTGTAACTATACTTACCGGAGAGTATCTTCCATGAAAAAGACCAAAATCGTTTGTACGATTGGCCCTAAAACTGAATCTGTAGAGAAGCTAACTGAACTAGTAAACGCAGGCATGAACGTAATGCGTCTTAACTTCTCTCACGGTGACTACGCAGAGCACGGCACTCGTATCGCGAACTTCCGCCAAGTAATGGAAGCTACAGGCAAGCAACTTGCAATCCTTCTAGACACTAAAGGTCCAGAAATCCGCACAATCAAACTAGAAGACGGCAACGACGTTGATCTAGTAGCTGGTCAAGAATTCACTTTCACAACTGACATCTCAGTTGTAGGTAACAAAGACAAAGTTGCAGTAACTTACGCTGGTTTTGCTAACGACCTAAACGTTGGTAACACTATCCTAGTAGACGACGGTCTAATCGAAATGGAAGTGCTTGCAACTTCTGAAACTGAAGTTAAGTGTAAAGTTCTTAACAACGGTGCTCTAGGCGAAAACAAAGGTGTTAACCTTCCTGGCGTTTCTGTAAACCTACCTGCACTATCTGAAAAAGATAAGAACGACCTTAAATTCGGTTGTGAGCAAGGCGTTGACTTCGTAGCTGCTTCTTTCATCCGTAAAGCTTCTGACGTTCAAGAAATCCGTGAAGTACTTGCTGCAAACGGCGGCGAGAACATCCACATCATCTCTAAGATCGAAAACCAAGAAGGTGTTGATAACTTCGACGAGATCCTAGAGCTTTCTGACGGCATCATGGTTGCTCGTGGTGACCTAGGTGTTGAAATCCCAGCAGAAGAAGTAATCTTCGCTCAGAAAATGATGATCGAGAAGTGTAACCGTGCACGTAAGATGGTTATCACTGCAACTCAAATGCTTGATTCTATGATCAACAACCCACGTCCTACTCGTGCGGAAGCAGGCGACGTTGCTAACGCTGTAATGGACGGTACTGACGCAGTAATGCTTTCTGGTGAAACTGCTAAAGGTAAGTACCCAGTTGAAGCGGTAACTATCATGGCTCAAATCGCGAACCGTACTGATTCAGCTCTAAAAGCTGAGCTAGGTTCTCGTCTAGACAGCCCACGTCTACGCATCACTGAAGCAGTATGTAAAGGCGCAGTAGATACAGCTGAGAAACTAGCTGCTCCACTTATCGTTGTTGCAACTGAAGGCGGTAAATCTGCACGTTCAGTACGTAAGTACTTCCCAACTGCAAACATCCTAGCACTAACGACTAACACTAAGACTGCTGCACAGCTAGTTCTAACTAAAGGTGTTACTCCAGTAGTTGTTGATTCAATCGACAGCACTGACGCATTCTACGTAGCAGGTAAAGAACTTGCTCTAGAATCTGGTCTAGGTAACAAAGGCGACATCGTTGTTATGGTTTCTGGTGCTCTAGTAGCTTCAGGTACAACGAACACAGCTTCTGTACACGTTCTATAAGACTGAAGAATTCAATCATCAGTTCAATAAAAAAGAGGGCTTCAGCCCTCTTTTTTTATATATTTAATCTTGCCCTCATAATCAGTACGCTGTATTATCAATCACAACCGAACTACGTACTGTTTAGTTGTCGTCACGATAATAAAATTTCATGAGGTTGCTTGTGTCTAGTCCTACCCTTACCGACAAAGTTTCGAAAATGATCTGTCAGGACATCCTGACGGGTGAATTAAAACCAGGTCAAAAGCTTGTGGTTGCTGAGCTGAAACAGAAATACAACGTTGGTGCATCACCTATCCGCGAAGCACTTGTGCAACTGTCTTGGAGCAAGTATGTCAAACTTGAACCACAAAAAGGCTGTTGGGTTGCACCTGTATGCAAAAAAGAATTGAACGACTTATACGAAAGCCTTCGTGTAGTCTCTTCTGTACTGCTTAAGAAAGCAATTTTAGCGGGGGATGAAAGCTGGGAGTTGGACGTGCTGACTTCATACCACAAGCTATCACGCCTGAACTTTGATGAGACATTCTGCTGGAAAGAGTGGGAAGAGCGTCATCATCAATTCCACGTTTCTCTACTCGAAGGTGCCGATTCAAAGAACATGTTTGAGTTCTTTAGCGATCTGATTAACCAAATCAAACGCTACCGCTATTTTGCAATGCAAGCGGTAAGCTCAGAGAAAGATGCCCTATTCAATATCGATGAGCATGAGATGATCATGAAGTTGGTGCTGGCAAAGAACAGCGAAGAAGCCATGGATCTTTTAGATAAGCACTTACTGAGCTCAATGCAACGCATTGAAACGGTACTAGAGCTAGAGCCTGCTTAATTATATCGCCCAATAGATAGTAAAAAATCGGGGCTATCCCGATTTTTTTGTTTTGGAGAAACGCCTTCAGTGATGAACGTTTCCCACGGCTTACTTAGCTAAGCAATGTCATCGAAACTGTGACAAATAGACACTCGGTTACGCCCTGCACTTTTTGATTCGTACAGGGCAATATCTGCGCACTTATAGCTACGAGTACGATCGGCAGTTAAATCACTGTAACCAACACTTACCGTCACTGAGCCGTCACCACTCAACTCGACAGCCACTCTCAAGCGATTTAATACCACTTCCGCTTCTTGTATAGTCGTGTGCGGCATGAGCACTGCAAACTCTTCACCACCAACACGAGCAACGAAGTCAGTATTCCTTACTCCACTAAGTAATGTTTCCGCCACGCTGCAGATGACTCGGTCTCCTTCATCATGGCCCATCTCATCGTTGATACGCTTAAAATGGTCAATATCAAACAGCGCTAAACAAGTGGTTGGCGTATTCGGATAACGCTCTAGCATATTGGCATGCTGAGCCAACTGCTCTTCAAACTTGCGTCGGTTCCAAAGATTGGTTAATCCGTCACGTTCACTTAAGTTACGCAACTTTTCTTCCAGTTCTTTACGCTCTGAGATGTCCACTAACGAGGTTATGTAATAACTGACTTTACCCGACTTCGCCATAATGGCCTGAATACGCATAATGGCCGTAAACACATGATTAAGCTTAGTACGGCAACGCACTTCCCCTTCCCATACTTGCTCAACGCCCAGTTTGTTCCAAATCGCGAGAATGTTTTCTAGGTCTTCAGGAATAAAAATCAGGTTATGGGCATTCCAACCTCGTAATCGAGAAGACGAATAACCCATCATGTTTTCAAACTCCTGGTTCACCATCATAATGCGGTGTGAAGTATCTGAAATAACGACAGCGGTCATCCCATCTAGCGCAGCTCGCGCTAATTTAGACTCGATACTATGACGACGGTAATGCAGTGCAAGAGAGGTAATCGGAAGTGCAAACACCAGCATTAAGCTGAGCACAAAAAACGCTTCTTGGACTAAGTCATCAATATCACGATCCGCTCTCTCGAGCAGTTGTTCTTGCGAAAGATCGATAATTAAGTGGAGAGGCTCGCCTGGTACGAAGGCAATCGTGTTGAATACAGTCAGGTTTTTACCGTTGTATTCATAGCCCATCTTCTCTGAGCCCATGTTTTGCCAAACATCGGGTTGCAATAAGCCAAAATTAAATCGAGAGCGATCTGGAATAATATCGCCATACAGTTTTCCAGAGTATGGGCTTGCAACGTAGTAACCCGCTTGATTGAGCAACTCAATATTGAAGTCTCTGACCGGTGAGTAGTTCAAGCGAGACGAAAGGTATTGCACATCAATGTTCAGCACTAGGTAACCTTCACGCACACCATCCATTGCGACCGGCATCATAATGCGAACCGATGGTCTGTAAGGATACACCAGCGCGCCATTTTCTTGCTCTAGCTCGATCCCCCAAGAGCCAATCTGATCATTTTCCAGATTCTGCGCATATTGGAAGTATTCTCGGTCTGATTTGTCTTGTAGCGTGCGGGCGGCGGCGGCCGTTCCAGTTTTGAAATCGTAATTAATCCGAACATTCTCTCGCCCTTCGAGGTTGAGAAAACGGATTTGTCGGTACCATTTTTGGTTTACGGCAACCGAACTCCACACCTCTTCTAAGATGGCGAGATTCTTTGGATTTGGATGACGTAAGTAGTCGTAAAGGCTTTGACTATGACCGAGAAGATCACTGATGGAGGAGATCTGATCTTGAACGTTGTTATATTCGCGCTCAGAGTAAGCTAACTGGTGAAGGGCCTCTTTCGCGGTATTCTTGACGTTACTCGCTAGCAGAGTTTGATATTTCTGGTAGTAGTAGATTGAGATGAGCGCGCTAAAAAATAGCGTCGTCGCCAGCAAGGCGCTGACTAACTTCCTGACTTTCACGCGTTCTACTACTCACATTGTTTACGAAAACGTCAATTATATCATTATTTGTTATTTTCTAAACAAAAAGCCATCGATGAACGATGGCTTTTCTGAAATGCACTTGGTTTCATTAAGGTTTAAGGCAACGCTCTCCACGAGCAATACCAACCACACCACTACGAGCTACTTCCACGACTTCAGTCACTTCAGAAATCGCTTGGATGAAAGCATCCAGCTTCTCACTCGTGCCCGCTAACTGAACTGTATACTGAGAAGCGGTCACATCCACGATTTGACCACGAAAGATATCAGCCGTGCGCTTAACTTCAGCGCGAGCAAAACCACTTGCTTTGACCTTCACCATCATCAGCTCGCGCTCAATATGCTCGAACTCTGTCACTTCTTGAACTTTCAGCACATCAATCAGTTTGTGCAGCTGCTTTTGGATTTGCTCAAGCTGCATTTCATCGGATGTGGTCGTGATGTTCAAACGCGATAACGTTTCATCATCGGTTGGTGATACGTTCAAAGACTCGATGTTGTAACCACGCTGCGAAAACAGACCAACAACACGAGACAAAGCACCAGGTTGGTTTTCCATTAGCAAAGAAATAATGTGTCTCATATTAAGTACGCTCCGTTTTGCTTAGCCACATCTTGTCCATACCCTCGCCTTTGATCTGCATTGGGTAAACGTGTTCGGTTTCATCTACGTTGATGTCGACAAACACCAAACGATCTTTCATGTCTAACGCTTTTTGTAGACCCGCTTCAAGCTGATCTGGCGTTTCGATACGAATACCGACGTGACCATAAGCTTCTGCAATCGCTGCAAAATCAGGAACAGAACTCATGTATGAATTGGAGTGACGACCTTGGTAAATAATGTCTTGCCACTGTTTTACCATGCCTAGGAATCGGTTGTTCAGGTTGATGATCTTCACTGGAATGTCGTATTGCATTGCCGTCGACAACTCCTGAATATTCATCTGAATACTGCCGTCACCAGTCACCACCACCACTTCTTCTTCTGGCATCGCGAACTTCACACCCATACCAGCAGGCAGACCGAAGCCCATAGTGCCAAGGCCACCTGAGTTAATCCAACGGCGTGGCTTATTAAATGGGTAGTAAAGCGCCGCAAACATTTGGTGCTGACCAACATCAGACGCCACGTAAGCATCACCATTGGTCAGCTTGTGTAGGGTTTCAATCACCTGTTGAGGCTTGATACGCTCTGGAGAGGTTTCGTAGGCCAGACACTGACGATTACGCCATACTTGGATATCTTCCCACCACTGGGTGATCGCATCTTGATCGTTGCTGCTGCCTTGCTCTTTCAATAGGCCCATCATGGTTGCCAAGACTTTATCCGCGGAGCCTACGATTGGCAGATCCACTTTCACGTTTTTAGAAATGGAAGAAGGATCGATGTCGATGTGCATCACTTTGGCATTCGGACAGTACTTCTCTAGGTTGTTGGTGGTACGGTCGTCAAAACGGACCCCAATACCGAAGATAAGATCCGCTTCGTGCATCGCCATGTTGGCTTCGTAGGTGCCATGCATGCCTAACATGCCCAGCGAGTTTTTATGTGTACCAGGGAAAGCACCTAACCCCATCAATGTACTTACCACAGGCAAGTTCAATTCATCTGATAGCGCTTGGATATGCTCATGGGCACCAGAAATAACGGCACCACCACCGATGTACAATACCGGCTTCTTCGCCTCAACAAGCGATTTCAATGCTTTTTTGATCTGACCTTTGTGACCTGATGTCGTCGGTTTGTATGAACGCATCGAAATGCTTTCTGGATACTCGTAAGGAAGCTTGATTTGCGGGTTCAAAATGTCTTTTGGCAAATCAATCACAACCGGACCCGGACGGCCAGTTGTCGAGATGTAAAACGCCTTTTTGATCGTCTCTGGAATGTCTTCTGCTTTTTTTACTAAGAAGCTGTGTTTCACTACTGGGCGCGATACACCCACGATGTCACACTCTTGAAAGGCATCATTACCAATCAGGTTGTTTGGCACGTTACCTGAAATGACGATCATTGGAATGGAGTCCATGTACGCCGTCGCAATACCTGTGATGGTATTGGTCGCGCCTGGACCCGAACATACCAGTACTACACCCGGCTTACCCGTTGCTCGGGCATAACCATCCGCCATATGAGTGGCAGCTTGTTCATGTCTTACTAGTACGTGTTTGATTTGATCGGTTTTGGCGTGCAGGGCATCGTAGATATCTAAAACGGAACCACCTGGGTAACCAAAGATTTGTTCTACGCTCTCTTCGATCAGAGATTGCACTACCATCTCTGCGCCTGACAACATTGCTGTCATAATTGCTCTCCTTACCAGTTTCCCTCACCGTAAGGCCAACGGTTTGGTCTGGTTTTACATAGTCTAGGTCTTATTCGTAGCCTAATAGAAATACTTCCACTTTTTCAGCTATGTCTTACGCCTGTCATAACAAAACGCAAGGTAACACAACAAATGTAACGTTTTATTATCAACGGGTCTAATGAGAGATAAATCAAATTTTAAACAAGATGCTATAAATTAGAACAAAGTCAGGGTTAGACGCTACCAATAGAGAGCATTTTAGAATCAACAAAATGTATACACTGAAAATAAAGTGAATAATTTCACTAAAAATAGCGACCCAGAGTGTTTTTTTCTCTTTGTAGAGAGGAAAGAAGTGTGAAAAGCGGTCATAAAAAATCCCCAGCAGCACAATATTAGGCAACTGGGGATAATTTCATCAATCTGAAATCTAAGTCAGCTTAAGTTACTTTTTATCTGACTTTTCGTTGTACATTTCTTCGATTTCATCTTGGTATTTGTCGTTGATGACTTTACGACGAAGTTTTTGTGTTGGGGTCAACTCACCATCATCCATCGAGAACGCTTTAGGCAACAGTTTGAATTTCTTAACCTGTTCAAACTTAGCCAGTTCTTTCTGAAGGTCATTAACACGCTTCTCAAGCATCTCGACAATTTGGTGGTGTTTGATCAACTCAACACGATCGTGGTACTTGATGTTCAGCTCTTTCGCGTACTCTTCTAGCGAGTCATAACAAGGAACGATAAGCGCGGATACAAACTTACGTGTATCAGCAATAACCGCGATCTGCTCGATGAAGTGGTCTTTACCAATTGCACCTTCTACGACCTGAGGTGCAATGTACTTACCGTTTGAGGTCTTCATCAGTTCTTTAATACGGTCAGTAATGAACAGGTTGCCATTCTCATCAATGTAGCCTGCATCACCCGTCTTCAAGAAACCATGCTCGTCGAATGTCTTCTCGGTCTCTTCTGGCATTTTGTAGTAGCCACGCATCACCATTGGGCCACGAACTAAGATCTCGTTATTTTCGCCGATCTTAACTTGCGCACCCGGCATTGCCATACCGATAGAGCTTGGATCAAAACATTGGTCATCCCAACATGAAACCGTTGCTGTGGTTTCTGTCATGCCGTAGCCAAGCTTCACGTTGATGCCAATCGCATGGAAGAAACGACCAATGGTCTCATCCAACTTCGCACCACCACATGGCATGAAGTTAATGCGGCCACCAAGTAATGCACGTAGCTTGCTCAGAACCAGTTTATCCGCCAGAGCATACGACTTGCGCAGCATCAACGATGGCTTGCGACCTTCTTGATGACAAGCCGCCATCTTCGCACCCATGTTTACGGCCCAAGTGAACATAATCTTACGGTGAACAGGTGCTCGCGATACTTTCTCATGAATTGCTGAGAAGATTTTCTCGTAGAAGCGTGGTACCGCACTCATGACTGTAGGGCGTACTTCGCTCAACGCATCACGCACTTGCATCGTGTCTTGCAGATAACAGTTAGTTCCGCCCTTGTAGAGCACGTAGAATGTCCACGCACGTTCAAATACGTGTGATAGTGGTAGAAAACATAGCGATACGTCGTCTTCCGTCAAGCTTAGGCGTTGATCGTGACCTTCAAGCTGCGCAGAGATGTTAGCGTAATCCAACATCACGCCTTTTGGCTGACCTGTCGTGCCCGAAGTGTAAATCAGAGTCAGTAAATCATCTTCTTGTGCTTGCTCTAAGCGAACCTCAAGCTCAGCGTGCTGGCTATTGTCCCCCTTGGCAATAAAGTCTTGCCAAGACATCGCAAAGGCATGCTCACCCAGATCAATGTCGTCTGACATTGCAACGATAAGCTCAAGCTGCTGACATTCGTCGTAGATGCTAACTGCTGCATCAAACTGTGGCTGCTCACCAACGAACAGCACTTTTACGTCTGCGTTATCGATGATGTAAGCAGACTGTGCTGCCGTGTTAGTTGGGTAAATCGGTACAGTCACGCCACGCAATTGCAACGCTGCAAAGTCAGCAATCGTCCACTGCGGCATATTATTTGAGAAGATACCGATCTTATCTTGAACGCCCAATCCCTGAGCCAAAAGCGCAAGTGATAAAGCATCTACTTGCTGACCAAATTGCTCCCAAGTAATACCTTGCCATGTGTCGCCGACTTTATGTTTAAGCGCAACACGAGTACTACCCTTCGCAATTTGTTCACGAATACGTTTTACGATATGAAAATCTAACTTGGCCATTCTTTACATTACCTTTTGGCTTACAGGCGTAAGCTATTTGAGCGCACAAGTGTAACCTCGACGCTTAAAAACGCAACTGACCATTATCAAACTTATTATTATTAAGAGACGACTATCACTAATGAGAGCATAGCTCATGTTTGAGTGATGAAGGTTTAATCAACTTAAGTCGCTGTTTCAGTTGTCATTTGGTGGATATAAAAAGACCCCGAAAGACGGCAATCTCTCGGGGCCAAGGAATTGTAAAAATTGATGATTACAAATCCAGTCTGACCAGTTAGTCAGGCTAAAAAATCGGCTTATTTAAGTGCTACCACTTCACCACAAGTGATCATTAGCTGATCACGTAGCCAGATATGACCTTTATCTTTCTCACTTGATTCGTGCCAGCTTAGGTAACCGCTGATTTCTTTGTTTTCAAATGGGAAATCTAGGATTTGCAGTTGGTCGCTGTTTACTGCGTTTTCTGCCATCCAACGTGGTGCGATAGTTACAAGCTCAGACTGGCTTACTACGTAAAGCAGGTTGCTTAGGCTTGAACCTTCGTACGCTGCTTGGCAATCAAGTTCACGGTACGCTTGCTCAGAGAAGCTGCGTTGACCATGCACGCGTGAAAGTTTCGCGTGTTTTTCGTTGATCAGTTGCTCAGCTGATACACCACCTTGAATGCGAGGGTGCGTCTTAGATGCAATAACCACTAGCTCATCTTTAAAGATTTCAGTGCTTGAGAAACCTTGGTCATCGAAACGAGCGTAGTCGATTACGAAGTCGATTTCTTGGTAGCGCATACGCTCTGAAAGGAGGCGATCAAATTCCGCATCTAGGTGAAGTTGTACGCTTGGCGCCTGCTCATTGATGTTCGCCATAATGCGAGGTGCGAAACGCATGTCACATGGGCTACAAATCGCGAGCTTAAATAGACGAGTTGAAGACTCAGGTTGGAATACTGAGCTCGGTAATTCGTTGCGGATAAGTTGCAGTGCTTGGCGGATTGGGCCAAACAGCTGACGAGCGCGCTGAGTTGGTTGAATACCACGCCCCTGACGCATAAATAGCTCATCATTAAACATCACTTTTAGGCGAGCAACCGCGTTGCTTACTGCTGGTTGTGACATACCTAGATTGTGTGCTGCACGAGTAATGTTTTGCTCTTGCATCACAGCATCAAATACAGTCAATAGATTTAAATCTACACCACGCAATGTGCTTTCCATACGGTAGCTAGCAATTGCGCTCATCGCGTCTTTTTTATCTAACATGGAGTGCGCCTCTTATGTAATCGTCAACTTGGTTCAATGAATTCTTAACGAATAGAATCCCTTCGCACACAGACGACCGTGGCTGGATTCGAATCATTTGTAAGGAATAGAAAACCGAATTTGTATTATATTTATCGTCCGGATATTTCCGGCTTGAACCGTACTATCAACTAATCGATTAAGGTTTATCAACTAGATTGATATTTAATCATTAAATTTTAGCCAATTAGGTATTTATCTATTAATTATCATAACCTTAAGAAAAACATAAAAAAGTATAAAACAACGAATTCAGAGATTTCTGACAACTTATTTAGCACGTAAATGACAATCTACAGGTAGCACTTTATTCATTTACTGAGATTATCGTTCGCATTTCAGTTCAAAAAGCAGCATCAATAGTTCGGTTCACAAAATGCACAAATCAGTTAAAGAGGCAGCGAAATTACCGTGAATAGAAATGATCATAGGGGCATAAAAATGCAGCCAATCAGGTCATGAATGACTGCGAGTGTTCAGTACCAAAAGCGGCTAAAGACTGGATACATAGCTAGGAAAATCGACCTGCTCCCAGAGCTGCTCAGAGAGCTTTTCAGGTGCATCCCAAGCCCCTTGCAGTACCCAACTGGCAATCGCTTTTGCTACATCGGGATACTTCACACTTTCTGCTTGTTGTTCCTTTAGCCACTGACGCACTATCGAGATATCGAGATTGTCCATCGAAGTCGCCAGCCCAAGGTCCTCCAAAGTGGCGACATTACTCTGCTGTTCGAATTGCCCAGCTAACGGTTTGAGCAAAAGTTTCTTACCTAACGAAAGTGCCTCTGATGGCAGTTCAAAACCACCATTGGCAATCACACCACTGCAACGCTGCAGATGATGCTGGAAATGGGTATGACATAAAGGTCTCAACTCGATGTTTTCAATTCGCTCACACTCAATCACATTCGGGTGATAGCAAACAAAACTCTGCTGATTGAAATGAAACAGCAAGTCACTGATGTCTTCTATCGATTCAAACGGCAGATAAACCAACACAAAATCTTCATTGCCTGAGGCATGCTCAAGAGTATGTACAATCGGAGGAAGAATAGGTTGGTCAAAATGATACCAATGTAGTCCAAGATGATGCTGAGAAGGGGCAAAGTGTTCGATCACGGATTTATCAAACCAACTCGCCCCTTTCTGTGGTACGGGATAGCGAAAGGCGTTCTGGTGACTGATGCCGATACATGGCTTGTTTTGCTTGCGTGCAGCCCAAGCAGAGACTGGCTCAAAGTCGTTAATAACCAGATCATAAGAAGAGAGATCAAGATGCTGTACTTCTTTGAAGAACTGAATCAGATTGTTGTTTAGTGCCGTTTTGGTGTAGTTCACTGAGCCCTTTTCTGTGACAAAAGTGAAACCACGCCTTGTCTGATAATCACCAAATGCTTCCATCGAGAAGTATTTATCTGGTTCACGGCCTGAGAAGAGAAAGTCCACCTGCACCTCATGTGCTTTAAATGCCTCACTCATTGCTCGTGCCCGAGCAATATGGCCGTTTCCCGTACCTTGGACACCGTAAAGGATTTTCATCAATTAGCCTCCCACTATGGCTAGCGCAATAGAACCACAAAGGCTGCCTAACAGCGCGCCGATGATGATATCTGTGAAAAAATGTACTCCAAGCAGAATGCGCGAAATACCAATTAGCCCTGCCCAAACAAAAGCAAACGTGCCCAGTTCGGGATAAAAATGATTGATGAGCGTCGCCATCACGAAACCTGCAGCCGTGTGGCCTGAAGGTAGGCTGTAGCGATCAGAGGGGGTTATAAACGCAGGAAGCAATGCGCTAAGTTCTTCAGGACGACGGCGTTTAAAACTGTTTTTTAACGCCCAGTAGATTGGCAGCTCGATGGCAAACGCAATGAGTCCAGAGAGCAAGAACCATTGTCCTTGCTGCTTATCAAGAAACCACGCTATCAGGCCCAGCACCAAGTAGAGATGCCCATCTCCACTGTGTGATACGCCTTTACTGATATTAGCGACTTGTTGATTGAAGCGGTGCTGCAAACACACACTGGAGAATGCCAAATCGAATTTAGCAATACTTGCTATTGGTTGGGTTATTGTCTCTAAAGCTCGCATGTAACTGTCCTTTACTTTGACAACGACTTTGTATGAAAAGTAGGCGTTGAAAGTGACAACTACATGACGGGAACTTGGACAATTAATGACAACGACCAAGCATAGGGAGAAGAGAAGAAAAAGGGGACAAAATAGCTTTATTGAAAAGCTCGGCGATAACTGAATTATCGACCGAACTTTTCACCCTAGGGTGTTATCTATGATTTATCGTTAGGACGGGTTGGCATTCGCCACTGGCACATCGATATACCAGACTTTGCGTTGCTTTCGACAAGCTCTCAGCGCGCCCTTCGTGATGTGACCATCTTTGGTCAACTCGTAGCTCAGGTCACGGCAAGTGTAGCTACCGAACAACTCATTATCTTTGGATTTCTCTGCAGATGGAGCCTCACTACTTAGCAAAGGGTTCGGCTTGATGGAAAGAATATCGCGATTTACGACGTTGCTGCGCGCATAGTCTTTGTGTACATAACCGCGGATCATGCCTTTTTGTTCAACCAAGAGCCAAGGTTCACCTTCCACTTTCGCTAAGGCATTAAACACTTCCCCTTTACTTAACTCCCCCAACTTCTCTCCTTGTAAGTTCGGTTCTGCGCGCAAGTTGAGTGTGGTTTTAGAACGATAGGACACATCCATAAATTCAAGTGTACTGGAGGTATCCACCCCCTCGACAACCGGGCGACTCACTTCAGCCTCTTTCCATTGATTTGGCTGAACGCGAATCTTCCACCAGGTGTAAGTGTCGGGATCTTTGCCTTTAAACTTATCACGGTTATCTGATTCCAATGCCACCAGCATCTGGTTCAAAAACGACTCTCGACCATCTTCACTCAAATACTGATCCATCTGATGATTGATCGCCATAACACTTTTTGCATGGTCATCTTTCATCACAGAAGAAGTCGTTTGTGTCGGTGCTCCAAACTGCAACAGCTGGCAACCAGACAAAGAGAGCACCGCTAAAGCCAGAGCAGAGCGTCCAAATTGTTTTGCCAAATTCATTAATCCCTAACCTGTTTGTGCTAAAACTCTACAAATGCAACCGCTCTACTATAAAACGCTCTGATAGAAAGATACCAACCAATTGATCCCTTTGTGTGATAGCTCGCAAAGCATGCGGTATAAAACCGTCCTCTCCAGCGCTCTTCTCATCATTAAGACACCAGCCCCACAGCTTTGGTAGCATTTAACAAGCCAATGAGATCAAAAAAAGCGGCTACCAAAGTAACCGCTTTCCGACTCGTTAGTGATTGGTTGAAGTTCGGTTCCAAACCTCGGTAGACCAAGTATTGTTGCTTCGCTCTCTCTGCACAATACCCTTACTATCGTAGCTATCGACCTGTCGTTGCCACTCGGTCATATCGTCTAGTTTTGTGCCTGATTCATCGAAGTATTCCGATGTACTGTAGCTAAACTGCTGGCATACCTCAGCTTGATACTGCTGTCCGTCCACATCGTAATTGATCGTTTTCTTACCTGCGTAGGTTTGGCTGTACATCACCTTACCAGAGCGCCAATCCACCAACTGATCGCCATCGACGTCACTGCCGTACTGGGTGGAGGGATCGTGGATAGAAAACTGACTGTAAGTCACATTAGGAATTCGATAGTAAGCATTCTCACTCCAGCCTAAGGTTTCGGTTGTTCTAGAACCCCACTTGATATCAACATCGCTGTTTGGTTCATAGCCCTCAATACCCAGCCAATCCCCATTCTGCGCAATATGATAATGCTCAGTGAACCATGGTGAGCCATCTAGTAGCGTCGCAAACAATTGCTCTAAACGAACGCTCATATCGTGCCACTGGTAATTTTCATTCGCTAACAGGTGCCACTCATAGTTCGCTTCCTGTTCCACATACTCACTAAACTCATTGAAACGCGAACGGGTCATTCGGTAGGAGTTAACATCACCGATTTGAGCTACATACTCTCCTCCTTCTAGCGATGCTAAACACTGCTCGAATGTCACAAACTCACCTTCAGGAACTCTAGAGAGCATTGGGTCTTTACCATAAGCTTGATTATCGATTGTGAAGCCTTCTAGCTGCTTGACGTAGTTGCTCCAGCCCCAAACAGGTGTCACTTTTTCCTCGTCTGCATACTCCATATATGAACGTTCACTTTTCACTACCAGATTTTGGCTAGCGGTGTAGTTTGTCGTTGTCTCTGAAATATATACTGGTGCAGGCTCGTTGCTACCATCATTGTCTACAAAGGCATAGTTGCCCTCATGCCCTGAAACACACACTTCAACGAGAGTGCCATCCACATTTAAAATGTCTTTTCCTTGGTAGAACAACGTGGTGGCGTTTTGATTAAAGGTTGGAGACTCGGCATCGGTGTTCCATTTATGGATACGAGTGTAATCAACAACAAGTGGGGTATTGAGTGTCACGTCGTGGTCTTGCTGAATCGTAGGGACAAAGCCCCACCAGCGATAGTAGGTATCATGGAAGCCGTAATACATACCACTTAACGCATCGGTATACTCTAACTCTGCAATCGGATCCCATTCGCTGACAGCACCATCAAAATCAGGCGTCACTTGGGTAACATGGAAGGTTCGATCCGATAGCAATCCATTAGGTAACCCTGATTGCTGGCCAAGTAAGATTTCTGTTTGAGAAAACTGTTGGGTGTCGCCATTGTTCATTTCACGCGTAATGGAATAAAGCTTACTGTCTCTCGTTTCATCGACCGGAACTGTGGCAAACTGACCTTCCGGTAAAGAGGCAATACACTGCGCTAGAGTGTTAGGTACATTTAGAGCATCGAGAGGCTGATTGTCTTCGTTATCTAAGTAACCATCTCCATCATCATCATTGTCTGCATTGTTACCAATACCATCCCCATCGGTATCGAGTGTTTCCGTCGGGTCGTTTGGCAAGGCATCAGCATTATCGCCTACACCATCTTTATCACTGTCTTTAGATTCTGACGCATCATTTGGGAACGCATCGCTGTTGTCGCCGACACCATCTTTATCGCTATCTTTAGATTCTGATGCATCAGTTGGGAAAGCATCACTATTGTTGCCGACACCGTCTTTATCGCTGTCTTTAGACTCTGTAGCATCACTTGGGAAGACATCACTGTTGTCGCCAACACCATCTTTGTCGCTGTCTTTGGATTCAGATGCATCATTTGGGAAAACATCGCTATTGTCGCCAACACCGTCTTTATCGCTGTCTTTGGACTCTGATGCATCACTTGGGAAGACATCACTGTTGTCACCAACACCATCTTTATCGCTGTCTTTAGACTCTAATGGATCATTTGGAAATGCATCGCTGTTGTCACCAATGCCATCCTTATCACTGTCTTCCGATTCCGATGCATCAGCCGGGAAGACATCACTGTTATCTCCGACACCATCTTTGTCGCTGTCTTTTGTCTCTGAGGGATCGTTAGGGAAAGCATCAGCATTATCACCAACGGTGTCTTTATCTGTGTCCTTGCTCTCACTTGGGTCGAGAGGAAAAAGATCTTGGTTATCCCCTACCTGATCACCGTCACTGTCGTACCATTCAGTATCATCATTAGGAAAAGCATCAAGCGCATCAATAATAAGATCGCCATCACTGTCATGAGTGGAAACCAGCGTCAACTCATTCGTTTCAGGATCTTTAATGACGATATGATCATCACCAGCATTCTCGACCAAAAGGTTCACTTGCTCAGAATCTGCGATAATGTTTTGGGCTTGTTCAAGCTCTTGAACAGAATCAGGCATCGCGCCAGAAGCGACTAGAGAGACCGCACTTTTTTGTACTTTCTTTGCCTCTTCAGTTTGAGTTGCAATATAGTCAGCAACTACCACGCTTTCACTCACCCCAAGTGCTTTCGCTACTTCACTCACCGCTTGTTGGTAAGCATCCGTTTCGCCAGCCTTAGTGCGCACTTTGGCTTCAATCAACGTCGTTAATGGCGTCACAACCTTACCTTGATAGGCGGTCATAAGTAGATCGTGAGCAAGGGGTTTTCCATGATCTAAATCGATCGCCACACCCGCTTCAGCATAGGTAATGAGCTGATAGTTATTAATGTCATCAATTTGAGTGAGATCCAGAGACACCGCGCCAGTTTCATCGGTGGTACCACTCACTTCCCCATCTTCCAAAATGTAGTTAACGTTATCTTTTCTCTCCAACCACACTTTCGCATTTTGAATGTAACCATCAATCACCTTAACGGTTAACACATTGTCGGTAACTGGCGGCGGATTAGAATCGTCACCACCACAGGCAGATAGAACCAAAGTACTGCTGATCGCCAATGCAACTCGGGATTTATAGAACATAACTCACCATCCTTGATTAATTTGCCCTCCATTTTAAATATCTCTCCGCTAGCCGTAAGACATTCAGCCAACTAATAACAAGAACTCGATCGAAAACAATTAAGAAATATTACGTAACTAAAACGCAGTAAAACAAACGGTTACATTTAGTATCAAAGCGCAATAAACACCTGCATTTAAAGCTATTATGAGACTGAAAAGTCGCCCCCTCTGAGCAAAATAAAAACGATTCACGCAGCGAATAACCACCGAAGCTTGAGTCCTCCTAAAAGTCATTAACAGAAATCCACTCATCCGATATGAATAAAAAATCGACTTTAGGGTTGACGTGTTCCATTGAGTGCGGTACTAATTTGTTAACTTAATTTTGTGGAATGCTTAACAACTATGTCAGCACGTTTTTCTATCCTGCTTAGCCTCCTCCTTATCGTGACCAATTCGCGCGGGTAGGCTGTGGAAGAAAAATAACCACACCAATTTCTAAGAAACCCGCATGCAAATGCGGGTTTTTTTATATCTAAATACCGGAAGTAAACGATTAAATTGCACGAAAAGTGCAGAAATCATGAAGGAAGCAAACATGAACGATCAGGTCATTATATTCGACACCACATTGCGTGATGGCGAACAAGCGTTGTCAGCAAGCTTGACGGTTAAAGAAAAACTGCAGATTGCCTATGCGCTGGAAAGGCTAGGCGTTGATGTTATCGAAGCGGGTTTTCCTGTTTCTTCTCCGGGTGATTTCGAGTCCGTACAAACCATCGCAAAACACATTAAAAACAGCCGAGTTTGTGCCCTTTCGCGTGCCGTTGCGAAAGACATCGATGCTGCCGCTCAAGCGCTAAAAGTCGCGGACGCATTCCGAATCCACACTTTCATCTCGACCTCGACTGTTCATGTTCAAGACAAACTGCGCCGTAGCTACGACGATGTTGTAGAAATGGGCGTGAAAGCCGTAAAACACGCACGTAACTACACCGATGACGTTGAGTTTTCTTGTGAAGATGCTGGTCGCACCCCTATCGACAACCTATGTCGTATGGTTGAAGCGGCTATCGATGCTGGCGCAAGCACCATCAACATTCCAGATACCGTTGGCTACACAGTACCAAGTGAATTTGGCGGCATCATTGAGACCCTATTCAACCGCGTACCAAACATCGACAAAGCGATCATCTCTGTTCACTGTCACGATGACTTGGGTATGTCTGTTGCCAACTCTATCGCAGCCGTGCAAGCAGGTGCTCGTCAGGTAGAAGGGACTATCAACGGTATTGGTGAGCGTGCGGGTAACTGTTCTCTTGAAGAAATCGCGATGATCCTAAAAACTCGCCAAGAATTCATGGGCGTGCACACTGGTCTAAAACACGACGAAATCCACCGTACCAGCAAGTTGGTGAGCCAACTATGTAACATGCCAATCCAGAGCAACAAAGCTATCGTTGGTGCTAACGCGTTCAGCCACTCTTCAGGTATTCACCAAGATGGCATGCTAAAGAACAAGAACACTTACGAGATCATGACGCCTGAGTCAATTGGCCTTAAGAACCAAGCATTGAACCTAACCAGTCGCAGTGGCCGTGCTGCGGTTAAGAGCCACATGGACGCAATGGGCTACAAAGAAGAAGAGTACAACCTAGATGCGTTGTACGAGGACTTCTTGAAACTTGCCGACCGCAAAGGTCAGGTGTTCGACTACGATCTAGAAGCGCTAATGCACTTCTCGAACTTGCGCGAAGAAGACGACTTCTACAAGTTGAACTACCTAAGCGTTCAATCTGGCAGCGTAATGGCAACCACCAGCGTCAAAATGCAATGTGGCGATGAAGAAATGTGTGAAGCTGCCGTCGGTAATGGTCCAGTTGATGCGCTATACCAATGTATCTACCGCGTGACAGGTTACGAAATCGTCCTAGACAAGTTTGACCTAACCGCAAAAGGCGAAGGTGAAGACGGCCTTGGTCAAGCAGACATCATCGCAAACTACAAAGGTCGTAAGTACCACGGCACTGGCGTTTCTACCGATATCGTAGAAGCTTCTGGTCAAGCGCTATTGCACGTCATCAACAGCATTCATCGCGCCGATAAGATTGAAGAGATGAAGCAAAAGAGAATTGCGACGGTTTAATCATTAATTCATGGAGCTTGAATCCCGCAACGCAGGCTCCAACCAAATTCGTTTTAGACAAGCTCAAAAAATTTAGAAAATTTAAAGGATTAACATGACAGACAAATCATACAAAATTGCCGTTTTACCAGGCGACGGCATCGGCCCAGAAGTAATGGCGCAAGCACATAAAGTGTTGGATGCAATCGAAAAGAAGCACGGCATTGCGTTTGAGCGTGACGAGCACGATGTAGGTGGTATCGCGATCGATAATCACGGCTGCCCACTTCCAGAAAGCACCGTGAAAGCGTGTGAAGAGTCTGATGCAGTCCTATTCGGCTCAGTTGGCGGCCCTAAGTGGGAGCACTTACCACCAAATGACCAACCTGAACGCGGTGCCCTACTGCCGCTACGTAAACACTTCCAACTATTTTGTAACCTACGCCCAGCGCAAATCCACTCAGGTCTTGAAGCTTTCTCACCACTACGCGCAGACATCTCAGGTCGCGGCTTTGACATCGTGGTTGTCCGTGAACTAACAGGCGGTATCTACTTCGGCCAACCGAAAGGTCGTGAAGGTGAAGGGCCAACAGAGAAAGCGTTCGACACTGAGGTGTACCACCGCTACGAGATTGAACGTATTGCAAAAATTGCCTTTGAGTCTGCTCGTCTACGTCGCAAGAAAGTGTGCTCTATCGACAAAGCGAACGTTCTACAAAGCTCAATCCTATGGCGTGAAGTGGTCGAAGAAATCGCAAAAGACTACCCAGATGTTGAGCTGTCACACATGTACATTGATAACGCAACCATGCAGCTTATCAAAGACCCAGCACAGTTCGACGTAATGCTATGCTCAAACATCTTCGGCGACATCATTTCTGATGAGTGCGCGATGATCACTGGCTCTATGGGTATGTTGCCATCAGCAAGCCTAAACGAAAGCAAATTCGGTCTGTACGAGCCAGCAGGCGGCAGTGCACCAGATATCGCAGGTAAGAACATCGCTAACCCAGTGGCGCAAATCCTATCTGCGGCACTGATGCTGCGTTACAGCCTAGGTGAAGAAACGGCGGCACAAGACATCGAAACGGCCGTTTCAAAAGCACTATCTGCAGGTGAGCTAACGGGTGACCTTGCCGGTGACAACCCAGCACTTTCGACGTCTGAGATGGGCGATAAGATCGCTGAGTACATCTTAAACTCTTAATACAGCACGACTTAATAATAATTATTTGCTCCTGATGAGCCGTTGTCGGGAGCTATACGCGAGATAGCAAACAATGGGCAAAACACTATACGAAAAAGTCTACGACGCACACGTTGCCGTCGCAGCAGAAGGGGAAAACCCAATCTTGTACATCGACCGTCACTTGGTACATGAAGTGACGTCTCCGCAGGCATTTGACGGCTTGCGTGAAAAAGGTCGTAAAGTGCGTCAGGTCAGCAAAACTTTTGCCACCATGGACCACAACGTTTCCACAACCACCAAAGACATCAACGCATCCGGTGAGATGGCACGTATCCAGATGGAAACGCTATCGAAAAACTGTGAAGAGTTTGGTGTTACGCTTTACGACATCAACCATAAGTACCAAGGTATTGTCCACGTTATGGGCCCAGAGCTTGGTATTACCCTACCGGGCATGACCATTGTTTGTGGTGACTCGCACACAGCTACACACGGTGCATTCGGCTCGCTAGCATTTGGTATTGGTACATCAGAAGTTGAGCACGTATTAGCAACTCAAACGCTAAAACAAGCGCGCGCTAAAACGATGAAGATCGAAGTGAAAGGCAAAGTGGCGCCGGGCATCACCGCTAAAGATATCGTGCTAGCGATCATCGGTGAAACGACAGCTGCTGGCGGTACAGGCTACGTGGTTGAATTCTGTGGTGAAGCGATCACCGACCTTTCAATGGAAGGCCGCATGACCGTATGCAACATGGCAATTGAGCTAGGTGCGAAAGCCGGTTTGATTGCACCAGATGAAACCACATTCGAATACATTAAAGGCCGTAAATTCTCACCTCAAGGTGCGGACTTTGATGCTGCAGTAGAATACTGGAAGACTTTAAAAACGGACGATGATGCTCAGTTTGATGCGGTCGTGACACTAAACGCAGCAGACATTAAACCACAAGTCACTTGGGGTACTAACCCAGGCCAAGTTATCGCAGTAGACCAACCGATCCCAGCACCAGAAAGCTTTGCCGATCCAGTAGAAAAAGCTTCTGCTGAAAAAGCGTTGGCTTACATGGGCCTAGAAGCAGGCAAGTCATTGTCTGATTACAACGTCGATAAAGTCTTCGTTGGTTCTTGTACTAACTCACGTATCGAAGACATGCGCGCAGCCGCTGAAGTAGCGAAAGGTCGCAAAGTCGCGTCTCACGTTCAAGCGCTAATCGTTCCTGGCTCTGAGCAAGTAAAAGCGCAAGCTGAAGCAGAAGGCTTGGACGTTATCTTTAAAGAAGCGGGCTTTGAGTGGCGCCTACCTGGTTGTTCAATGTGTCTAGCAATGAACAACGACCGTTTGGGTCCACATGAACGTTGTGCGTCTACTTCAAACCGTAACTTTGAAGGCCGCCAAGGTCGTGATGGCCGTACCCACCTAGTGAGCCCTGCGATGGCAGCGGCGGCAGCAATTGCTGGTCACTTTGTAGATATTCGTGAACTAGACTAAGGAGCAAACAAATGTCAGGCTTTAAACAACACACAGGCTTAGTTGTTCCTCTAGATGCAGCGAACGTAGATACTGATGCCATCATTCCAAAGCAGTTCCTGCAAAAGGTCTCTCGCCTAGGGTTTGGTAAGCACCTATTTCATGACTGGCGCTTCCTAGACGATGCTGGCGAACAACCGAACCCAGAGTTCGTGATGAACGCACCTCGCTACCAAGGTGCCTCTATCTTGCTAGCGCGTGAAAACTTCGGTTGTGGTTCTTCTCGTGAGCACGCACCGTGGGCACTGGCGGATTACGGCATCAAAGCGATGATCGCACCAAGCTTTGCCGATATTTTTTACGGTAACTCGATCAACAACCAAATGGTGCCAGTTCGTTTGACTGAGCAAGAAGTGGATGAAATCTTCCAGTTTGTTGAGGCGAATGAAGGCGCAGAAGTAGAAGTGGACCTAGAAGCGAATGTGGTTCGCGCCAACGGCAAAGAATATGGTTTTGAAATCGATTCGTTCCGTCGTCACTGCCTGCTAAACGGTTTGGACAATATCGGTCTTACCCTTCAACACGAAGACAAGATTGCCGAGTACGAGGCGAATATCCCGAGTTTCTTGAGCTAATTCAAATCGTAATTGAAACAAATACAAGGTTGGCATTGGCCAACCTTTTTTCTTTATATTCATTGTGCCAGGAAAGAAATCCCATCGTAGACAGGTCTACACTATCAACAAGGTTTAACCCAAAGGTCTCTCTATGAAGCGTCTGTTATTGCTATTGTGTGCTCTGGTTTCTTTATCAACATTTGCCGCACCTAAATCCGACTTATGGCCGTATTGGAAACAATCAAATCAGGCTAATCAAAGTCAAATCTCTCATCAAGATTGGCAGCAATTGCTCGATGCTTATTTGGTTGAACAAGGCGAGAATACCTTGTTTCGTTATAGCCAAGTCACAACTTCCGACAAAACGAAGTTAAAGCACTACATCCAACGATTGGCGAAACTTGACCCTCTACAATACAGCCAAGCAGAGCAATACGCCTATTGGGTGAACCTTTACAACGCCATCACAGTTGATCTGATTTTGGATAACTATCCCGTCCAATCGATAACCAAACTGGGCGGCTTGTTTAGCTTTGGCCCTTGGGGAGATGATGTGGTCGAGATAAATGGGAAGAACTTGACTTTAAACGATATTGAGCATCGAATTTTGCGTCCAATCTGGAATGATCCAAGAACCCATTACGCGGTGAACTGTGCCAGCTTAGGTTGCCCAAATTTACAGACTCAAGCATTCACTGCCGACAACTCTCAAGCCTTACTCGAAAGAGCTGCAAAAACATTTATCAACAGCAGCAAAGGCGTATCCATCCAAGGTAACACGGCACAGCTATCTTCTATTTATGATTGGTTTGCCGAAGATTTTGGCGGTAAGAAGCAAGTATTCAACCACATTGCTCAATATGCCCCGCAATACAAAAACTTCTCAGGCAACGTGAAATACGAATACGATTGGGACTTGAATCAAGCCAACTAAACTGGGGAGATTTGAGGTCAATTAGCGTTAGGATCATGATAGGCCAAAAGCTAAAGACACCAGCAACTCAAAGACTAAGACATGAAAAAAGGGCACCCTGTGCCCTTTTTAAATCCAATACTTGATAGAAAACTTCCGGCTACTTAAAGCCTTTGACTTTCTTAATCAGATCGTAAGCGTTTTGAATCTCTTGCGACTTTTCTTTCGCGACGTTCATCATCTCTGGTGGTAAGCCTTTTGCCATCAACTTATCTGGGTGATGCTCATTCATCAATTTACGGTAAGCACGCTTCACTGTTTTGCCGTCTGCATCTGAAGACACATCCAGAATTTTATAAGCGTCCGCCAACTGATCCGCTTGCGAAGCTTGTTGCCAGCCAGCGGATTGGTATTGTCCTTGCTGCTGGCCATGGAAGCCACCTTGGCTTTGGAAACGGAACGCCGCTTCTTGCATGTGCAGGCGACGCTCTAATTGCTCTGAAGAGAAACCCAAGCCACGGGCAATTTTATGCAGGACATTACGTTCACTCGGATGAATCGAGCCATCAGCAAAGGCAGCCGAGATTTGCAGTTCTAGGAAGAATTGCAGCAGGTCAAAACGCCCTGCCGAAGAGATCTTCACACGAACCAACACATCTTCTAATGGGAAATCGCTCTCTTTACCTTCACGAAAAGCATCTTGTGCAGCACGTCGTTGCTCTCCATGGAGATTCATACGATCCATCATGGTCGAAGCCAATTGGATCTCTTCTTTGGTGACTTGACCTTTGGCTTTTGCCACGTGTCCCATTACTGCGAATGCAGCTTTAAAAAATTCTTCTTGGCGCTGAGCTTGGCTAGGCCCTTTACCGAAACCACCTGTAGAAAATCCAGCTTGGCTTAAACGGCGCGCTTTATCGAATTGGTGACCGATAAATAGGCCAAACAATAAACCGAATGGGCCACCGAGTAACAAGCCAAAAAAGGCACCCAAAATTTTGCCAAAAATATGCATTATGTGTTCTCTATCAATGAATTTTTATCGACGACGGCGGTCTTATAGTGCCGGACGCAACGATTTCCTTTATGATAATGGAATTAGTTTTTTTCAGATCAGGCTATTTAGCCTGGCTATCTTTGCAGCTATTTTATATCGGCATTATGCCACAGCGAATCCATGCTCTGGGATAATTGCAAACTATAGTTGATTCATTTGGCTATAACGCGAGGGTACAACAAGCCCTATAGCCATCGAGTAGCAGTGACACAGGAAAGTTCAATTCAATGCAACATTTCTCCCGCACATGTTTAGCGGCCTCTATCAGCACCGCCTTGTTTGTACCTACCACTCAAGCTGAAGCGAATATCAATGATAGTGTGCAGGAAATGCCCACCACAGATCAATGTTTGGTCGAAACAAGTGGTGAGGAGGACGCGCTTAACTCTGAAGTCGTCGTACAAGCAGACCGCTTACAAGCCATCAATGGCGACAAAGCTCAGTACTCTGGCAACGTTGAAGTAACGCAAGGCCCGAAGAAAATCACCGCGGATAGCGTAACACTTCACCAGCAAGACAACGTGGTTGTGGCCGAAGGTAACGTGACCTTCAACGATGGTAAGGTGAAAGCACGCTCTGACCGTGTGACCAACGACATCAACCAAGATACCTTCTCACTCGAAAACACCGATTATCAGTTCCTTTGCCAACAAGGTCGAGGTACAGCGGCATACATCGCACGTACTGGTCAGTCAGTGTATGAGCTAGAAGATGGTTCGATTACCTCTTGTCCTCAGGGTGATAACGCTTGGCGATTAGTTGCATCGGGCATCGATGTCGACCAAGACGAAGAGACAGCAACCCTGCACCACCCACGTTTCGAAATATTGGATGTGCCAGTTTTCTACGTACCGTATATGACCATGCCAATTGGCGACACACGTAAAACGGGTTTCCTATTCCCGTCTATGTCGTATGGCTCGAGTGATGGTATGGAGGTCGAGCTTCCATTTTACTGGAATATCGCGCCACAGTACGACATGACGATTACACCTATGTACATGCAAAAGCGTGGTAATAAGCTGGATACTGATTTCCGCTACCTAACCGATGGTTGGGGTGACGGTGAGATCAAAGGCGAATACATGGGCAGCGACAAAAAGTACGATGACGAGTCGCGCTGGGGTTACCAATTTAAACACGATGGTATTATCAACAAGCAATGGGTAGTCAGCCTTGATTACTCCAAAGTGAGTGATATCAACTACTTCCGAGATCTAGATTCTGACATTGGTAACCGTGAAGATGGCCAATTACTCCAAGAAGGTGAAGTGAAATACCGCTCAAACTTCTGGGATGCATCATTACGAGTCCGTGACTTCCAAATCCTGCTAGAAGAAGACAACCAACCATACCGTCTTCTGCCTGAACTTGAGTTGAACTACTACACGCCACTATGGGGTAACTACGTAAATTTCGATGTGAAGAGCCAACTTAGCCGCTTCGATACCGATGATACTGCGAAGCCAGATGCAACCCGTGTTCACGTCGAGCCAGGCATTACTATTCCTCTATCGAACTCTTGGGCAACTTGGACTACAGAAGCTCGCGTCTTGTCGACATACTACTCGCAAGACTTAGAAGGACTGACTGATCCAGACCTACGTAATACACTGGATGAAAACGTGTCACGTGTCATTCCAGAATTCCGTACCCATGCGCGTATGTACCTTGAGCGTGATACAAGTTGGATTGAAGGTTATACCCAAACACTTGAGCCACAGTTGCAATACTTGTATGTGCCGGATGAAGACCAGAGCAACATCTACAACTACGACACCACCTTGCTGCAAACCGACTACTACGGTCTATTCCGCAGCCGTAAATACAGTGGTATTGACAAGATCGCTTCTGCAAACCAGTTAAGCTACGGTGCAAGTACTCGCTTCTTCGATGATGATTACAAAGAACGCCTGAACGTTTCGTTTGGTCAGATCTACTACTTCGACAAGAAGACTAAGCTCAGCAATAACCCAAGCATGCCCGATGAAACGTCTAACTATTCATCATGGGCAATTGAAACCGATTTCAACTACAACGATTACCTGTTCTACCACGGTGGTCTCCAGTACGACATCGACTTGAGCTCAATGCAACTGGCAAACAGCACCTTGGAATACCAATTTAACGGCGGTTTTATTCAAGGTAACTACCGCTACGTAACGCGTGAGTACATCGAAGATACGATCATTGTCGAAAACCTAGATACGATCACTCGTAAAGGCATTTCACAAGCGGGTATCGTAGCGGCATACGAGTTCAACCCGAGCTGGTCTGCAAGCGGTCAGTACTACTACGACCTAAATGAAAATATTGATATGGAATGGCTAGCCAGCTTGCGCTACCAATCAGATTGTTGGTACTTCGGTCTAACCTACTCAAACCAACTATTGGGCTGGGATGAAAAAGCGATCGGTAGCGATGGTTCATCACCGAAATACGAAAATAACATCAGTGTTAACTTCGGTATTCAGGGTTTTGCAACCAACCAACGTGCAGATACCGCCGCGAAAGAACTTGATGGCTCAGACAATGCGATCAAATACGGTCGACCATTCTATTTGAACAATTAATCAAATTAAGCGTCTTACCTATAACAAGACGCTTAATCACTATTACTGACGGAATTTTTAATGAAAATTTGGAAATCACTCTTATTCACCACCCTACTTTCTTGTGGTGTAACAGCAGCGCCAGTAGAGCTTGATAAGGTTGCAGTCATCGTAAACGATGGTGTGATTCTGCAAAGCGACATCGATACCGCGATGAAAACGCTTCAAGCAAACGCTCGCCAAAGTGGCAAGAGTCTACCTTCAGCAAGCGTGCTGAAAGACCAAGTGGTAGAAAAGCTTATTATCGACACGCTTCAAGGCCAAGAAGCTGAGCGTATCGGTGTACGTATCGATGATAACCGCCTCAATCAAGCGATTGCAGAGATTGCTCGCAACAACAACCAAAGCGTGGAACAGTTGGCAGCCTCTGTACAAGCAGAAGGTCTAAGCTACTCTGAATTCCGCGAACAGATTCGTAAAGAAATTGCCGCTTCTGAAGCGCGTAATGCACTGGTTCGTCGTCGTATCAACATTCTTCCTGCTGAGGTAGATAGCCTTGCAGACCAATTGGCGAAAGAAACTAACGCAACCGTTCAATACAAGATTGGCCATATCCAACTTCGTTTCTCTGACGACAAAGACAAGTCAGAAGTCGAAGCAGAAGCCAATGCATTAGTTCAGAAACTCAAAGACGGTGCAGATTTCTCTGAAATGGCGTACACCTACTCAAAAGGCCCGAAAGCACTACAAGGTGGTGATTGGGGTTGGATGCGTAAAGAAGAAATGCCGACCATCTTTGCTGACCAAATCAAGATGCAAAACAAAGGCAGTATCATTGGCCCATTCCGAAGCGGCATCGGTTTCCACATCCTAAAAATTGAAGATGTGAAAGGTCTTGAAACCGTAGCGGTCACAGAGGTAAATGCTCGTCATATCCTTATCAAACCAACCGTTATCTTAAGTGACGATGGCGCGAAGAAAGAACTAAACGAGTTCATCCGCCGTATCAAAGCAGGTGAAGCGACCTTCGGCCAATTGGCAACGCAATACAGCCAAGACCCAGGTTCAGCCGCTCAAAATGGTGAACTGGGTTACCAAACACCTGATTTATACGTACCAGAATTTAAACACCAAGTAGAAACACTACCAGTAGGCTCAATCAGTGCACCGTTCAAAACCGTACACGGTTGGCACATTGTTGAAGTACTAGACCGCCGTCAAGTTGACCGCACAGACTCAGCAATGAAGAACAAAGCTTACCGCATTCTATTTAACCGTAAGTTTAATGAAGAAGCTGGCGCATGGATGCAAGAGCTACGCGCAAGCGCATTCGTTGAAATCGTGGATAACAATGATGGCAACTAATTCGATTCGTAGAATCGTCGTGACCGCTGGGGAACCTGCGGGCATCGGCCCTGATTTGGTGTTGGCTCTGTCTAAGGAAGACTGGGCGCACCAAATCGTCGTATGTGCAGACAAAAATGTATTGGCAGAAAGAGCCAATCAACTTGGCATAAACGTTCAACTGTTTGATTACAATCCAGAAGAAGCACCCAAAGCGCAACAAGCTGGCACCTTAATCATAGACCACATCGAAATCGCAGAGACTGCGGTAGCTGGTCAACTTAATGAAGCCAACGGCCACTACGTGTTAAAAACACTAGAAAGAGCCGCTTTGGGCTGTATGAATGATGAATTTGATGCTATTGTCACCGGCCCTGTGCATAAGGGGGTGATAAATCGCTCAGGTGTAGCGTTCAGTGGACATACTGAGTTCTTCGCCGAGAAGTCCAACACACCGTTGGTCGTGATGATGCTAGCCACCGAAGGCCTGCGAGTTGCTCTAGTAACAACGCATATCCCTTTGGCTTACGTATCTAAAGCCGTCACGGAAGAGCGATTAGAAAAAATCATCGATATTCTTCATAAAGATCTTGTAGAAAAATTTGCCATCTCGCAGCCAAACATCTATGTTTGCGGGCTAAATCCACATGCGGGAGAAGATGGCTGTTTGGGTCGCGAAGAGATCGAGACCATCACTCCGACATTGGAAAAGATTCGACAAGAAAAAGGAATCAATCTGATCGGCCCATTGCCGGCAGACACCATTTTCAATGAAAAGTATTTAAACGATGCTGATGCTGTTTTAGGTATGTACCACGATCAAGTGTTGCCAGTATTAAAATACAAAGGCTTTGGTCGTTCAGTAAACATTACGCTTGGTCTACCATTTATAAGAACCTCGGTGGATCACGGTACTGCATTAGAGCTGGCAGGGACAGGTCAAGCGGATACAGGGAGCTTCCGAACAGCGCTCACGCATGCGATAGAATTGGTAGAGAAGAAACAATGAGAAATGATGTCCATTTAGGACACAAAGCGCGTAAACGTTTTGGTCAAAACTTCCTGAACGATCCATACATTATTGACGGTATCGTATCAGCAATTAACCCAAGACCAGGTCAGAACCTTGTTGAGATCGGCCCGGGCCTTGGTGCAATTACCGAACCTGTTGGCCGCGAAGTCGATAAGTTCACGGTTATCGAGTTAGACCGAGATCTAGCAGAGCGTCTACGCAACCACCCAGAATTGGCTGACAAGCTTACAATTCATGAAGGCGATGCAATGCGCTTTGACTTCACTCAGTTGGTGAAGCCAAACAACAAGCTACGTATCTTCGGTAACTTGCCATACAACATCTCTACACCATTGATGTTCCACTTATTTGAATTCCATAAAGACATTCAAGACATGCACTTTATGCTTCAAAAAGAAGTGGTAAATCGTTTGGCAGCAGGTCCTGGTAGCAAAGCTTACGGCCGTCTAACGGTTATGGCTCAATACTACTGTAAAGTTGTGCCTGTACTAGAAGTACCACCAACGGCGTTTGTTCCGCCACCAAAAGTAGACTCTGCTGTTGTTCGTCTTGTGCCTTACGAAGAGCTGCCACATCCTGCAAAAGATTTGCGTTTGCTGGAGCGAGTATGTCGTGAAGGCTTTAACCAACGCCGTAAAACAGTACGTAACTGTTACAAAGCACTGATCAGTGCAGAAGTGTTGGAAGAGCTTGGTGTCAACCCAAGCATGCGTCCAGAGAACCTGACGCTACAACAATTCGTCGCCATGGCGAACTGGCTCGCGGATAACCCGCAGCACTAAGAACTCAAACGATAAGCCAAACCCCTGCCGGTTTGGCTTATTATTATTGGGATATTACGTTTCTCGAGGAGTGCACATGGACGTCATTCAACCCTGCATCAAAATTCAAGTTCATACCAAATACATTGAAGAACAGTCCAACCCTGAACTGCAACGCTACGTTTTTGCTTACGTCATTACGATAAAAAACCTCAGCCAACAAACCGTGCAATTAATCAGCCGCCGCTGGTTGATTACCGATTCCAATGGCAAGCAAATGACCGTAGAAGGCGAAGGTGTCGTCGGCCAGCAACCTTTTATTTGCGGTAGCGACGAATACACCTACAGTAGTGGCACAGCACTTGAGACGCCGGTTGGAGTAATGCAAGGACACTACATTCTGCTGGATGAAAAGGGCAATGAATTTATCACCGAGATCGACCCATTCCGTTTGGCGATACCAAACGTGTTAAATTAATCAGGAGACTCAGTGGCTACCTATATTGTTGGTGATATCCAAGGCTGTTTTGATGAACTGCAACAACTGCTAGAGCAAGTCAATTTTTCTGCGTCACATGACCAACTTTGGTTGGCTGGCGACCTTGTCGCTCGAGGGCCTAAGTCTTTAGAGACATTGCGCTTTGTTAAGTCTCTTGGTGACAGCGCAAAAGTCGTTTTGGGTAACCATGACTTGCACCTAATGGCCGTTTCTCAAGGGCTAAAAAAGGTCAAAGACAAGGATAAGACCGCGCCAATCTTCTCTGCTCCAGACAAAAAAGAACTGCTGACTTGGCTATCACAACAACCACTGTTGGCAGAACACGATGACTTTGTCATGTGTCATGCAGGCATCTCTCCACTATGGGATCTTGATACTGCTAGAAGCTGCGCACGTGAAGTGGAAGCGATCATTCGAAGTAAACAATTGCCTTGGCTGCTAGAAAATATGTACAGCAACCAGCCTGATCTCTGGGATAAATCCCTTTCAGGACTCGACCGCTATCGCTACACCATCAATGCATTTACTCGCATGCGTTTTTGCTTCCCTGATGGTCGCTTAGATATGGATTGCAAACTACCACCGCAAGAGGTCTCGGAAGATGAGCTCGTGCCGTGGTTCAAACTGCCACAACGAGTACCTTTAGAAAAAGCGGTGTTGTTTGGCCACTGGGCTGCACTGCAAGGTCATATAGATGAAAGCATCATTGGTCTTGATACTGGCTGCGTTTGGGGTGGATCGCTCACCATGATTCGTTGGGAAGACAAGCAAGTTTTCACTCAACAAGCACTCAGTTAACAGCCCCGATTGCCGGACTAGAAAACAAAAAGCACCGCATTTGCGGTGCTTTTCTTATTCGGCTCAATTTGATTATTTTTCTAAAATCGTAAAACGCATGTTGTAAGCGTTTTTCTCATCCGCTTGATACGCTTCAGAGTATGTTTCTTTAAACTCATTCCCCCAATCTGGGAACTGAGTATCGCCCTCAATTTCGGCTTCAATATGCGTGACATACAGTTTGTTAGCCATCGGTAAACACGCAGCATAAATCGCCCCACCACCAATGATCATCACTTCTTCCACTTCACCAGCAATCTCAAGCGCTTGCTCAATCGACGTAACGGTCGTGACACCTTCAATGGAAAGTGAAGCATCACGGCTGATGACAATATTCAAACGGCCAGGTAAAGGACGTCCGATTGATTCATAAGTTTTACGTCCCATCACAACAGGCTTACCCATTGTACAGCGCTTAAACCATGCAAAATCTGCCGGAAGATGCCAAGGCATCTGATTGTCTTTACCGATGATTCGGTTGTCTGCCATCGCGGCAATCATGCTGATGATCATACTGTGTCCTTAAACTATTGGTCGACGGCGATAGAATAGCAGCCCCGGAACCGCCAAGCCAACCGCTAAGCCTGCAATAATAAACATCGCTTTAAGAAAGTTTTCCATGCACGTCGCAATAAGTTCAGGTGAGTAACCCAAATGGTTTATCTCCACCATGGCAATCATTGCTTTATAAGCGAATACACCCGGAACCATAGGAATCAAAGCTGCCACAGTGAAGACTTTTGGGTGGGCAAGAAAACGATGAGACCAGTGAACACCGATTAAACCTACTAACGTCGCCGCAAAAAACGTTGCCCACTCAATTGGTAAACCGAAGTGCATCATTAAATAGCGGCTGCCGTGACCAATCGCACCGCCTATCGCACAGTACTTCAGCGCCTTCTGTGGCACATTAAACACCATTGCAAAACCAACGGCAGGAATAGCGGCAAAGAACATATCGTTTAAGAGCCCTAAGGCCAAATCAAACACACTCATTAGCTCATCCATCCCCAGATACCGGTGACTTCCATCGCCGCTACAATGCCAAGGCAAGTTGCGAGAGTAAGCAAGCTCGCCATAGTGAATCGTGCGATGCCCATGTTGATATGGCCTTTCAGCATATCGGCAACCGAGTTAATCAGTGGGAAACCGGGTACTAGCATCAATACAGATGATGCCATCGCAACGGTTGGCAAGTTACCGATGTCAAAAATCACCGCTTGAGCAGAGATTAGCGTGGTCACAAACGCCGTGACAGCGAAGTTGAGAAGAGGATTAAAGTGGCGATGGCCAATTTCTTGTCGAACGATCATACCGCCAGCAGAAGCAAGAAACGTCATAACAAACACACCTAAGTCTCCACCAGCCAGATGACTAAAGGCAGCACAAGAGAGGCCGATCATAAACACCACTAACCAACGGTTATAGCGCTCAGGGCTAATAGTATTGAGTTTCTTCTGCGCCATTCTCACATCGAGCAATCCACGCTCCATCATGATACAAATACGTTGGATCTGGGTGATCACTCGCATGTTGATCCCGCGATCGGCGCAACTTCTGGTTGTTGTAATGCAGTGATCGTCTTTGACTGTCGTGACAACCAAAGCGTTCGCAGATAATGCGACTGCCACTTCGCTGACACCACAGGCAATACCGATGCGCTGCATGATGTCACTCACAAGCGTACTCTCTGCTCCGTGAGCTAATAGCATTTGCCCAGCTTGGGCAACGAGCCGAGAAATGGCCCTTTGGTTGGATGCCGTCGTTGCACAAGACGATATAACTTCCGATGTCATAAATACTTCCTAAGTCCGTTAAGCTCATTATTGTGCCGCAAATCACATCGTCTAAACATGATTTAGATACAAAAAAAGCCGCAATAAACATTGCGGCTTAATGAATTAGCTAGCGATTAGTCGCGGACGTAAACAACGTGACCGTCGTCTTCTTCATCGTCCCAATCATCCCAATCGTCGTCATCTTCTTCAGTGATAACGTCTTTGCCAGCAATCGCGTCTTTATGGTAATCATCCCACATGAAGTTTACTTTATCTTCTTCAGCAACTTCTTCCTCTTCACGAGGTAGGTTTTCCATAAAGTCAGCTAACTTGTAGCAAAGCTCTTTTGTACCGTTACGGTTGATCGCCGAGATCTTAAAGTACTCGTCTTCCCAACCTAGCGCATCCAAGATCTCTTGGATCTTTTCATTCGCTTCTTCTTCTGGCATCAGATCCGTTTTGTTGAAGACTAGCCAACGAGGTTTACCTGCTAGTTTTTCACTGTACTGCTCCAGCTCATCAATGATGGTTAGGGCATTTTGAATTGGATCTGACTGATCGATAGGCATGATATCAATCATGTGCAGCAATACGCGGCAACGCTCTAGGTGCTTAAGGAAGCGAATACCTAGACCAGCACCGTCAGCTGCGCCTTCGATTAGACCAGGAATGTCTGCAACCACAAAGCTCTTCTCAGGAACCACACTCACCACACCCAAGCTTGGGATTAATGTAGTAAATGGGTAATCTGCTACTTTTGGTTTTGCTGCTGATACTGCGCGGATAAAGGTTGATTTACCTGCGTTAGGTAGACCAAGCATACCAACATCTGCCAATAGCAATAGCTCTAGACGGATTTCACGGATTTCACCTTTAGTACCTAGCGTTCTCTGACGAGGAGCGCGGTTTACTGAAGATTTAAAACGCGTGTTACCAAGACCGTGCCAGCCGCCTTTAGCGACCATCACTTTCTTACCGTGTTCTGCTACTTCTGCAACGATTTCATTGGTATGGATATCAACTGCGCGAGTACCTACTGGCACGCGAAGTGTGATGTCTTTACCACGTTTACCAGTACAGTTACCGCCGCGACCGTTTTCACCGCGTTCTGCTTCGTAAAAGCGTTGGAAACGGTAATCGATCAGGGTATTTAGGTTTTCATCGGCTTGGATGTATACATCACCACCATCACCACCGTCGCCACCATCTGGGCCACCTTTAGTGATGAATTTTTCACGCCAGAAACTTACAACGCCGCTACCGCCGTCACCAGCCTGAACTTTTACTACCGCTTCATCTACGAACTTCATCTTTTACTCCGACTACTTCGTGCGTGGATTAAATCTGACTTGTCATCAAACAATTTTAGCAGATGACAGATCTAAGCTCCCAGATACCTACCGTTCGAGGTCAGGACGAGAAACTTCGATATGTCGACTGCTACAAATAAAAAACCCCGCCGAATCGGCAGGGCTTTTGAATTCAGCTTTAAAGCTTTAGTAATTAACCTAAAAGGTAAAATTACTCAGCTTCGATGCTTACAAACTTACGGTTCTTAGGACCTTTAACCTCGAACTTCACTTTACCTTCAGTAAGAGCGAATAGAGTGTGGTCTTTACCGATACCTACGTTGTTACCAGCGTGGAACTTAGTACCACGTTGACGAACGATGATGTTACCTGCAAGAACAGATTCACCACCGAAACGCTTAACACCTAGACGTTTGCTTTCTGAATCGCGGCCGTTACGAGTAGAACCACCAGCTTTTTTGTGTGCCATTGTTAAACTCTCCTAATAGATTAAGCGTTGATACCAGTGATCTTCACTTCAGTGAACCACTGACGGTGACCCTGTTGCTTACGAGAGTGCTTACGACGACGGAACTTAACGATTTTAACTTTATCGCCACGACCGTGTTGTACAACTTCAGCAACAACTTTGCCGCCCTCTACAAGAGGAGCACCAACTTTGATGTCTTCGCCGTTAGCAACAAGAAGAACTTTATCAAATTCTACAGTTGCACCAGTTTCAACGTCTAATTTCTCTAAACGAAGAGTTTGACCTTCGCTTACACGGTGTTGTTTACCACCAGATTGGAAAACAGCGTACATATTTTACTCCGCTTTTTCCGCACAGCCTTTTCATGAGGGTGTGCGCTAAACTAATCATCAATAGGGCGCAGATTCTACAGAAGAGATGCCCCTATGACAAGCCATATTTTGAAAAAATTGGCGAAAAGCTAATCGCCAAAGAAAAGTGCGGCAATCATGCCCTTTAGTAATGTATTAATCAACGTTTTTTAGTGTATTATTCGACAATTATATAAATCGAATAAGCCTTGCAGGGTCTAACTTCAGCCGGATATACGATGGATTTTAAAACTATCCAAGCGCTTACTGCCGATGACATGGCAAAAGTGAATGAAACAATTCAAGCCCAACTAAATTCTGATGTCTCTTTAATCAACCAACTCGGTTTCTATATCGTAAGTGGTGGAGGCAAACGCTTAAGACCACTTCTGGCGATATTGTCAGCACGTGCTCTTGGTTACCAAGGTAACGGCCATACTATGGCGGCGGCGTTTATCGAGTTCATCCATACAGCAACTCTGTTGCACGATGATGTAGTTGATGAGTCAGACATGCGTCGTGGTAAAGCGACGGCGAACGCTGCATTTGGTAATGCGGCGAGCGTATTAGTTGGGGACTTTATTTACACTCGCTCATTCCAAATGATGACTGAGCTAGGATCAATGAAGATCCTTAAACTAATGAGTGATGCAGTAAATGTGATCGCAGAAGGTGAAGTTCAGCAGTTAATGAACTGCAATGATCCTGACACCACTGAAGAAAGCTACATGCAGGTCATCTACTCGAAAACAGCTCGTCTGTTTGAGTCAGCAACGCAAATTGGTGCGATCTTAAATGACGCTCCAGAAAACGTAGAAGTTGCGCTGCAAAACTACGGCAAATATCTGGGTACCGCATTCCAACTTATCGATGACGTTATGGACTATACGTCTGACGGTGAAGACATGGGTAAGAATGTTGGCGACGACCTAGCAGAAGGCAAACCAACGCTCCCTCTTTTGCATGCGATGCATAATACAACGCCAGAGAACACAGCGATGATTCGTGAAGCAATCGAGAAAGCCAACGGCATGGATCGATTAGAAGACATCTTAGCTGTCATGCAAGAAGCTGGTTCTCTTGAATACACAACGCAAAAAGCACTAGAAGAAGCTGATAAAGCGATTGCTGAGCTGTCTGTACTGCCTGAATCCGATTATAAGCAAGCATTGGTTACTCTCGCTCACATGGCCGTGAAGCGAACTAGCTAAGGCTGAATAGAAAGACCCTAAAGTAAAAAGGAAGAGCCGAGCTCTTCCTTTTTGTTATCTGTGGTTTGTTGGATGGGTGTTAGTCCTAATAGTACTGATCACAATTACCATGTAGTTGAGGGTTGTCTTCGATCTCGTCAAAGCTTACCGCCAACTGCTCTTCCGAGCCCTGCTTAGCCAACAATACCGTTTCTGCTTCTTGGTCAACCACTAAGATGGTTCCCACCCCTTGCTGACACTCTACAACCATACCTTTACGGATTCGACTCGCTTCCATCATCTTCTCCTCACAAAGTGGCTTAACACTGACTATGTTACGCGCATTGAGATGAAAGGATCAAAAAAGCCGATCGTAAGATCGGCTTTCTTCTTTTATATGGCTTCTACAGAGCAAGAAGCTTACTTGGCAAACTCAACACCAATGTTAATGTCGCCATTTAGCGTTTCTAACATACCGTCAAGCGCAGACTTTTCGTAGTCGCTCAATGCGCCGTAGCTTAGTACTTCTTCTACGCCGTCTTTACCTAGCTTCACAGGTTGTGCGAAGTATGGTGCATGCTCGCTGTCGCCTTCGACGTACGCACACTCAACCACGCCTTCTTCACCTTGAAGAGCGCGAACTAGCGCTAGACCAAAGCGACACGCCGCCTGACCCATAGATAGAGTTGCGCTACCGCCACCCGCTTTAGCTTCTACAACTTCTGTACCTGCGTTCTGGATACGCTTCGTTAGCGCTTCCACTTCTTCAGCAGTAAACTCAACACCTTCAACTTGAGAAAGTAGAGGCAGAATGGTTACGCCAGAGTGGCCACCGATCACAGGAACGCGAACGTCACCTGGATCTTTGTCTTTCAGCTCTGCGACGAATGTTTCTGAACGGATAACGTCTAGTGTTGTTACACCGAACAGTTTGCGTTTATCGTAAACGCCCGCTTTTTTCAGAACTTCAGCAGCGATTGGCACTGTCGTGTTAACTGGGTTAGTGATGATACCTACACATGCTGTAGGACACACAACGGCGATCTTTTCTGCTAGCGATTTAACGATACCAGCATTTACATTGAACAGATCCGCACGATCCATACCAGGCTTACGAGCTACACCAGCAGAGATCAGTACTACGTCTGCACCTTCAAGTGCAGGCGTTGGATCTTCACCAGCGTAACCTTTGATAGAAACCGGAGTTGGGATATGGCTAAGATCAGCAGCCACACCAGGAGTTACTGGAGCAATATCGTATAGGGCTAAATCAGAACCTGCAGGAAGGCGGTTCTTAAGTAGAAGGGCCAGGGCTTGACCGATGCCACCTGCGGCACCAATAACGGCTACTTTCATGTAGTTCTCCTTGAGAGTATTTCTCTTATAAACGTATTCGTCGGGTATTTTGTAACCAGCTGAAACAAAGCTATCGGAATCACAACTTGATTACAATCAATTAACGTCAGCTTTGCGACCTCGCGCAACTCAGTGTTACCGTGCTACAAACAGAGCGCTGATTATTCGGTTATTCTGTTGAAATGACAAGAAATTCAGTGCAATAAATAGGTCAGTATTTTTACACTTAAAGAACCCTATCCCGTATAGGGTTTACAGTGATGGAATTAACATATTACCGTGACTTTTTGGCACTGCATGAATATATATGCGAGAATATGCAAAATTTCTGACCCTTGAATAAGAGAATCATAACGACTATGCGCAATTCAGAAAAACAAGATAACTTAGTTCGCGCTTTTAAAGCCTTATTAAAAGAAGAGAGCTTCGGCTCACAGGGCGAGATCGTAGATGCACTAAAACAACAAGGTTTTGAAAGCATCAACCAATCTAAAGTCTCCCGTATGCTGACGAAGTTTGGTGCGGTTCGTACACGTAATGCAAAAATGGAGATGGTTTACTGTCTACCAGCAGAATTAGGTGTACCTACAGTAAGTAGCTCTCTGCGTGAGTTGGTCTTAGATATCGACCACAACGCAGCATTAGTAGTCATCCACACTGGCCCTGGTGCGGCTCAATTGATTGCCCGCCTACTGGATTCTTTGGGTAAATCTGAGGGTATTCTTGGCGTAGTAGCCGGCGATGACACCATCTTCATTACCCCAACAATGCCAGTTTCTACAGAACAATTGTTCAAGTCAGTGTGTGAACTTTTCGAATACACAGGCTAAGTAACTGTTTGTGGGCTATGAAATTCGTTGAGTTTTGTAGCCCATGAAAAATGTAAATTTTTTGATTTATCAGACTATTTTTCACCCACCACTTTTGTGATTAACATCACGCTATTGATTTTTTTAATACTCCTATCAAAACCAAGCATAAGTATTTGTTCTGGAAAGAATTACACATCAAATTTATCTCCGACACTTGTCGCAGGATTTAGACTTATTCGCTATAAGTTTTAACAATCGGATAATTTTCTGCCAATTTTTTGTTATGATTCGCTCGCTTTTTCAAACGATTGGATTGGAAAAGATGCCGTTTCCGAATAGGAAACTCCTGAAATAATTTAAGGTTATTTCCGGGTTAATAATGAATATAAGGAAGGAAATTCATGGCATTTAACAAACTTCTAAAAGTAGGCGCTATCGCTGCAGCAGTTATGGGCGCAGGCGCAGTTAACGCTCAAGAGTTTATTACTATCGGTACTGGCTCTGTTACAGGTGTTTACTACCCTACTGGTGGTGCTATTTGTAAATTGGTAAACAAAGGTCGTAAAGATCACAACATTCGTTGTTCAGTAGAATCGACTGGCGGCTCAATTTACAACGTCAACACTATCCGTGCTGGCGAGCTAGACTTTGGTATCGTGCAATCGGATTGGCAATACCATGGCTATAACGGTACGAGCAAGTTTGCTGAACAAGGCCCGTACAAAAAGCTACGTGCAATGTTCTCTCTTCATACAGAACCTTTTAACATCATCGCACGTGCAGATTCTGGTATCGAAAACGTTCAAGACCTTAAAGGTAAACGCGTCAACATCGGTAATCCAGGCTCTGGTGACCGCGCGACAATGGGTGTAGTGATGGATGCAATGGGCTGGACAAACGACAGCTTCAAACTGGCATCTGAGCTAAAAGGCTCTGAGCGTTCACAAGCACTATGTGACAACAAGATCGATGCATTCATCTACATGGTTGGTCACCCGAACGGTTCAATCAAAGAAGCAACAACCTCTTGTGATGCAAAACTTGTCCCAGCGACAGGCGCTGAAATCGAAAAGATCGTTGCTAACAACCCTTACTACGCATTCAGCACAGTACCTGCTGGCATGTACCGTGGTACAGATAAAGACGTAAACAGCTTCGGTGTTGCGGCGACAATGGTAACGACTTCTGATGTTTCAGATGACGTCGCTTACAACGTTGCAAAAGCAGTATTCGAAAACTTCGATACATTCAAACGTCTACACCCTGCATTTGCAAACCTGAAGAAAGAAGACATGGTGAAAGCTGGTCTTTCTATCCCTCTTCACCCAGGTGCGGAAAAGTACTACAAAGAAGTAGGTCTGCTTAAGTAAGCAACTACTGACTTCAAGCTCAGGCAGAAAAGGATGGTTTTCTGCCTGATTAAGTATGCTGGTAACGATCGTTTGCCAGCATGCTTTGTTCAACTTGCAGAATGCAATCTGACGATTTCTTTCAGAAGTCGCGCTCACACCTAAAAAAAGAAACCGCACATTTCCTTTACCCACAAATCAATGGGTTACAGATTTGTAGCGATTCACTCGAAAGCAAACTTCGCTCTATTCACTACACTGTTATAGCGAAGCGGGGTTCTCGATACACAATACAGACAGGACCATCAATAATAAGGAAAAAGTACATGGCGACGAACAACACTCCGTCACAAGATGTGCAAGAAATGGTGGCTCAGGCAGACACAGGTGCGCGTAGCCCAATGGGCTTGCAAGGTAGAATCTTATGGTTCGTACCACTGTGTTGGTCGCTATTTCAATTATGGTATGCCTCTCCGCTACCATTTATTTTTAATTTTGGCGTACTCAACGATACTGAAGCGCGAGCAATTCATTTAACTTTTGCCACTTTCCTCGCTTTCACTGCTTACCCAGCAATGAAGAACTCTCCGCGTGACCATATCCCATTAATCGACTGGGTATTGGCATTAGCGGGTAGCTTTGCTGCAGCTTACATTTATATTTTCTATACCGAACTGGCCGGGCGCTCTGGTGCACCGACAACCGTTGACATCGTAGTCTCAGTAACGGGTATGGCTCTATTGCTTGAAGCAACACGTCGTGCACTGGGTCCACCGTTGATGGTCGTTGCCGCAGTATTTCTGACCTACACCTTTGCCGGTCCATATATGCCAGATGTTATTGCTCATAAAGGTGCAAGCTTAAACAAAGCAATGTCACACTTATGGCTAACCACAGAAGGCGTATTCGGTGTTGCACTTGGCGTATCGACTTCGTTTGTATTCTTGTTCGTACTTTTCGGTGCAATGCTAGAACGCGCGGGCGCAGGTGCTTACTTCATTAAAGTCGCCTTCTCACTGCTTGGTCACATGAAGGGCGGTCCTGCAAAAGCGGCTGTCGTTGCATCCGGCCTATCTGGTCTGGTTTCGGGCTCATCCATCGCAAACGTAGTAACAACAGGTACCTTTACGATTCCACTGATGAAGCGAGTAGGCTTCCCGGGTACAAAGGCAGGTGCGGTTGAAGTTGCTGCGTCGACGAACGGCCAGCTAACACCGCCTATCATGGGCGCTGCAGCCTTCCTAATGGTTGAATATGTTGGTATCTCTTACGTTGAGGTAATCAAAGCAGCCCTACTTCCTGCACTTATTTCCTACATTGCTCTGATTTACATCGTTCACCTTGAAGCATGTAAAGCAGGCATGACCGGCCTTCCTCGTCGCCACAACCCAACCATGCTACAAAGCCTATTGTCATTTACTGGCACTATCCTTGGCTTGTGCGTCATCAGCGCCTTGGTTTACTACGGTGTGGGTTGGACTAAAGACGTATTTGGCGATGCTGCAACAACCATTGTAACCATCGCCCTATTAATTGCTTACGTCGGTCTGGTGAAGGTTTCAGCAAATCACGTGAAAGATGGCGCGATTGAAATTGATGCGGAGCTCACCGAAGTACCAGATCCAGGCCCAACGATTAAATCAGGCCTGCACTATCTGCTACCGATCGTCGTGCTGGTTTGGTGTTTGACTGTAGAACGCTTCTCACCGGGTCTGTCAGCATTCTGGGCAACCGTGTTCATGATCTTTATCTTGCTGACGCAGCGCCCATTGATCGCATTGCTATCAAAACAAGGTGACTTGGTTGAGCAGACCAAAGACGGTTTTGTTGATCTCGCAGAGAGTTTGGTATCCGGTGCACGCAACATGATCGGTATCGGCGTGGCAACCGCTGCTGCGGGTACCGTAGTTGGCGTGGTCACCTTGACTGGTATCGGCTTGGTTATGACAGACTTCGTCGAGTTCATCTCTGGTGGCAGCATCATCCTAATGCTGTTGTTTACTGCAGTGATCAGCTTGATCCTGGGTATGGGCCTGCCAACGACGGCAAACTATATCGTGGTATCAACGCTAATGGCACCGGTTATCGTAACTCTGGGTGCGGCTCATGGCCTTATCATCCCACTGATTGCGGTGCACTTATTTGTGTTCTATTTCGGTATCCTTGCAGATGATACGCCTCCTGTAGGTTTAGCTGCCTTTGCCGCTGCCGCAATTGCTAAGTCAGATCCAATTCGTACGGGTATTCAAGGCTTTACCTACGATATTCGAACCGCAATTCTGCCATTCATGTTCGTCTTCAACACTCAACTCTTGTTGATGGGCATTGATTCATGGTGGCACCTAGCGTTAACCGTGATCTCTTCCATTATTGCGATGTTGATCTTCTCCGCGGCAACACAAGGTTGGTGGTTCACACGTAACAAGTGGTGGGAAACGATCCTACTATTAGTATTAACCTTCTCGTTCTTCCGTCCTGGTTTTTGGTGGGACATGCTCTACCCAGCGAAAGTTCTTTCTCCTGGTGTTGAGATAGCTCAAATCACAGAAGGGTTAAATGTAGGAGAATCCATAGAGTTACGTGTCGCTGGAGAAAACCTTGAAGGTGACTACGTTGAAAAAACGGTACGTCTTCCGTTCGAAGATAAAGCGGCAACCGCTGAAGAACGACTTTCTTCAATGGGCCTAATGCTGACCGAGAACGACGGTAAAATGATCGTAGACATGGTTGAATTTGGCAGCCCGGCAGAATCTTCAGGAATCGACTTCGATTGGGAGATCAAATGGGTAGTTCAAGATGCTGAACGACCAATGAAAGAATGGGTATTTGTGCCTTGTTTGATGATTTTGCTGGTACTTGCCCTGAACCAAAAACGTCGTGCTCGTAAGGAACAGCTGAGCGCATAACCGATTTGGCCCCGAGGATAAGGGGCCTTAATGAGAGACATTGAATGTACAAACAAATTCTTGTTCCGGTTGATCTAAATGACCAAGGCTTTTCTGACCGTGCCGTTGAATTAGCGGTATGGCAAGCAAAGCAAGCCAATGCTGAAGTTCACTTGCTTACTGTCTTACCTGGTATTCATATGTCGATGGTCGCGACTTACTTCCCGAAAGACGCGGCGGCGAAAATGAAGCAAGATGTAAAGCAACAGCTCAAAGCCTTTGCAGACCAACATATCGATGATGAAGTCATTTACAAAGTCCACGTGGCAGAAGGTAAAGCGTATGCAACCATCCTTGATTACGCTGAACGCTTAGGTGCTGACCTTATCATTATGCCAAGCCACAAACGCTCAAAGATCAACAAAGTGATGCTGGGCTCTGTAGCAAGCAAAGTCGTTGAGAACTCACCAATCAACGTTATGGTGGTGAAGCCTCAAGGCTAATACGCTCATTCAAACTCCCAAAACCAAAAAAGGTTGATGCTTGCATCAACCTTTTATTTTTCTATCTCAGGGTAATCACCCTGCCGCTTTAACAAAAGCCTTCAATGCTTTACTGCTATGTTGAGCGTTAAGCTCACCAATCTCTCCTGCAGCTTCAACCTGACCACCAGCCACAAAAGCAAAATGACTAGCAATCGCTCTGGCGTCACTTAAGTGGTGCGTCACCATCAAAACGGTAATGCCACGCTCAGCAGCAAGTTGTTTAACCAGTGTCAGCATCTCTTCTCTCAATACTGGGTCTAACGCAGAAAAAGGTTCATCGAGTAACCACATTGGGTGCGGCTGAACAAAACAACGCGCAAGTGCCACACGCTGACGCTGACCACCAGAAAGATGTTCAGGTAAACGGTCCAGATACTCAGCAACCCCGACCTGCTTGGCCGCTTGCTCAACAAGCAGCTTTTGGTCTGCCGTGAGCTTTAGTCCCGGATGCAAACCCAAACCGATGTTGTCTCTTACTGACAGGTGAGCAAACAGATTATGCTCTTGGAACAGCATTGAAAACGGACGCTGATACGGCTCTTTACGCACGATAGACTCACTATCAACCAGAATATCGCCATGGTCTGGATTAATAAAACCAGCAACTAACGCCAATAGGGTTGATTTGCCCGCCCCACTTGGCCCCATCAGTGAAACAATTTGTCCACGCTGAATAGCTAACTCAAAACGAAACAGTTCACGTTGATAGGTGTACTGCACATCATCCAACACTAACATTACGCTCTCTCCTTCGTTTTCAACACTTTCTCAATCAAAGCAAAACAGCCGACGCTGAGTAACAGCAAAGTAACCGATACCACGGCAGCGGCATCCATTTGATAACTGCCCAGCAGTTGGAATAGATACAGCGGCAAGGTTCTAAATTCTTGCCCACCAAACAAGGCAATCGCACTTAAGTCACCAATCGCAAACATAAAGCTGATGGCAAAAGCATGGGCAAACGGCTTGCGCAGTGCTTGCCATTCCACGACTTTAAATCGTTGCCAACCACGCATGCCTAAGCTGGCACACACGTACTGATACTGCTGCTCAATGTGCAACATAGGTTGAGATAAAGTCTTAATGACATATGGCAATGCCATCAAGCCATTAACTAAGATGACCACAAAAAACGCCAAGCTGAATACATCGGTAAACGATCGCAGTAATAGGAACAATCCGGTGCTAATCACCAATCCCGGCGTTACTAAGATAATGGTTCCGATAAGCTCAATTTGATCGGCGAGAGTATTTTTATACTGCAATCGCCAACGTCGACTGGTCAGCAAAATCGACACACCAGCAGCAACAGCAAGAGAGCTCGCCAGTATCGCAACTTTGAGAGAATTGAACAGTGCGGACCAAAAGCGCTCATCGGTCAGTACCGACCAAACTTGCTGGTTGATGCCACTGAACACCACCATCATAAGTGGTGGTATTACTAGTAAAAAGGCACCTATGATCCAAAAGCTATCCCAAGCTTTTGACCACCCATGATCCTTCGTTAAATATTGCTGTACCGATGTACTGCCAGCGCTTACTGAAACTGGCTTCGTCAACTTCTGCACGCCAATCGCTAACAAGCCACATAGTAGCATTTGCCACAGTGCCAAAAGCGCCCCAGCCTGCAGATCAAAATCGAACTTAATCGCCTGATAAATGGCAAGTTCAATGGTGGTCGATTTCGGTCCGCCGCCTAACGCCATCACGGTGGCGAAACTGGTAAAGCAAAGCATAAACACCAAGCCACTTACGTGTGGCAGTTGTTGTCTTAAGCGAGGCCATTCCACCCAGCGGAATTTGTCCCAATGGCTCATTCCAAGGTGCGCACACAGTTTATGTTGCTCTGCGGGGATCGACTCTAATGCCTGCAAAAGGAGCCGCGCTGCATAAGGCATATTAAAGAACACATGCGCAAGTAAAATACCGTTCAGGCCATAGATGGAAAACGGCAGCTCCGAATCGATGCTTTTCAGCCATTGTGCTAAAAAGCCGCTGTTACCGTAAATCGCCAATAAGCCAAATACACCAACTAACACCGGCAGAACTAAGGTAGACGCAAACAACTTTAGTAGTAGAGACTTCCCAAAGAACTCACGTCGAGAAAGTGCGTGAGCAACAGGAATAGCAAAGCCAACACTCAATAGTGTAGAAAGGAAAGCTTGGTAGAAACTGAACTTGGTGACGTGTTGATAGTATGGGTCTCCCCACACCATAGACACATCAAGTGAAGGCGCTTGAACAATCAAAGCACCTAGGGCAGAAACAACAAAGGTCGCAATAATCATCGCGACCCCTAACCCGATTTTCGGAACAGAATTCAAAAGTAGAACCTATATTAGAACGTCAATGCGCTTTGCCACTCGCGAATCCAAGTCTTGCGCATTTTCGCTACTTCATCTGCACTAAAGCTAAGTGGCTTGCTTGGTACGCTTAAGGTTTCAAAGCCTTTTGGTAATTCAACGTCAGTCACTGGGTACATCCAGTTACCTGTTGGCATTGCAGATTGGAACTCATCACTCAAGATGAAATCCATGAATTCATCCGCAAGTTCCGCATTCTTTGAACCTTTGACCTTAGCCGCCACTTCCACTTGCATGTAGTGGCCTTCGGTAAAGTCTGCGCTGGCGTATTTCGCATCACCTTCTGCAATCAAATGGTACGCTGGAGAAGTCGTGTAAGACAGCACGAGGTCGGACTCACCGTTCAAGAACATCGAGTAAGCTTCTGACCAACCTTTGGTAACCGTAACTGTTTTCGTTGCCAGTTGCTTCCATGCTTGAGTCGCATCATCGCCGTAGATGGACTTCATCCACAACATCAAGCCTTGACCCGGCGTCGAAGTTCGAGGGTCTTGGTAAATCACTTTCAGATCATCACGCTCTTCCACCAGCTCTTTCATGCTTTTTGGAGGGTTCGCCAACTTCTCCTTGTTGTATACAAACGCAAAGTAGCCGTAATCGTACGGTACGAAAGTCTTATCGTCCCAACCATTAGGTAGCGTAGTCTTTGAGGTATCAACATTATGCTCAGCCAGCAGCCCGGTCTTTTTCGCTTCCGCCATCAAGTTGTTATCCAAACCTAACACGATATCCGCTTTGCTATTATTTCCCTCTAAACGAAGGCGGTTAAGAATAGAAACGCCATCGTCCAGCGCAACGAAGTTAACATCGCATCCGCATTTGGCTTCGAACGCTTTTTCGACTTTAGGACCTGGTCCCCAATCGGCAGCGAAAGAGTCATACGTATAGACAGTTAGGGTGTTTTCAGCGGCAAACGCCGAAGTAGAAGTGATGGCTGCAAGGGCAATCAGACTAAGAGTGGTTTTCACTGCTCGCTCTCCATTTGCATTATTGACATGAATTGAGCGGCACAGGTTTGAGGCGGTATTTAGGACTTCCAATATCCAGACTCAATTCCTACGCCAGCATTATCTGGTTCAGGTAATACGGGTCCCTGTCTGCTCAACAACGTTAAGCGATTAGGTCTCAGCGCCCAATGGTATTGATAAGCTCAATGCCAAGTGGGTTTGCTCCCCGATGAGTTGGATGGATTGTAAAGGTCTTTTATTGATTACACAATCAACGTTGGTCATAACCCCAACGTGGCACTAAACCTTGCTCAATGCCAAGGTGATCAAGAATTCTCGCAACCATGAAATCAACCAAGTCTTCGATAGTTTTAGGTTGATGATAGAAGCCCGGCGCTGCAGGCATAATGGTGACACCCATTTGCGAAAGCTTGTGCATGTTTTCAAGGTGCAGTGTTGAGAAAGGCGTTTCACGCACCACAAGTAGTAACTGTCCGCGTTCTTTCATTACTACATCAGCAGCGCGCTCAATCAAGTTATCCGACATGCCGTGTGCAATGGCCGCGACACTCCCTGCAGAACATGGACACACCACCATTTGCTTAGGCGCCGCAGAGCCCGAAGCCACCGGCGAGAACCAATCATCTTTGCCACAAACGGTGATGTTATCTGGGTTGCAATTAAGGTGTTCAACCAGCGCTTTTTGCGCCGCCTCAGGGCCACTTGGGAGTTTCAAGTCATGTTCGGTCGCCATTACCACGCGCGCAGCCGAAGAGATCAACACGTAGACGTGGTAATCCGCTGCCACTAAACATTCAAGAAGACGAAGTCCATATGGGGCACCAGAGGCACCCGTTAGTGCTAATGTGATGGCTTTTTTAGGGGTTACTTTTTGCTGCATAGATGTCATTAAGCTTTTTGTTTCAGTTGTTCTAGAAGCTTGCCGTGGATACCGCCAAAACCACCATTACTCATCACGAGAATTTGGTCGCCCGGTTGCGCTCGTTCAACGATTTTTGCGACAAAAGAGTCCATCTCTGCATCAACAAACGCAGGCTGCTTACACTGGTCTGCAATCTCTTGTACCGACCAATCAATACTATCTGGTTGGAAGAGGAACACTTCATCGGCACTGTGCAATGAAGCCGCTAAAGTATTCTTATGCACACCACGTTTCATGGTCGCAGAACGAGGCTCTAAAACGGCAAGGATACGTTTTTCACCAACCTTGTTACGTAAACCGCCCAATGTCAGTTCAATCGCCGTTGGGTGATGAGCAAAATCATCATAAACCGTCACGCCCTGCTCTTCGCCTTTTAACTCTAAGCGACGTTTGGTGTTAATAAAACGACCAAGAGCCTGACAAGCCAGTTCTGGTGCAACACCAACATGACGCGCAGCAGCGATAGCCATCAAAGCGTTATCCACGTTGTGATCACCAACAAGGTCCCAATCAACAATGCCCACTTTCTCACCTTGCAGTGACACTTCAAATTTTGAGCCATCAACAACCAGTTTGTGTGCTTGCCAATCACCATCGACACCCGAGAACTGCTTTTCAGTCCAACAACCGCGCTCAATCACGTCTTGTAGCGACTGATCTTGCTTCGGTGCAAGGATCAAACCATTACCAGGAACAGTACGTACTAAATGATGGAATTGACGCTTAATCGCTTCAAGATCGTCGAAGATGTCTGCATGATCAAATTCAAGGTTGTTCATGATCAAGGTACGTGGATGGTAGTGAACAAACTTAGATCGTTTGTCGAAAAAAGCACTGTCGTATTCGTCTGCTTCGACGACGAAGAACATACTTTCACCCAAGCGAGCTGACACACCGAAGTTACCTAGCACACCACCAACAAGAAAACCTGGTTGGTAACCGCAATCTTCTAAGATCCACGCCAACATACTTGAAGTGGTGGTTTTACCATGGGTACCCGATACCGCTAGAACCCAGCGATCGTGCAATAAGAACTCTTGTAACCATTGTGGACCAGAGGTGTAACGCATATTGGTATTCAGCACATGCTCAACACATGGGTTACCACGGCTCATCGCGTTACCAATAACCACGAGGTCTGGTTGAGGGTCAAGTTGAGAAGGGTCAAAGCCTTCAATAATTTCAATACCTTGAGACTCCAACAGGGTACTCATTGGTGGATAAACGTTGGCATCCGAACCCGTCACTTTATGACCTAGCTGACGCGCTAAAATTGCCGCACCGCCCATAAACGTGCCGCAGATACCCAAGATATGAATGTGCATAAACTTAACCTTGTAATGCGTTCTTTAATCCTTTCATTATCGTGATAACCACCAGAAAAGCGAGTGCCTTTCACCCTGTTCGTGCAGTCTCTTTCACAAATCTGACAAGGCTTAGGGCTGACTGACCAAGCATTAACCAAGCGGTTCACGTCTTATGCAATAAGACAAATAAATTGAGATCTCAGTCGGTTACTTCATTACCATTAATAAGATCTGCGACTTAAACTTACATCTAGCGCAATCGTTTAACATCCATAAAGAGATGCCCCCGTTGCGCGACACCCCCAACGAAATGAAAAATGTAAGGATAAACCATGTCAGGACTGCGCACCCTAGGCGAGTTCATTGTTGAGAAACAAGCGGATTTCCCCCACGCTAGCGGTGATCTTTCATCTCTATTAGCTTCTATTCGTTTAGCTGCAAAAATCGTAAACCGCGAAATCAATGCGGCAGGTCTTGGTGATATCACTGGCGCTGTAGGTACAGAGAACGTACAAGGCGAAGATCAGCAAAAGCTTGATGTATACGCGAACGACAAGTTCAAAGCAGCTCTCGAAGCACGCGACCAAGTGTGTGGTGTAGCCAGTGAAGAAGAAGATGAAGCGGTTGCGTTCAATAAAGAACTTAACCAAAACGCAAAATACGTTGTACTAATGGACCCACTCGATGGCTCATCAAACATCGATGTGAACGTGTCTGTTGGTACGATTTTCTCTATTTATCGTCGAGTTTCTCCTATTGGAACCCCACCAACAGAAGAAGACTTCCTACAACCAGGTCACAAACAAGTGGCAGCGGGCTACGTGATTTACGGCTCATCGACCATGCTGGTTTACACCACAGGTAATGGCGTAAACGGCTTCACTTACGACCCATCGATTGGCAGCTTCTGTCTATCTCATGAAAACATGATGATCCCAGAAGATGGCAAAATCTACTCAATCAACGAAGGCAACTACATCCGCTTCCCGCAGGGCGTGAAGAAGTATATCAAGTACTGTCAGGAGAATGTGCCTGAAGATGGTCGCCCATACACTTCTCGCTACATTGGCTCATTGGTTGCTGACTTCCACCGTAACCTGCTAAAAGGCGGCATTTACTTGTACCCAAGCACGCAAAGCCACCCTCAAGGCAAACTGCGCTTGTTGTACGAGTGCAACCCGATGGCATTCTTAATTGAGCAAGCTGGCGGTTTGGCGTCTGACGGTGTAAACCGCATTATGGATTTGAAACCTACCGAACTGCACCAGCGCGTGCCTTTCTTTGTGGGTTCAAAGAACATGGTCAACAAAGTCGAAGAGTTTCTTGAACTGAATCGCGAAGAAGACTAATTTCAGACCTTTGTCCAACGCGGCGGGTGTTTACCTGCCGCGTTTTTGTCGTTAAAGTGAACTGCGTAAATGTTAGCCAGATTAAGCCTTTCCACGCTTAATCCTCAATGAAAAGGAATATTCAAATGAGCTTAAATAACGTACCAGCAGGTAAATCACTGCCTGAAGATATCTACGTCGTCATCGAAATCCCTGCCAACGCGGATCCAATCAAATACGAAGTAGATAAAGACACTGGTGCTGTATTTGTCGACCGTTTCATGTCTGCGCCAATGTTCTACCCATGTAACTATGGCTACGTGAACGATACTCTTTCTCTAGATGGTGACCCAGTGGACGTACTGGTTCCGACCCCTTACCCATTAATGCCAGGTTCTGTGATTCGCTGCCGTCCAGTCGGTGTACTGAAAATGACAGATGAATCGGGTGAAGATGCGAAAGTCTTCGCTGTCCCGCACTCTAAAATCTCAAAAGAGTACGAAGGCATTCAAGATGTCGGTGACATCCCTGAATTGTTGAAAGCACAGATCACACAATTTTTCGAACGCTACAAAGAGCTTGAAGCGGGCAAATGGGTCAAGGTCGATGGCTGGGATGACGTTGCTGCAGCAAAAGCGGAAATCCTAGAGTCTTACGAGCGTGCTCAAAACAAATAATCGTAAGTAACAAATAACAAAAGAGCTGCCAATTGGCAGCTCTTTTTCGTTTTCATAACTTGGTTTAATCAACAACCGGTTTAATAGCCACCCGCCGTCGACAATCTGCCTGATTCATAATCGTTGTGGAAAAATGGGTCTAAATCATCGCAGATGCCATAGTAAGGAGCGCCTTGTACGCCGAGAATATAAGCGCTTTGCTGACAATACTCTTCCTTACCCTCCTGGTAGCCAGTTTGGTAGGCCATGATGAGTTCAGGAGTGGCACGGTTAGTGTCATCTAACTTGGCAATACGGTCTTCGGACAACTCAAGCGACCCCTTCAGTGCTGCTTGTTTGCCGAAAGCTTGCCAGTCTGTCGCGTTAACAGAGCTGGGTAGTGTGGTTTGCGCACAAGCGTTGAGGAATAGAAGCATAGCGCCAATCGCGAATAGTCTCATCATTACTCCTCACTCATTAGTAGCGTTTGCTGCCTTTAGATGTACGCCCTAGCTCGTATTCTCGACGGAATCGATCATCTAAATCGTCGCAAATGCCTCGGTAATAACGCCTGCTTTCACCGAGTGTGAAAGCATCTTGTGCACAGTAATTTGCTCGACCGCTTTCATAGCCATTACTGTACGCCATATATAAATCGTCACCTTTGTTGAGCTCTTGCATGGAGAGTTTTGATTCACCTGCTTCCGCTCGCTGCATACCGTATTGTTGCCACTGCATGCTGTCGTTACTGCTCGGTGGTGTACTGTTTGAACAACCAACAAGAAGCAGCAGTATGATTGGAGATAGATATTTCATCGCAGACCTCCCAAGTCTTTGTTGTATATATCGTCAATGCATACGTTACTGCTCTCAGTATAGTTCACACCCTTTGGCACCAATCGCCAGAAGCAATCTCTTCTGTGAGTTGCTCAGTATCTTGGTATAAGTAGATCCAAGCTTGGCCAAATGGTGTCGCTATACTCTCTCTACGGTACTCCACCGGCACATCTTCAAGCTTATCTAACTCGCTGAGTGTATCGTTATCAATTAAATACACTTCGCCTTGTATCGCTTTTTGCCCAGTCGACAACGCGGGATAACGACCTAGATCGTACAAAGCAAATTGGGCATCAGTCTCATGATGCCCGAGAAACTCAGCGGTTTTCAAAAAGTGATGATTGCACTCTCCTTTGCGTAAGGTGCCATACACAAATACCAAATGCTGCATAACCACTCCTTAGTTATGTTTTAAAAGCTAAGCTTAGTTGAATTCAAACTGGTAGAGCAGATCAACCGCACTATCGACGCCCGATACCGCCTCTAGGTACAAATCTTTCATCAAACGGTAACGAACAGTGAACTCACCGAGCGAGGTAAAGATACCTACGCCGTACTTCACTTGCAGACCTGGCAAGATATAACCACTTACTGTCACCTGAGAGTCATCTCCCGAACCAGCCGTATCCAATTGCAAGTCTTGTACACCAAAAGCTTCACCGATTTCACCAACCACCTTGCCGCTCTTCGCCAAGCTTAGGCCGATCAACGTTGTAGTCATGGCGTTACCGCCCGACTCCGCATCGATATCTTGACCGCGCAATAGGTAAGACAGTGCGTTCGCTTGTGGCATCGCCGGATCCGAGAAAATTTCTACGGTCGGGTCACTTGCTGGGCCAGTTACTCGAACACCGGCAGTCACATCGTCTTGCGTGTTGTCTGGGTTACGAATCGCTTTGATTGATACGTAAGGCTGATCCGCAGGGCCATTCATCATGATCTTACCTTCTTCGATCACCAAGTCTTGGCCGAATGAGCGGTAAGAACCGTCGACGATATTCACTTCACCAACAATGAATGGGCCTTTGTCTTTTTGTGTCACATTCAAGTTACCTTGCAAGTCACCTTTTAGACCGAATGCAGACAATTGGAAGTCATCGCCAATCTTGATGTTGATGTCAGTTTCTACGTTAAACGGCAGTGCTTGTTCGCCATCGACAGGCTGCATATCTTTATTCAAGATAACCGTATCGCTCGATACGCCAACCGCACTTGGTGGCAACTCATCCACTAAGATACGACCCCACGGAAGATTGATGTTGCCTTCAACCTTGGCCAATTGAGGCGTCACGTCAATCGTCATGTCTGGCTCGACTTTGATTCGCACCATTGGTGGCATATCGACTTTCAGCTCTTTAGCAAATACACGTGCTTTGGTGTGCCAGTTTTCCAGATCGCGCCAATCCGCATCACCGTTAATTTCCAGCTTGCCATCGGGTGTAATAATGCCCGCATCTAAATCTGCTTGATGCCCTCTGAAGTTAATCGCGACTTTGCCCGAGTTGATATCAATTGGCGTCACATCACCTTGCAACTTCATCTGGTCAATCAAGAACTGACCATTCACTTTCGGATGCATCACATCACCAGACAGAGCCAGATCCGTGTTCATGTTCGCTTTGAATAGACTGTACTCACCGATAAGTGGCGCTAAGAAGTCTAAATGGAACGTCGACAGCGACACTTTACCGTCAATAGTTGGGCTCTCTGACGAGACATCATTTAACGACACCTTACCGGATAAATCGCCGTTGTCTGTAACATCAAATAACCACTCAGCATTCAGTTTATCTTGGGCTAACTTAGCTTTTAGGCTGACACTGTCCCAGCCGACCTTAATTGGCTGTTCTAGCGCTTGCTCTACCTGACCTTTCGGCATCTCCACATTTACCGTGACTTCCGGTTTCATGTCTGGTGCCCACTTTGCGTCAGCATTCGCGTTCACCGAGCCCTGAAGCTTAGTTTCTGCTGGTAAGAACTGTTTAATTTGGTCAAAGTCAAAGTTAGTGATAGCTAACTTTGCTTCACCGCTCTTACCAACACTGATGTCTTCCGTTAGACACACTTTTGAGTTTGCTTGCAACCAACAATGTGCCTGTACATTCGCAATCTGCTTATCGATGTTAACCTTAACTGCCGTTGATTTTTGTAGCGCCCAAGGGCCTTGGGGGGTACTTAGCGTTAAGCGACGCAATGCTCCATCCCAGATCATTTCTGGCTTTTGCTTGAAGGTACCTTCGATCTCTAAACTACTTGAAACAACGTCTGAAACCACATCCAACGTGAGTTGGTGCAGTTTCTCATCGCCTGTCACTTCAAGGTCCGCACTATCGATTTTGATGTCATCGTAAGTGATGTTTTTCGCAATTAGGCTGACATCAGCTTTCGGCGCAGGCAGTGGAGTCACATCGCCTTTCAGCGTAATGGTTTCTACCTTGGCTTGTTGTTGCCAATTCACTTGGTTAAGCGCGAGATCTAAGTTGATGTCTGGCTGTTTCAGGCTACCACGAAGTGCGATATTACCATTCATCTTACCGCCAAGGTCCGGTACGCTTTTCGCGAAATCGGGGAAGTTAACTTCAACATCCATCAAGATCTGTTTGTCGATCTTACCTTTTGCTCTCAATGAGTTGGGGCCATGGGACAAAGCTAAACCTTGTGTATTGAGCTGAATATCCTCGCCTTTACCCGTCTTGTCAGATGCCTTTAGCTGACCTTCAATATTCAGCGGGTAGCCACGCAGAATACCGTCGATGTCCAGTTTAGGCAGACTCACTTGCCAGCCACCTTGATCGGTTAGTGAGCCTGAAGTCAATAGACTACCGCTGATATCACCTTCAGCTTCTGGCCATTGTAAACCTGGCTGAATGTTCTTCAGGTTTAGATCGGCTTGCCAGTTGATTGGCGCAGCCCAGTTGGCCATCACCTTACCCGCCAACTCACCGCCTAGTGTTTTGACAACAATGCTGTCTAAATCAATCTGTTCTAGGGTACCTTTACCGTTTAACACCACATCCACAGCAGGAATATCTTTACCCGACGCCTTGGTTTCTAACGCAACGGTGTAGCCCTCTAGTGAGCCTTTGGCGGCTAGGCTAGGAACAGAAACTTGGTAATCACTCTTACCATTCAATGGCCATTGCGCAGCAACATCTTTCAGCTTGATATCAAATGGCAACTCAGTTTTAAGCGGTTGAATTTGACCTTCAATCGTCGCTTTCACCAAATCAGACAGCGTCGCCTGCAATGATAAATCGCCAACCGAGCCAGACGCAGAAAGCGATAGTTTCTGCCCCTTTACGTCCGCTTGTTTAACCAGAGCATCAATCTGCGCTTGAATTGGGTAATCGGCCGATAATGTCACTTGCGTACTTAGCTGACCTTCGACTTCTGGCATATCAAGCTCTAACGTTTTGACATCGACTTTATCACCGCCCGCCGTTGCCTCGAGCCCTAAGTGGTGAACAATCACAGGTGTGTTACCCGCTAATTTAAAGTCATGAATATCGAGACGTTTTGCTTCAACGGTCAGTGGAATCCATACCTCAGGCAGCACAATCCCTTCTGGCTTCGTTTCAGCTGCAGGTTTAGCTTCCTCTGCAGCTGGAGTTTTCGCCTCTTTAGGCTGGCTTTCTGTTGCCTTTGGTGTCGATTTAGCTTGCTCGCTCTTGGCCTTTGGTTCCGAATCTGCTGCTTGTGATGGCTTCTCTCCTGTGGCTTCGTCACTTGGTGCAAGTGCCACATTGATAGCTTTCAATGCCGTTGGAGCAATCACCAAGCGGTCACCTTGCATCGACAATGCGGTAGAGAATTCTTGCCAATCAACCTTGTTACCTAAGATGTTCAAGTTAATGTCGTTAAAGCTGACTTTATTGACGAAGATTGGCACTGGTGTGCTGATAGAGCGCAGCGGTGGTGTTTCTTCTTCCGGCTCATCACTTGCCGGTGGCAACTCTGGCATTTGGAAGTTAACACCCTGCAGCGCGAGCTCATCCACACACACTTTAGGGTCAAAGAAACAACGGAAGTTCATCGCTAACGTTAAGCTTTCCACCTTAGCATCAATATGGAGAGACTCATCCACAAAGCTGACATTATGCAGCGCAAAACGTGGGAATAGTGAGCCTTGGATTTGCTCGACTTTAAGTTGCGGTAACGCTTTTTCGGCCCCCCAAAGTGCCAACTTTAGACCTGGGTGGGTAAATAGAATGGTGCCGACTAAAATCGCCAGCAACACAATAAGAGTCAGTAGACCGATTGAGAACCATTTCGTCCACTTCAGTGTTGTTTTCATCATAGCTCTGGCCCCAAAGAGAAGTGGATACGGAATTCTGGATCTGGCTCGGCGTCTAGGCCCCAAGCAAAGTCAAAACTCACCGGACCGACCGGTGATGCCCAGCGGATACCGACACCCGCACCCGATTTCCATTCAGGGGTTTTATTAAACGCGTCACCAATGTCGTAGAATACCGCACCCCACCAGTTGCCATGCACACGATATTGGTACTCTAACGTACTGGTTACCATGTATTTCGCACCGGTTAATGCGCCACTCGAGTCTGTTGGCGAGATCGATTCGTAGCCGTAACCACGAATGTTGTTGTCACCACCAGCGAAGAAACGCAGCGATGGCGAGAGTTTTTCAAATTCATCAGTGACGTTGGCGCCACCTTCAAGGCGGAATAAACCACGGTGGTTTTGTCCGATACCACGAATCCAAGATGTGCGACCTAACAAACGAAGTACGCGAGTTTCAGACAACAACGCTGGGTCACCGTATTCAACCGTCACACTCTGTTTATCGCCCCACATTGGCATATTACCGCCACGAGTTCGTGTGCGAGAGAACGAGGCTCCAGGTAAAACAAACTGCACACCATCTTCTTGCAAACCTTGCGAGAAGTTTTCGTACAAGTGACGAACATACAACGTTTTGTGCCAACCACCATCGGTGATCCAGTGGCGTTCTACCGCAAGATTCGATTCCAAACTCTCCGTATCGCGGTTATCGAGATGCTTCAAACCGAACTGAAGTTGGTAGTATTCGTGCAATACGTCATCAAGTGGGATCTTGTAGCCAGCCGTGATGGTCTGCTCTGGTTTAGACAGAGAAAGCGCGGTATCAAAGCTGTGGCCTCGCGCACTCACCCATGGTTTTTTCCATTTCAGCGTACCGCGCACACCAGTATCGGTAGAGTAACCAATACCCGTTTCAATTTGGTTTTTCGCAGCAGGAGCAAGTGAGACTTTGATTGGTAGGTCTCGACCATCATCTAACTTGGTGAGATCAGGCTCAACAAATACCGATGAGAACCAATCCGTATTCGAAAGGTTCTGGTTATATTCACCCACTTCAGAGACCAAGTAAGGCTCACCGGTTTTAAATGGGCGCAAAGAATCAACGCGATCTTCCCAGATCTGACTACCTAAAATTTCAACCGTACCAAAGTGATAACGGATACCACTGTCATAGTGCAGACGAACGTTAGCTTCATTAAGCTCTGGCACCACCTCTAAACGGCTCAATTTAAAGTCACCGTTAAAGTAGCCACGCTGCAACGCTAAGTTACGAATGCCCGATTTTAGAGCGTCGTATTCCCCTTGGTTTAGGATTCGACCTTCTTTCAAACGTGATTTTTTGATCAGGTTCGTGAATTCTTCATCTTCCCCCGCCTCACCTGAAATCACTACGTCCATTTCTTTGATTCTGACAGGTTCCCCCGGCTGGACGTTAACGATCAACTCATCATTATCTTTCGTAATAGTGTATGAAATTTTCGCATGATAATAACCAAGCGCATTGAGCGCTTCAGTGATACTTTGTTCCAATCGCGCCTGAAAGCGCAACGACGTGGAGTAATCGTCTTCTGGAATGGAAGACAAGTAAGCGTTCACATTATCTTCTAGCGCGCCATCAATGCCCTTTATCTTTAAGGAAACATCGGCGTAAGCGCTATGAGAAAAGGCAAGTAGACTGACAATGATCGGGGTAGCTTTTCTTATCATGCTTTTTAGCTGGATGAGGTTAAATAAACGTAAACAATAATAACGCCAATTGAAGGCTAAGTCTGTAATATTAATAGGTTTACCACGGTCTATGTCATCACAACATCATATTCAGACTGAATATAATCATTCGCAAAATTAAGACTCGTATTGAAGGACAAATACCATGCTCAACAAACAGACAATGATCAGTATAGAAGATGCGCTGCCAGGTAGAGAGGCATCAATGCAAATCGATGACACGCATTTTGTAAATCAATCGAGTTTAACGGCACAGCCGCAAGCTCACCAACAACAGATTTTATTGGGAATGGGTTGCTTCTGGGGAGCAGAACGATTGTTCTGGCAAATTGAGGGCGTGGTATCCACATCCGTCGGTTACGCAGGGGGTTACACACCAAACCCAACGTACGAAGAAGTGTGCACAGGCAAGACAGGACATACCGAAGTGGTCCGAGTGGTCTTTGATGATCGCGTGATTTCTCTTGAGCATTTGCTTGCCGCATTTTGGGAAAAGCACGACCCAACTCAAGGGATGCGCCAAGGCAACGACTTAGGAACTCAATACCGCTCTGCGATTTACACCTATTCACAAGAACAGCAAGACGCAGCCGAACGTTCAAAGGTTCAGTATCAGCAAGCTCTGCAAGAAGATCAACGCTCAGCCATCACGACAGAAATTGAACCTGCTGGTCCGTATTACTTCGCTGAAACTTACCATCAGCAATACCTAGCGAAAAACCCGAACGGCTACTGTGGTTTAGGTGGCACTGGGGTTTGTTTCCCACCAAGCCTTCAAGGTTAAGCCTAAACTAAAAAGAGCGACGAAAGTCGCTCTTTTACAATTCTTGTCATTACACTGGGAGAGATAAAATTGCTTGATTTACTTCTCTAAATACAGAGAGTTGTTGGGGGTTTTTGATATCAGGCAACAGCACCTTTCCGTTATCAAAACGGAACTGACCAATACCTGCAATTGAAAACTGACCTTTGAATAAAGTCTTAACGAAACGCGCCACCTGACGTGGACGGTAAACAGCAAACTCACGTAGCATAACCACCTCAATATCCTTTTGAGAAAACACCGATTGCTCTTTCCATGGCAACCTTTATGCGCAATTTGCGACAGGGTTCATTCTATCAAATTCCTTTCTCAAAGCAACAAAATTAAAACATCATACGTTAAAGAATTGTTATAAACGGTTCTACATTTTTATTCACTGTAAGTATATACTTGGAAAGTCTCACACCCCCATATGGAACATAACAATATGAAAACTAAGACTCTCCTCCCTTTTTTCCTTGCTCTTGCTCCGGGTCTAGCACTGGCTCACAACTTATCAGTTGGTGAAAGCGTGCCAGCGGCGAAAGTAGACGCCTACGGTGAAATCGTATTGCAAGGTGAAGGCGTGGCTTATCAACCTTGGGCTACGCAACAAATGCTCGGTAAAGTCCGTGTCATTCATGCAATCGCAGGGCGCAGCAGCTCAAAAGCAATGAACGCACCACTAATGACAGCGCTAACTGAAGCGAAATTCCCGGAAGATGCTTACCAAACCACGACCATCATTAATCAAGATGATGCCGTTTGGGGAACTGGTTCATTTGTCAAATCATCGGCGCAAGACAGCAAACAAGAATTTCCTTGGTCATCAATGGTCTTAGATGAAAATGGTGTAGTGGCAAATAGCTGGGCTCTACAAGAAGAAAGCTCAGCCATCATTGTGCAAGACAAGCAAGGTAAAATTCTCTTCATCAAAGAAGGGGCTCTCAGCACGGATGAAATCAACCAAGTTCTTGGTCTAATCAAGCAAAATATCTAGTCTTAATTGCTCCTTACCGTCTTTAGGTGAGGAGCAAACTCCCGAAAACTTGCTTCTAAGTTATTATTTCATCACAGATAATCCATCTCCATTTCATAAAAGAATGAACTTTTCTGCCAAATGGGTGTTATATTATAACACTAGGTATCGTTTCGGGCTTTAAGATGCACTATCGCTGGCAAGCAATCTCACATTATTGGCGTCGCACTGTGGTCTTACTCAGTGTTGCGTTACTGATCGCTTGGAATTTTGCCACTATCGCTCATCAACTTGACCTAGTCCCGGAGCACCACAGCCACCATCATTGCCAAATGTTTGCTGGCTCGCATCATGGTCTGGTTAAGGCTCAACCAGAGCTTCTCGCACCAACTTATCAACGCTCGACATACTCAGACGTGATCAAAAAACGTTTAAATGTCAGTGATGTGCGTTATACAGCGCGCGCGCCGCCTATTTTTGCTTAAACTTAAGAAGCCTCCATACTAGAAATTAAACGAGTTGCTAACTACATGATTTAAATTAGCAATTTCAATAAAACATTTAAGCAAATTAGGAAAAGAAAATGCCTTCTAAACACGCTCTGGCTCTTGTTATCGGCCTATCTCTAGCAGCAACTGCAAACGCAGAAGAATATCGTCAACACGAAGCACACGTGCATGGTCACGTAGAATTCAATATTGCTCAAGATGGTAAAGACTTACTGATCGAAATCACTTCTCCAGGCGCGGACGTTGTTGGCTTTGAGCACGCACCTGAAAACGCAGAACAAGAGAAGGCACTTGGCGATGCTGTTGCTGCTCTAAAAAACACCGACCAGTTGTTTGCTATCAACAAACAAGCGAAATGTGTGATTGAAGATGTTCACGTATCCCACACCCTAGGCCAAGATTCTCATGAAGGTCATGAACACCACGACCATGAGAGCCACGATCACGATAAGCATGACCACGAAGGTCACGATCATGACAAACATGACCATGACAAGCACAAAGACCATGATCACGACGAACATGCACATGATGATGACCACCACGATCACGAAGGTCATGAACATCACGACGAGCATGAGGGTCACGATCATGAACACAGCGGCCACGGTGAATTCACAGCAGAATACCGCTACCACTGTGACTCTGTTGCCGATCTAAACAGCATCAATACCACTTGGTTCAAGCAATTCCCTGCAACAGAATCAATCAGTGCAAACCTATTCACTGACACTACTCAGTCTGCGACTAGCCTAAGCAAAGACAACGCAAAGATCGCAATTAAATAAATCACATGGCGTGTAAGTACTTACTTACACGCCATTGCTTTGGTAATTTATTATGACTGAAACCACGTTAAACGTTGTTGAGCTCTCTAATGCCCAGTTTGTCTGGCCCGGCTCCGAAAACGCGACCATTAACATCCCCCAGTTACACATTGCTCAAGGCGAGCATGTCTTTATCAAAGGCCCAAGCGGCTGCGGTAAATCGACTCTGCTTGCACTGTTAACAGGCATCAATACGCTCACATCCGGTTCATTGTCTGTATTAGACACCGATATCGCGAGTTTGAGAGCGAGTCAAAGAGACAAGTTTCGCGCCGATCACATTGGCTATATCTTCCAACAATTCAATTTGTTGCCTTATCTCAATGTGATAGAGAACGTTCTTATTCCATGCCAATTCAGTAAAATTCGCCGCGACCGCGTTACTCCAAATGCTTCAACGACATCACTGGAAGCACAAGCGACGACGCTACTGGAACGTTTGCGTTTACCTAAAGCCCTGCATGACAAACCGGTATCAGAGCTCAGTATTGGTCAACAACAACGTGTCGCCGCAGCGCGTGCTTTGATCGGTCAGCCTGAACTGGTGATTGCCGATGAGCCCACATCGGCACTCGATCATGACAACCGCAAAGCATTCATTGAACTCTTGATGGAGCAAGCCAACCTTGCTAACGCGACGTTGGTCTTCGTCAGTCATGACCCGACGCTAGAATCCTTATTTGACCGAACACTTAATCTGCCTGAAATCAATCAAGCGCAAATCCTAGGAGCCGCATCATGAGTGCTGTTGTAAAGCTCGCGTGGAAAAGCCTGATGAACCGTAAAGCGACCGCTATTCTCACCATCATGACGGTTGCCATTTCTGTTGTTCTATTATTAGGCGTAGAACGCATTCGAACCCAAGCCAAAGATAGCTTCGCTAATACTATTTCTGGAACTGACCTAATTGTCGGAGGTCGCTCAGGACAAGTGAACCTGCTGCTGTACTCAGTATTCAGAATCGGCAATGCCACCAACAATATTGACTGGAAGAGCTACCAAGAGTTTGCGAACCACCGAGCCGTCGATTGGGCTATCCCAATCTCGTTGGGTGATTCACACAAAGGCTTTCGAGTGATGGGCACCAACCACAGCTATTTCGAACATTATAAGTACGGAAGTAAGCAACCACTCACCTTCTCTGAAGGTCGAGAATTCAATGGCTTATTTGAAACCGTACTTGGCTCTGATGTTGCAAAACAACTCGGCTATAAAATTGGTAGCGAGATCATCATTGCCCATGGCATCAGTGATGTTGGCTTTAGTCGTCACGATAACTTGCCATTTAAAGTTGTCGGTATTCTGGCTCCGACAGGCACGCCAGTGGATAAAACCGTCCACGTTTCCCTAGAAGCGATTGAAGCAATTCACGTCGGTTGGGAAAGTGGCGCTCGCTTGGGCCCGACACCAAGTGCCGCAGACCTCAAAGCCAGAGATTTTCAACCAAAGCAGATCACTGCGATGCTGGTCGGGTTGAAATCACGCATCCAGACTTTTGCTCTGCAAAGACAAATCAACACTTATCCGAAAGAGCCACTTAGTGCCATCATGCCGGGCGTCGCTCTGCATGAATTATGGGGAATGATGTCGGTTGCAGAACAAGCACTGATGGCAGTCTCAGGCTTTGTAGTCGTGGCAGGTTTATTGGGTATGTTGAGTAGCTTGCTGACCAGCTTACAAGAACGCCGCCGTGAAATGGCCATCCTGCGCGCAATGGGAGCAAGACCTAAACACGTCTTCTCGCTACTGATCAGTGAAGCGAGTTTACTCACGTTTGCTGGCATCATTACCGGCGTTGCGGGCTTGTATTCCATTCTTGCCCTCTTGCAACCAATAATCCAACAAAGTTATGGTATACACCTAACCTTAACGGCACTGTCGCCGTATGAATGGATGTTGCTTGGCTTTGTACAGTGTGCAGGTATTGTGATTGGCTTCATCCCAGCATTCCGTGCTTACCGACAATCGCTCAGCGATGGAATGACAATTAGGATTTAGTAAAAATGTGGAAAAAAATACTCGCTAGCTGTTTGCTACTGATATCCTTCACTGCACCAGTAATGGCCAGTGACGAACCGCTGAAACTCGATTGGATTGATCTTGTGCCAGAGAATGAGCGCAAGATGTTCGACAGTGTCGGCATGCCAGCTACAGACCACAACGGTGGGGCGGCACTTCAATCTAAGATTGGTAATGTTCGTCCTGAGCTTAACGGCAGCAAAGTGAAAATCCCTGGCTTCGTGATCCCATTAGAAGGTGATGCGAATACGGTGACGGAATTCTTACTGGTGCCATACTTTGGCGCTTGTATCCACGTTCCACCACCACCACCAAACCAGATCATTTATGTCAAATTCCCGAAAGGTGCACCAGTACAGGAGCTATGGGATGTCATTTATGTGGTGGGAACTCTGAAAACTGAAACGATCGAACATGAGTTGGCAGAAACGGCCTACGTGATTGAAGGCTCATCAATTGAAGCCTACGATGATATGTAGCTTGTTTGATAGCTTATAACTTGGTTGATAATCAATAACTCAGTTGATTAGTAGAATAGATACACTAGGCGTCGCTTCGGCGCCTTTTTTATGCCTGCCAGATATATATTTAGTTACACGATATAGCGAGACAAATACGCGAGTATACCGACATACAAAACCAAAAGTAGCGCTATCGACAGGTGTTTTCTCAGTTTGCTTACGTCTGAATATCTCATCAGCCCTCCAAAATAACGATAACAATTTTAACAACTCATTATCATTTTGAATAGCCCTATTCTGTCAAAATCCGGACATGCCTCTCTGGTCGAGAAAACAGGAAAGGTGTAAATTTAAGCAAGCGCTAATCGCCAGTCTTGGTAGGAAATGAAATGGCAGAACCAACAAAGCAACCTGTTGTTATCGAACACGAACCCACACAACAAAAACATACTCACCACGAAAAGAAGTCTGGCTACATTAAAGACAGTGCGAGCCGTGTTCAAAGCATTGCCCAAATCTACGGGTTAGACGCATTGTTGCAAAGTGATCCTCCAGCTAAAACCGCACTTGAGCGAGCTCAATTAAGAGAACAACGTCGCCAAGAACAAAGACAGAAGAACTTAGAGCAGATCCTCAAACTGGCGCACAGCTCATGTCGAGATGAGACCGCTGGTGAGCCAGACCAAGACTGGTTGTATCGTTTTTTCGATATGGCGCAAGACATCCACAACAGCTCAATGCAAAAGCTCTGGGCGCAAGTCATGAAGCGCGAAGTGACCAACCCCGGCTCAACTTCGATGAAAGCACTTAAAGTGTTGAAAGACATGTCGCCAAGAGAAGCCCAAACTCTGCAACGTGCCGCGACGTTAGCGTGCAGTTTTGGTGGTGATTCAAGTAGAAAACTTTTGATTGGCTACAAAGCGCATGGCGGAATATTCAGTTTTGGCAAACGCGATACCACCAGCAATCTCAACATGGGTAGCTTCCAACTTCCTTATTCGAGCTTATTAGTATTGATTGAATTGGGACTGCTGCACAGCACTGAATTAGAGTCAGGAGAGATTGGCATTGAAACGCCTTTGATGCTCAGCTACCAAGGTAAGAATTTGTCATTACAGGTGAATACAAAAGGTGTGCGTCTGCTTTACTACCGCTTTACTCCGACAGGTAATGAGTTGTGTAAGCTGCTTGGTAACAAGCCTAACAATCAATACTATGACCAGATGCTAGCGCTTCTAAATCAAAGATTTAGCGTTCATAGCGAAGCAAAAACCACAGTAAACCACACCGTTTAGTACATAAAAAAGAGCTTTTGGTCACCTATGATCCAAAAGCTCTTTTAACTGCTCAGTGACTTTTTGGCCACCTATGATCCAAATGCTTTTTTATCGGATCACGCCGCGTTGTCTAAGGTCGATTAAACATAACTCCACCAGCTCATCGACACTCTTTTCGCCCGCTGGCAAATCAATTTCTGGGTTTGCTGGAGCTTGGTATTCAGAGTCAATACCGGTGAAATTCGGGATTTCTCCTGCGCGTGCTTTTTTGTACAAGCCTTTCGGATCGCGACCTTCACACACTTCTAAAGAGGCATTGACGAACACTTCAATAAACTCGCCCTCTGGCAGCAGATCACGCACCAATTGACGCTCTGCGCGGTGAGGAGAAATAAATGCCGACAGAACAATCAAACCCGCGTCTGCCATCAGTTTCGCCAGTTCACCAATGCGACGAATGTTCTCGCGACGGTCTTGCTCAGAAAAACCTAAATCGCTGCACAAGCCATGACGCACATTGTCGCCATCGAGCAAATAAGTGTGATAACCCAATTCGGCTAAGCGATTTTCCAATGCACCTGCCACCGTTGATTTGCCCGCGCCAGATAGCCCAGTAAACCAAAGTACCGCAGGCTTCTGCTTTTTTAATCCAGCACGAAACTGTTTATCAACCGAGTGCTGATGCCAAACGATGTTTTCATCTTTTACCGGAGTTTCGGCAGTCATAACGTATCCTTGTAAATTTACAGATTAAAACGGAAAGAAGACCGGAATCAGCGTCAGTACTAGCACTGAATACACGATGGAAATCGGCACGCCGATTCGCACATAATCGGTCAATTTGTAATTCCCTACGCTGTATACCAACAAATTGGTTTGGTATCCGTAAGGAGAAATAAAACTGGCACTGGCGCCAAACAGCACCGCCATAATGAAAGGCATTGGGTCAACGCCATAACCTACCGCCATGCTATAACCAATAGGGAAAGAAAGCGCCGCCGCCGCATTGTTGGTCACGAGCTCAGTTAGCACTAAAGTCATAATGTAAGTGGCGACTAGCGCGCCAAACACACCCCAGCCATTAAAGGCTTCAATAAACATATCGCCCATTCGCACCGATAAACCGGATGTAATCATCAGCTGGGCGATAGACAACGCCGAGCCCACAATCACCACAATATCGATTGGGAAGCGGCGACGAAGTTCGGAAAGTTGAATCACGCCAAAAGCAAGTAGCGCAATCAGATAAGCTGCCAGACCTTTGATAATAGGTACGATCTCTAGCAACGCACAGCCAATCACAGCGGCAAAACCAAATAACACCAAAGCCGATTTGTTGGCGTCTAAACGCGCGCTGGAATCCAGATCGTTCACCAACACAAACTCTTTACGGTGAGCACGGCGTTCCGTCTCAAAGCGCTTACCGGGTACCAAAACTAACGTATCGCCTGCAGCTAAAGTGATGTTACCTAAGCCACCTTCAAGGCGTTCATGGCCACGACGAATCGCCACAACCACCGCATCAAAGCGGTCACGGAAACGGCTCTCTTTCAGGGTTTTATGACAGAAGGTCGCCGATGAACTGACTACCACTTCAATGAAGTTCTGACCGTTAAGGTGCTGATGGCCAAACAGCGTTAAACCAGGAATTTCTTGCAGTGTTGCGACACTCTCAACATCGCCACAGAACAGCAATCGATCTTTGGCATTCAGAACAAAATCAGGACCAACAGACGGAACCGTTACGCCATCGCGAATCACTTCAGCAAGGAACAATTTTCTCAGGGCACGCAGGTTATTTTCGGTAATGGTGCGCCCAACCAGCGGCGACCCCGGTTCAACTCGAGATTCTAAGAAGTAAGGTAAATCTTCTTGGCTTTGGTCATCGTAATTGGGCAACAGATAGCTCAGCGGGATTAGAATAAGCACACCGCCCACCAACACCGCTAAGCCAATCATGGTTGGAGTAAAGAAGCTCAAGCTTGGCAGGCCGGCATCTTCAACAAAACTGTTGATGATTAAATTGGTCGAGGTACCAATCAACGTCAACGTACCACCAAAAATCGCTGCATAAGAAAGCGGAATCAAAAGCTTAGAAGGCGCATGTTGTTGGTTGCGTTTAATCGCGCCAATTAACGACACCACAACCGCGGTGTTATTTGTGAAAGAAGAAAGTAAAGCGGTAGAAAAGCCCAACTTGGCAATCACACTGCCGAGATGGCCTTCAGAAATACTGCGACTGACCCAACTGATCAATAAGGTTTTTTCTAATGCGCTCGATGCGAGGATCAGCAGCACTAGGGTCAGAAGTGAAGAATTAGTAAAGTTTGCCGCAATGGTATTGAGCTCAATCATCCCCGCCATAAACGCAATGAAAGCAGCTCCTGCAAATACGTAACTTGGTTTAATTTTGGTTACGAGTAAACAAGTGATAATGCCAAGCAAAATCGCTAATACAAATCCTTGTTCCCACATAGCCAATCCTTACCAATAAACCCGATACGGGCACAACAACGACTCGTGCAAACTTAGCTGCACGGAGTGACAAACGAGTAACCAGACAAAAAAGCAAAGCAAGCGAAAAAGAACGCCAGAATGCTCGGTTTCTTGGGCTTCCGGAGCATCCTGGATTCGGGGGAAATCAGCCTGACGGGTTTCGCGATCCAGTCAGGCTAGGTGAACCAATTACTTCTTCAATAACTGGCTCAGGTCTTTAGCTTCCCAATGCGGGAAGTGCTTACGAACCAAAGCATTGAGTTCAAGTTCGAACGCTGAAACATCCGCAAGACCACGCTCAACAGCCGCTAGGCTTTCTTTAACCATGCCTGCACCAACCGTTACATTGGTTAGACGATCGATGATGATGAAGCCGCCGGTATCGGCACAATCTTGGTAGTTATCCAAGGCGACAGATTCGTTCAGCGACCACTCACACAAACCAATGCCGTTGAGTGGCAATTCAGCTGCACCGTGAGTCGAAAGATTGTTGATGTCGTACTGATGACGAATCGCTTCAACGTGACCAACCGTCTTCTTACCAGCAATCTTAATGTCGTAATCACGACCCGGTTGCAACGGTTGCTCTGTCATCCACACAACGTCAGCCAACAAGTGGTTAGTTGACTCTACTTGTGCGTTTTCTAGCACCAGCAAATCACCACGACTGATGTCGATTTCGTCATTCAGCGTCAAGGTCACAGCCAGACCGGCTTGTGCTTCCTGTACATCACCATCAAAAGTCACAATACGTGCAACGGTTGAGGTTTTGCCTGATGGCAGCGCCTTAATCGCATCACCTACTTTCACCGAACCCGATGAAATCGTGCCAGCGAACCCACGGAAGTCGAGGTTAGGACGGTTTACATACTGAACAGGGAAACGGAAGTCGCCTTCGCCCTTCTCGTGGTCAACATCCACAGTCTCAAGTAACTCAAGCAGAGACGGACCTTCAAACCAACTTAGGTTCTGTCCTTTCTCTACTACGTTGTCGCCCTCTAGCGCTGACAACGGAATGATTTGGATATCCGTCTCACCCGCTAGGTTTTCTGAGAACTGCAGGTACTCATCGCGGATCTCTTCAAAACGTTCTTGTGAGTAATCCACCAAGTCCATTTTGTTGATAGCAACAACGAAGTGTTTCAAACCCAGTAGGTTAGAAATGAATGAGTGGCGACGCGTTTGGTCCAACACACCTTTACGTGCATCAACCAGAATCACAGCCAAATCACAGGTCGATGCACCTGTTGCCATGTTACGTGTGTACTGCTCATGTCCTGGCGTGTCAGCAATGATGAACTTACGTTTCTGCGTTGAGAAGTAACGGTAAGCCACATCAATGGTGATGCCTTGTTCACGTTCTGCTTGTAGACCATCTACCAGCAATGCCAAATCTGGCTTTTCACCCGTGGTACCAACGCGTTGGCTATCCGAGTGAACTGCTGCTAGCTGATCTTCATAAATTTGTTTTGAGTCGTGGAGTAAGCGACCAATTAAGGTACTTTTACCGTCATCTACCGAGCCACAAGTCAGGAATCTAAGTAACGACTTGTACTGGTGTTGTTTTAAATAGCCTTCAATACCAAGCTCGGCTAATTGAGCTTCAACTGCACTGTTCATTATCTTTCCTTAGATCCTTTAGAAGTAACCTTGACGTTTCTTAAGTTCCATCGATCCTGACTGATCGTGGTCGATCGCACGACCTTGGCGCTCACTTGAGGTTGCCACCAGCATTTCTTCGATGATGCCTGTTAGCGTGTTTGCTTCAGACTCAATCGCGCCAGTCAGCGGGTAACAACCCAAAGTACGGAAACGTACACTCTTCTCTTCAATCACTTCACCTGGTTCTAGCTCCATGCGGTCATCGTCTACCATGATCAGCATGCCATCACGCTCAACAACCGGTCGCTTGTCTGCAAGGTACAGAGGCACGATCTCGATGTTTTCTAGGTAGATGTATTGCCAGATATCCAGCTCAGTCCAGTTTGAAAGTGGGAACACACGAATGCTCTCCCCTTTGTTTACTTGACCGTTGTATGTTTTCCAAAGCTCTGGACGTTGGTTTTTCGGATCCCAGGTATGGTTCTTATCGCGGAATGAGTAAACGCGCTCTTTTGCACGTGACTTCTCTTCATCACGACGTGCACCACCGAATGCTGCATCAAAACCGTACTTGTTCAGAGCCTGCTTCAAACCTTGAGTCTTCATGATGTCGGTATGCTTTGAAGAGCCGTGCACAAATGGGCTACAACCCATTTCTAGACCTTCTGGGTTCTTATGAACCAAAAGCTCAAAGCCGTATTTCTCAGCGGTACGATCACGAAACTCGATCATCTCGCGGAATTTCCAATCCGTATCTACGTGCAGTAGTGGGAATGGAATTTTGCCTGGGTAGAAGGCTTTGCGCGCAAGATGCAACATGACTGATGAATCTTTACCAATCGAATACATCATGACTGGGTTATCGAACTCAGCCGCAACTTCGCGGATGATATGAATACTCTCCGCTTCGAGTTGTTTAAGGTGAGTTAAACGTTGTTGGTCCATGTTTTGTCTTTCCTTTTTAAGCTTGAAGGCTCATTAGTCCCTAATCTTTGGTCTGAAATTATATGGAGCTGGCAATAGCACTTTTGTTGAATTCAGTACTAGACAAAAACCAGTCCAACTTTTGAGACAGACGCACAACTTCGCCGACAACAATCAAAGACGGAGCTTGAGCTTCTTTAGATAATTCAGATAGTTGAGAAAGTTCTCCGGTGAAAACTTTTTGCTGGATTTGCGTACCGCGCTCGATGATGGCGATAGGGGTTGAGGCTGCCCTACCATGTTTGATGAGCTGATTCTGAATATAGTGTGATTTCATCAGCCCCATGTAGATCACTAAAGTTTGATTCCCGCGCGCTAATGTCGACCAATCCATGTCGTCACTTTCTTCTTTCAGATGACCCGTAACAAACAGTGCTGACTGCGCGTAATCACGATGCGTCAGCGGAATACCGGCATAAGCGGTCGCTCCCGCAGCGGCAGTAATGCCTGGAACCACTTGAAAACGCACACCAGCATCAGCCAAAACTTCCAGTTCTTCACCACCGCGGCCAAACACAAATGGATCACCACCTTTAATGCGCACCACTTTGTAACCTTGCTTAGCAAAGTCCACCAGCAATTGGTTAGTCTTTTCTTGCGGCACACTGTGGTGACCAGCACGTTTACCCACGCACACCAAAATGGTTTCGCTTGGAATTAGCGCCATGATCTCGTCAGACACCAGGTAGTCGTAAAGCACGACGTCAGCTTGTTGTAGGCAGTTGAGTGCTTTCAGCGTTAATAGCTCAGGGTCACCCGGGCCGGCACCAACAAGGGCAACTTCACCTGGCTGAAGAGATTGCTTACTGAAACGCGGAAGATCGGCAGCTCGGTTATCCGAAACCAGCCGAGGCTTATTGATTGGGAAATTCGTTACTGAATCGTTAACTGCCATGTGCTTGCTCATCATCCATTGATATCGTTATGGATGGCATTATGGCGGTGGGTTTATATTACCGGAAATTCTAAAATTTCATTTTTTATTCAAAAAACTGCTAAGAAGCTTTTGTTAGGTCTCATTCAAAATGGTGAAAAAGGCATCAGCCTGACACTTTCCTCCGCATTTAATTGCCTAATGTTCACAGTTTTCTGCATCTTAGCCTGAGCTTGCACTAATATTTGTTACATTACGCTGTACGACCCCTCTATCCCATTTAATTGGAGCACCTCATGAAAATGGCAGTTAATCCCGTATCCGTCGCAGTTTTAAGCGGTATGTTGACGCTTGCAGGTCCAGCAATAGCGGACACTATTAAGCTACGTATTATCGAAACCACCGACATTCACACTAATGTGATGGATTACGACTACTACAAAGATCAGCCTTCTCAGCAAATCGGTCTTAGCCGTGCAGCTACACTGGTTAAGCAAGCTCGTGAAGAAGCAGTGAACAGTGTTTTGGTCGACAATGGCGACTTGATTCAAGGCAGCCCAATGGGCGATTACATGGCAGCGAAAGGGATTAACGCTGGCGAAATCCACCCGGTATACAAAGCGATGAACCAGTTGGATTACGATGTGGGTAACATTGGTAACCACGAATTCAACTACGGTCTTGAGTTCCTGAAAAACTCTATCGACGGTGCAAACTTCCCTTATGTTAGTGCTAACGTTTTCGACAAGAAGACAGGTGAGCACTACTTCAAATCTTATCTCATTAAAACGCACACGTTCAAAGACACTGATGGTCAAAGCCACGAAATCAAAGTGGGTTACATCGGCTTCGTACCACCGCAAATCATGGTATGGGATAAGAAGAATCTAGAAGGAAAAGTCTTCGCTGAAGACATCACTGAGACAGCGAAAAAGCTGGTTCCTCAGATGAAGAAAGAAGGTGCAGACGTGATTGTGGCGATCCCACACTCAGGCATTTCGACTGACCCATACAAGCTAGGCGCTGAAAACTCGGTTTACTACCTCACAGAAGTTGAAGGCATTGATGCGATTGCCTTTGGTCACTCTCACGCGGTATTCCCGGGTAAAGACTTTGCCAAACTGCAAGGTGTCGACAACGCCAAAGGCACAATTAATGGCGTAACCGCAGTCATGCCAGGTCGCTGGGGTAGCCACGTTGGCGTAATGGACTTGATGCTGAAAGAAAAAGACGGCAAATGGCAAGTGGTTGAAGGTCAATCTGAAGCGCGCCCTATCTTCGATAAAGCTAACAAGAAATCTTTGGCAGAAGCCGATAAAGGCATCGTGGATGCACTTGTTGATGACCATAAAGGCACACGTAAATTCGTCAACCAGCCAATTGGTAAAGCAAATGATGTGATGTACAGCTTCCTAGCGCTTGTACAAGATGATCCAACGATTCAAATCGTAAACCTAGCGCAGAAAGATTACGTGGAACGCTTTATCCAAGGCGACCCAGATCTTGCAGACATTCCAGTACTAAGCGCAGCGGCACCATTTAAAGTGGGCGGACGTAAAGACGATCCAAATGGCTTCACGGAAGTAGAGTCCGGCCAGCTGACTTTCCGTAATGCCGCGGATCTTTACTTATACCCGAATACGCTGGTAGCAATGAAGGTTAAAGGCAAAGAAGTTCACGAATGGCTAGAGTGCAGTGCAGGTCAGTTCAATCATATTGATGTTAACAGCACCCAACCTCAGTCTTTGATCAACTGGGATAACTTCCGTACTTACAACTTCGATGTGATGGATGGTGTGAACTACCAAATCGATGTTACTCAACCGCCGAAGTACGATGCGGATTGTAAAGTGATCAACCCAGATTCACAGCGTATCGTGAACCTGACTTACAACGGTAAGCCAGTAGATCCAAAACAAGACTTCATCATCGCAACCAACAACTACCGTGCTTACAGCGCAACCTTCCCAGGCACTGGTCCGGACTTCATCGCGTTTGATGCTCCAGATGAGAACCGTTCAGTAGTTGCCGCTTACATCTCTCGCATCAGTAAAGAGCAAGGCGAAGTGACACCAAGCGCGGATAACAACTGGTCTTTCGCACCAATCAAATCGGATAACAAACTTGATGTTCGTTTTGAAACCTCACCAAGTGATAAAGCTGCGCAGTTCATCAAGGAGAAAGGGCAGTACCCGATGAAACGTGTCGCAACTGACGAAGTTGGTTTCGCGATTTACCAAATTGACCTGAATAAGTAAGGCAAGTTTGGCAGTTATTCTAAGCGGCTCTCATGAGCCGCTTTTTTGTTGTCAGTAAAAACCGTTAGAATGAGAAAAACCGTTTCTGAGTTATCACATGCACAGCGATCTTTTTTCAGACTTAATCAACCATGGCTTCCTTGAAGATGAGGCTAATCAGCTTATTGAACATGGGCAACAGCTTGAACTGCCAACGCGCCATATTCTCAATCACCAAGGTGAGTTCAGCTCGCACATCTACTTTGTGTTAGAGGGCTTGTGCCACGCCAGTTATCTGACCGACAAAGGTAAGGAATTCAGTAAAGAGTTCTACTGGGAAAAAGATTGGGTGATTGGCTTTGAAGGGCTTATCAAGAATCAGCCTTCGCCATATTTATTGGAAACACTGACGCCTTGTCGTCTGTTTTACTTACCAATTGAAGTGCTACATCAATGGCGTGAAGAAAAGCATCCTATCTACTTAAAGCTGCTCGAAGCACAATTAATGCATAAAGAAAACAAAGAACGCTTTATGTTGCTCTACTCACCAGAAGAGCGTTACCAACTGTTTTGTCAGCATTATCCAGACTTAGAACAGCGTATTACCGATAGCCAGATTGCCGCTTACTTGGGGATTACCGCAATCAGTCTTAGCCGAATTAAATCGCGCTTAAAGAAAGGCCATGAATAAGATCAGGTAGGCAGGAAAAAACAAAGGCGCTCAATGTGGAGCGCCTTTGCATTAAATGAGGTTCTGCTTACTTCAGAATACGAGCTCGGAATTGACGACCTTTCATCTTACCGTTGCTGATGGTTTGCAGTGCTTTCTTCGCCACAGATTTCTCTACCGCAACATAAGAACGCATCGCCATTAGCTGGATCTTACCCACTTGTGCACCCGTGATACCATTTTTACCGGTCAAACAGCCAAGGATGTCACCCGCACGTACTTTCTGTTTCTTACCGCCATCGATATTAATCGTCACCATCTTCGCTTGGTATGGCTGCTGAGTTGATTTCGCTGGCAGTGTTGCTGGTACCACATCCATCTCTAGGTACTCTTCAATACGAGCCACACGTAGACCATCTTTCTCACCAAAGAAGCTGAACGCCAGACCTTTGCTGCCCGCACGACCAGTACGGCCGATACGGTGAACGTGTACTTCTGGGTCACGAGACAGCTCAAAGTTAAATACCGCATCAAGGTTGTCGACATCCAAACCACGCGCCGCCACGTCTGTTGCGACAAGGATAGACACACTCTTGTTAGCAAACTGTACCAGAGCTTGGTCGCGTTCACGTTGTTCTAGATCGCCATGAAGGTCCACCACACTGAAGCCTTTGTGATGCAGTTCATCTGCCACATTCTGTACTTCTTTCTTGGTATTACAGAACACTACTGCTGACTCTGGCTGGTGCGTCAGTAGTAGGTTCGCCAGAGCTTCATCACGAGCTTCTGAACCTTCAACGTTGTAAAAGTACTGTGCGATGCTCGACGTATCGTGTGTCGATTCTACTTTGATCATCTCTGGCGATTGCATAATACGCTGAGCAATCTGTTCGATCTTCTCAGGGAAAGTCGCACTGAATAGCAGTGTTTGACGTTGTTTAGGCGCAGCATCAATGATCGCATCGAGTGCGTCTTGGAAGCCCATTTCCAGCATGCGATCTGCTTCATCTAGAACCAGCGTGTTTAGCTCTTCTAGGTTAATGCGACCTTTCTCTAGGTGATCAAGGATACGACCTGGCGTACCTACCAGAATATGCGCGCCATGCTCTAATGAACCGATTTGCGGTCCCATTGGCATGCCGCCACACAATGTCAGTACTTTAATGTTGTGAATACCACGACCTAACGTACGGATCTCTTTCGCCACCTGATCAGCCAGTTCACGCGTTGGGCACAACACCAAAGATTGTACACGGAAGCGCTTCACATTTAGGTTGGACAATACGCCCAGACCAAATGCCGCCGTTTTGCCTGAGCCTGTTTTACCCTGACCAATCACATCACGCTGATTCAAAATCGCAGGTAAGCTCAACGCTTGAATTGGCGTCATATGGGTGTAGTTCAATGATTCAAGCGTCTCTAGTAGCGCTGGATTAAGCCCTACTTGGTCAAAAGTTTGTTTGCTCACAGGGAAATATCCTCAGGTGGGATGAAAAAGAGGGCACATTATCGCCAGATTTGTCACGAAGACCAGTGAAAATTAACCATTGTTAATGAGTAATAGCAGAAAACGACGTAAAGTCAGCTGCATTCGCTCATTAATGGATATTGGAAATGATCAACTGGACTGCCCTACCTTTCTCTCAACTGACAACGACACAACTCTACGAGATGCTGCGCCTGCGCGTTGATGTCTTTGTGGTAGAGCAAACCTGTCCTTATCCAGAACTGGACGGCAAAGATACACTGGAAGGGGTTTTTCACCTATTGGGCTACAAAGACAATGAACTGGTTGCCTGCGCTCGTCTATTGCCTGCTGGCACCACTTACGACAATGTCAGTATCGGCCGTGTGGTAACCAAACAAAGCGCTCGTGGTGGTGGTCTTGGACATGAACTGCTTGAGCAAGCCCTACAACATTGCCAACAGCTTTGGGCAGGTAAAACGATAGATATCGGCGCACAAGAACACCTGATGGCTTTCTATGCGAGTCATGGCTTTGAAGTCATTTCCGAAAGCTACCTTGAAGATGGTATCCCGCATGTCGACATGCGCCGAGTGAGCTAAATGTCACCCCACCACCTGGCGTTACTATTACTGGTTATAGGCAACTTGGCGGCGTCACTCTCCGATGTCGCCGTCAAACTGATTGAAGGCGGCATTAGCCCGTTCCAATATATGTTTGTGCGCCAGTTGGCGTCACTGCTGCTCATCCTACCTTTCTATCTCAGACAACAACCTGATAAACGTACCCTAAAGCAAGCACCTATTACCTTGTTGCGAGCGCATCTAATATTAATTGGTAGCGGATGTATGATGGTTGCGGTTACTCACCTCCCTCTGGCAACTGCCAACGCGGTTTTTTACGCAGCGCCGATTTTAATGTTGCCGCTGTCGATATTGTTCCTCAAAGAGCGTCCTCCACTAAGTAAAATCTTGCTCACTTGCTTCGGGTTCCTTGGTGTCCTAGTGGTACTCAGACCGGATCATTTTCATTGGGCTGCATTGTTTGCACTCGGCACGGCGACCACACTGGCAATGTTTAATATATTGGTAAGAAAGCTACCCAGTGAACAGTCTGTCGTCACCACACTTTGGTGGACCACTCTATTCTCGTTACCTATCTCTGCAGTACTGGCTGGGTTTTACTGGCAACCTATGACGGGACAGGAGTTGGTCTTGGTCATCGTGAGTGCGGTTTGTATCTTGAGTTATAACGGTTTGGCTGTACTAGCGTATCAGAAAGCGCCAGCCGGAGAGATAGCACTCGCCGAATACTCTGGCTTAGTATTTGTTACGCTCTTTGGGATATGGTGGTTTGACGAGATCCCTGACTGGCTGACAGCGGTAGGGATCCTAATGATTGTGTTGCCGCTCTTACCATGGAATAAAAGAAGACGACTCACCAATCGAGAGGCATAAGATTGGGATACCACCACAAGCAAACGGAACGACATAAAAAAGGCGCGAATCATCGCGCCTTTAGAATGCTTGTTAATGAACGTTATTTATTACGCCCGAATGTGCCATCAGATAAGCGGAAGAACATCACCGACTCGCCACTTTTCTCAAGCTGAAGCATATCTAATTTGCCATCGTCAGCGAGCTTAAAGCGAACCAATTGCCCCTGCTTGATTCGGCTTAGTGGCTTGTCGCTGCCTTCAATTTTAACTAAGGCATTCAAGTCCGCCATCGGCAGTTGGTTACTACGGAATACTTGAGCCAACGTATCACCGTTCTTTACCGTGTACTCTTTCCATTGCTCAGATTTTGGCTCTGAGTTTTGCGCTGAACGCTGCTCACTTAAACTTTGCGCATTCAACTGAATGGCAACACGTTGATTCTCGACTTGAGTGTCATCAATAAGTGTTTCAGTATCTTTTGGCACTGGGATGATCAGAAGCACCAACACCACAGGCACCAATACCATTAGTGCACGCTGATGTAGTTTTGGAAGGCGTTGCCAAAACTGAGTGACTGGCTGTAATCTCTCCTGCCACTTCTCTTTGTTAAACGGCTGCTTCCAATCGATAGCAGCGAGCTTTTGTTTCATCAATTCGACATGGTCGACTTGCTGCTTTTTCTTTCTGCGACGATTCATTCTGATGAGTCCCTTAATACTTCTAATCTCAGTATAAAAATACCAGCGCGGAGAGTATATGTTTTTCGCCAAAGTAAAATGTAATTTGGCGTAAATTAGCAGAAATTTCACTTGGAGTAAGAGATAAGTCACACCCTCTGCTCCAGAATGCGACATTCGAGCGCAATCATTTAAACCGAGGCTCGAACCTGATATCCTGTGCCTTTATCACTCCTAATAAGAGCGACATTCATGTCTGAAATTAAATTTGAAACTGCAGAACAGAAAGCTAGCTACGGTATTGGTCTGCAAATGGGTCAGCAACTAGCTGGTTCTGGTCTAGAAGGTCTTAGCGTTGACGCTATCGCTGCTGGTATTGCAACTGCACTAACTGGTGACATGCCATCTATCGAAATCGACGAGATCAACAACGCACTGCAAGAGCTACACACTCGTGCAGAAGCAGTTCGTCAAGAAGCAGCTAAAGCAGCAGCAGCTGACGGCGAAGCGTTCCTAAAAGACAACGCTCTACGTCCAGAAGTAAACGTTCTTGAGTCTGGTCTTCAGTACGAAATCATCACTGAAGGTACTGGTGAAATCCCAACAGCAGCATCTCAAGTACGTGTTCACTACCACGGTGAGCTAACTGACGGCACTGTATTCGACAGCTCTGTATCTCGCGGTCAACCAGCTGAGTTCCCAGTAACTGGCGTAATCAAAGGTTGGGTTGAAGCACTTCAACTAATGCCTGTTGGTTCTAAGTGGAAACTATACATCCCACAAGATCTAGCATACGGTGAGCGTGGCGCAGGTGCTGCTATCCCTCCATTTGCTGCTCTAGTATTCGAAGTAGAACTACTAGACATCCTGTAATTGAGATTCTCCTCAATACAAATTCGAAGCGGCGCTCACTAGCGCCGCTTTTTTTGTCTAAAATAAACAGACTTAAGCTCAACAACCTTAATGTCTCTGTTATCTTAAGTAGTGAATAAACAATAATAATCGCAAGCCACACGGAGGTATTATGCGTAAAACACTCCTCACCTTAACACTGCTTTCAATGAGCATTGGCACAGCCCACGCTTTTCTTGATGCTGTCACCGATAAAGAAAGCCAAGAAGGTTTAATGGACATGGTCAGCCAAGGCATGAATGCGGAATCATCACCGCTCACCGACTTACTCACTAGCCAGCTTCCGGTTTCGACCGAACAAGCAGCCGGCGGTACGGGTGCCCTTTTAGCGTTGGCACAAAGCCAACTGTCAGATCAAAACAGCAGTGAACTAAAATCTCTGATCCCAGGAATGTCGAGTTTGGATGGTGCGCAAAGCTTATTAGGTAATATTGAAAGTTTAAGTGCAGTACAAAGCACGTTCGATAAGCTGGGCTTAGACCCATCGATGATCAGTCAGTTTGCACCAGTGATACTTGGCTATCTAGGTGACCAAGGAGCAAGTGAAGGTTTGTTGAATTCGCTAAGCGGCTTATGGGGTTCAGACAACTAAGAAGTTTCTCCTAAACATAAATTAAGATGAAAGATTCGATTATCGAAGATTAGCGTTGAGAGGGGAGGCGGAAAACTCAATTTGTTTCGCTTTCAAATACGACAGATACAAAAAAGCCGAGCTAATGCTCGGCTTTTTTTGTTCTTACGAACTGAGATTACTCAGCAGCTTCTTCAGCAGCTGGGCGATCTACAAGCTCAATGTAAGCCATTGGAGCTTTATCACCAGCACGGAAGCCAGCTTTTAGGATACGAGTGTAACCGCCCTGACGAGCAGCAAAACGTGGACCTAGTTCGTTAAACAGTTTTGCAACTACTTCGTTGTCACGAGTACGTGCAAATGCTAGACGACGGTTAGCAACACTGTCAGTCTTAGCTAGTGTAATCAAAGGCTCAACTACGCGACGTAGCTCTTTTGCTTTTGGCAAAGTAGTCTTGATAACTTCATGACGTACTAGAGAGCTAGCCATGTTGCTGAACATCGCTTTACGATGTGAGCTGTTGCGGTTGAGTTGACGACCACTCTTACGATGGCGCATGACCTAATCCTTCTAACTAGTATCGATTAATCTTCAGCGATTGATGCAGGTGGCCAGTTTTCTAGGCGCATGCCCAGAGACAGACCACGTGACGCAAGTACGTCTTTAATCTCAGTAAGAGATTTTTTACCAAGGTTAGGCGTTTTAAGTAGCTCAACCTCAGTACGTTGTACTAGATCACCGATGTAGTGAATCGCTTCTGCTTTCAGACAGTTAGCAGAGCGAACTGTTAGTTCAAGATCGTCTACAGGACGCAGTAGGATCGGATCGAATTCTGGCTTCTCTTCCTTCTCCTCAGGTACACGTACATCACGAAGATCTACGAACGCATCCAATTGTTCAGCTAGGATAGTAGCTGCACGACGGATTGCTTCCTCAGGTTCTAGAGTACCGTTCGTTTCCATATCGATAACAAGCTTGTCTAGATCAGTACGCTGCTCTACACGAGCTGCTTCTACAGCGTAGGCAATTTTGTCTACAGGGCTGTAAGTAGCATCTACTAGTAGGCGACCGATTGGACGCTCATCTTCTTCGTTATGGATACGCGCAGAAGCTGGAACATAACCACGACCACGTTCTACTTTGATACGCATTGCGATCTCAGCGTTGTCATCCGTTAGGTGACAAATAACGTGTTCAGGGTTAGCGATCTCTACATCACCGTCATGGGTGATGTCACCTGCAACCACAGGGCCCGAGCCTGATTTGTTCAAAGTAATGAACACTTCATCTTTGCCTTCGGCAACGCGTACAGCCAAACCTTTAAGGTTTAGAAGAATTTCAAGAATATCTTCTTGAACGCCTTCTTTAGTGCTGTACTCATGAAGTACGCCTTCGATTTCTACTTCTGTTACAGCACAACCTGGCATAGAAGATAGAAGAATACGGCGAAGTGCATTACCCAGAGTATGACCAAAGCCACGCTCTAATGGCTCAAGAGTTACTTTTGCGTGAGTCGAGCTGATTTGTTCGATGTCAACTAGACGTGGCTTAAGAAATTCTGTTACAGAACCCTGCATTGTGTCCTCTCTTTAGTTTAAACCTTACTTAGAGTAAAGCTCGACGATCAATTGTTCGTTGATGTCAGCTGATAGATCAGAACGCTCAGGCATACGCTTGAATGTACCTTCCATCTTGCCACCATCTACTTCAATCCAAGTTGGTTTTTCACGTTGTTCAGCAACTTCTAGAGCTGCTTTGATACGAGCTTGCTGTTTAGCTTTCTCGCGGATAGAAACAACGTCATTAGCCGCTACTTTGAAAGAAGGAACGTTTACAACTTTACCGTTAACTAGGATAGCTTTGTGGCTAACTAGCTGACGTGCTTCTGCGCGAGTTGCGCCAAAGCCCATGCGGTAAACTACGTTATCAAGACGACCTTCAAGAAGCTGAAGCAGGTTCTCACCTGTGTTGCCTTTAAGACGTGCAGCTTCTTTGTAGTAGTTACGGAATTGTTTTTCTAGAACGCCGTACATACGACGAACTTTTTGCTTCTCACGAAGCTGAACGCCATACTCAGATAGACGACCGCGACGAGCGCCGTGTACACCTGGTGCGTTATCAATTTTACACTTGGTATCGATCGCGCGAACACCAGACTTAAGGAATAAGTCAGTGCCTTCACGACGGCTAAGCTTCAGCTTAGGACCCAAATATCTTGCCATGATCTTTCTCCAGTAATCTAAAAAACGTTATACGCGACGTTTCTTAGGTGGACGACAACCGTTATGAGGGATTGGTGTAGCATCAACGATGTTTGTGATGCGGAAACCAGCAGCGTTCAGAGCGCGAACAGTAGATTCACGACCTGGACCTGGACCCTTAACCATAACTTCCAAGTTCTTTAGACCGTATTCTTTAGCCATTTCAGCACAACGCTCAGCAGCAACCTGTGCAGCGAACGGAGTAGACTTACGAGAACCACGGAAACCAGAACCACCTGCAGTAGCCCAAGCTAGAGCATTACCTTGACGGTCAGTAATGGTTACGATTGTGTTATTGAAAGAAGCATGGATGTGCGCAACGCCATCTGCAACTTGCTTGCGTACGCGCTTACGAGCGCGAGTTGGTTGTTTAGCCATTGTACTCTACCTTCCCGATTATTTCTTGATCGGCTTACGCGGACCCTTACGGGTGCGAGCATTGGTTTTAGTACGCTGTCCACGTAGTGGTAGACTGCGACGATGACGAAGACCACGGTAACAGCCAAGGTCCATAAGACGCTTGATGTTCATAGATACTTCACGACGTAGATCACCTTCTACAGTGTACTTAGCTACACCATCACGCAGTTGATCGATCTGCTCTTCAGTTAGTTCACTGATCTTAACATCTTCAGCAATACCCACTTCAGCTAGGATAGCTTGAGAGCGAGTTTTACCGATGCCGTAAATCGCCGTTAGAGCGATTACAGCGTGTTTTTGATCAGGAATGTTAATGCCTGCTATACGGGCCATTATTCACTCCTAAGTGTTTCTATAAAAGAATTAGCCGCAGCAAAGCCCGTTATGGATACGCTGCGGGATACTACTTCTTTTGCACGCAAAAGGTAGGCCGAGGAATATACTCGACCTAACCTTCGTTTTCAAGTAAAAATTTCTGCTAATTAGCCTTGGCGCTGTTTGTGCTTTGGCTCACTGCAAATCACGCGAACAACACCGTTGCGCTTGATTACTTTACAGTTACGGCAGATTTTTTTAACGGAAGCACGAACTTTCATTGCTAAACTCCGTAATTGAAACTGAGTCTACCGTCGAATTAACGACCGTAGCCTTTCAGATTCGCTTTCTTCAACACAGAATCATACTGTTGAGACATCAGATGAGTCTGTACCTGTGCCATAAAGTCCATGATAACAACTACTACGATTAGTAGAGATGTACCGCCGAAGTAGAAACGTACGTTCCACGCGACCATCATGAACTCGGGAATCAGACAGATAAAGGTAATGTACAGTGCACCTGCTAGGGTTAAACGTGTCATCACTTTATCAATGTACTTAGCTGTCTGCTCACCTGGGCGGATACCGGGTACGAATGCACCGGACTTCTTCAAGTTATCTGCTGTTTCACGCGGGTTGAAAACCAACGCCGTGTAGAAGAAACAGAAGAAAATAATCGCTGCTGCATAAAGCATTACATACAGCGGTTGACCTGGGCTAAGAGCCAAAGACACGTCAGTTAACCAACCGAACGCGCTGCTCTCACCGTTCTGACCAAACCACTGAGCCAGTGTTCCTGGGAACAGGATAATACTTGATGCAAAAATCGCTGGAATAACACCTGCCATATTAATTTTAAGTGGCAGATGCGAGCTTTGCGCAGCAAATACTTTACGACCTTGTTGACGCTTAGCGTAGTTAACGACGATTCGGCGTTGACCACGTTCCATGAAAACAACGAAGTAAATTACTGCAAAAGCTAATACCGCGATTAGCAGCAGAAGAAGTACATGCAATTCACCTTGACGCGCTTGCTCGATTGTTTGACCGATTGCAGAAGGCAATCCAGCAACAATACCTGCAAAAATCAGAATGGAAATACCATTACCGATTCCTCGCTCTGTAATTTGTTCACCTAACCACATTAGGAACATGGTACCGGTTACTAAACTTACGGTAGCAATTAGCGTAAACATGGTTTGGTTCATAACAACCAGATTGTCGACCATGTTTGGTAAGCCAGTTGCAATACCAATAGCTTGGAATGTTGCAAGTACAAGCGTGCCGTAGCGTGTGTATTGGCTGATCTTACGACGGCCTGCTTCACCCTCTTTTTTGAGTTCCGCTAACGCTGGATGAACTACAGTTAGCAGTTGGACAACAATAGATGCCGAAATATACGGCATGATGCCCAACGCTAGTATAGATGCACGCTCAAGAGCACCACCGGAGAACATGTTAAACATTTCAACGATGGTACCTTTTTGCTGTTCGAACAAATCGGCAAGTACAGCAGCGTCAATACCAGGAATCGGCACAAAAGAGCCGGCTCGGAATACTAAAAGTGCACCAATTACGAATAACAAGCGCGACTTTAGTTCACTTAAGCCGCTCTGAGCACTACGAAAATCTTGTCCTGGTTTCTTAGCCATCTGTACCTCGTTCCTCGAGATTATTCCTCGATTTTACCGCCTGCAGCTTCGATTGCAGCTTTAGCGCCTTTAGTCACACGTAGACCTTTAACAGTCACTGCTTTGTTGATTTCACCAGAAAGAACAACTTTAACGAATTCGATGTTCTTAGTGATGATGTTAGCAGCTTTAAGGCTGTTTAGATCTACCACGTCACCAGAAACTTTCGCTAGTTCACCTAGACGAACTTCAGCAGACACTAGGCTCTTACGAGAAGTGAAACCGAATTTTGGTAGACGTTGTTTCAGAGGCATCTGACCGCCTTCGAAACCTGGACGAACTTTACCGCCAGAACGTGATTTTTGACCTTTGTGACCACGGCCACCAGTTTTACCTAGGCCAGAACCGATACCGCGACCTACACGCTTAGGAGCATGCTTAGAGCCAGCAGCCGGTGCAAGAGTATTCAAACGCATTCTGATTACTCCTCAACTTTAACCATGTAGTAAACCTTGTTGATCATACCGCGTACGCACGGAGTATCTTCAAGTTCTACTGTGTGGTTGATTTTACGAAGACCTAGACCACGCAAAGTAGCTTTGTGCTTTGGTAGGCGGCCAATTGAGCTTTTAGTTTGAGTTACTTTAATAGTTGCCATGGTGTTCTTACTCCGAAATAGCTTCAACAGTTAGACCACGTTTAGCAGCAACCATTTCTGGCGACTTCATGCTACCTAGTGCATCGATCGTTGCACGAACGATGTTGATAGGGTTCGTAGAACCGTATGCTTTAGATAGTACGTTGTGTACGCCAGCAACTTCTAGTACTGCACGCATCGCACCACCTGCGATAACACCAGTACCTTCTGCAGCAGGCTGCATGTAAACTTTAGAGCCCGAATGGCGACCTTTCACTGGGTGGTGAAGAGTGCCTTCGTTTAGCGCGATAGTAGTCATGTTACGACGCGCTTTTTCCATTGCTTTTTGAATCGCTGCAGGTACTTCACGAGCTTTGCCGTAACCGAAACCTACACGACCGTTACCGTCACCAACTACTGTTAGTGCAGTGAAGCTCATGATTCGACCGCCTTTAACCGTTTTAGAAACGCGGTTAACTGCGATTAGCTTTTCTTGCAAATCATTCGCTTGAACTTGTTGTTCTTTAGCCATCTTCCAACCCTACCTTAGAATTTCAGACCAGCTTCGCGAGCAGATTCTGCTAGCGCCGCTACTCGACCGTGGTATTGGAAACCAGAACGATCAAATGCAACTGCAGTTACGCCTTTTTCAAGAGCGCGCTCTGCAACAGCTTTACCTACTGCTTTAGCTGCATCAACGTTACCAGTGTATTTCACTTGCTCACGGATCGCTTTTTCTACAGTAGAAGCTGCTGCGATAACCTCAGAGCCATTAGCCGCGATAACCTGTGCGTACACGTGACGAGGAGTACGGTGTACAACTAGGCGAGTCGCACCCAGTTCTGCAATCTTACGACGTGCGCGTGTAGCACGACGGATGCGAGATGCTTTCTTATCCATAGTGTTACCTTACTTCTTCTTAGCTTCTTTAGTACGCACATTTTCATCTGCGTAACGAACACCTTTGCCTTTGTAAGGCTCAGGTTGACGGTAAGAACGAATGTCAGCCGCAACTTGACCAACTAGTTGCTTATCACAACCAGTGATGATGATTTCAGTTTGGCTTGGACATTCAGCTTTAATACCCGCTGGCAACTCGTGCTCAACTGGGTGAGAGAAGCCTAGTGTTAGACCTACAGCGTTGCCTTTGATAGCAGCACGGTAACCAACACCTTTAAGAGTTAGCTTCTTAGTAAAGCCTTCAGTAACACCAACAACCATGTTGTTAACTAGAGCGCGAGCTGTACCAGCTTGTGCCCATGCGTTAGCAGCACCTTCTTTCGGACCGAAAGTTAGGTTGTTTTCTTCCTGAGCGATAACTACAGCGTTGTTTAGAACGCGAGTCAGTTCGCCTTTAGCACCTTTTACAGTGATTTCTTGGCCGTTTAGTTTCACCTCTACGCCAGCTGGAATAGCGACAGGTGCTTTTGCAACACGAGACATAGTCTACTCCTATTAAGCTACGTAACAGATGATTTCACCGCCAAGACCTGCTTTACGTGCAGCGCGGTCTGACATCAGACCCTTGGAAGTAGAAACGATAGCAATACCAAGACCACCCATTACAGAAGGAAGTTGATCTTTCTTCTTGTAAACACGTAGACCTGGACGAGAAACACGTTTAAGTTGCTCGATTACTGGTTTAGCTTGGAAGTACTTAAGTGTAACTTCTAGCTCAGGTTTTGCTTCGCCTTCAACAGCGAAGTCAACGATGTAACCTTCAGCTTTTAGTAGTGCAGCAATTGCAACTTTAAGCTTTGAAGAAGGCATTTTAACAGCAACTTTGTTTGCTGCCTGACCGTTACGAACGCGGGTCAGCATATCCGAAATCGGATCTTGCATGCTCATATGATTTACTCCAAATGATTAAGTGGCAATTACCAGCTAGCCTTACGAAGACCCGGAATCTCGCCTTTCATGCAAGCTTCACGAACCTTAATACGGCTTAGACCGAACTTACGTAGGTAACCGTGTGGACGACCAGTTTGGTTACAACGGTTGCGCTGACGTGATGCACTTGAATCACGTGGAAGAGATTGCAGTGTAAGAACCGCATTCCAACGATCTTCTTCAGATGCGTTTACATCGCTGATGATAGCTTTTAGCGCAGCACGCTTTTCAGCGAACTTAGCTACTAGCTTCGCACGTTTTGCTTCACGTGCTTTCATTGAATTTTTAGCCATAACAGTAACCCTTCACCTTACTTACGGAATGGGAAGTTAAAGGCAGCCAGCAGAGCACGGCCTTCCTCATCAGTACCAGCAGACGTCGTAATAGTGATGTCTAGACCGCGTACTCGATCAACTTTATCAAAGTCGATTTCCGGGAAGATGATTTGCTCGCGAACGCCCATGCTGTAGTTACCGCGACCGTCAAAAGACTTAGCGCTAACACCACGGAAGTCACGTACACGTGGAAGTGCGATAGAGATTAAACGCTCTAAAAATTCCCACATACGTTCGCCACGCAAGGTTACTTTACAACCGATAGGGTAGCCTTCACGGATTTTGAAACCTGCAACAGATTTACGAGCTTTAGTGATAAGTGGCTTTTGACCAGAGATCGTTGCCATATCAGCAGCTGCGTTTTCTAGCAGTTTCTTATCGTTGATTGCTTCACCAACACCCATGTTTAGGGTGATTTTCTCGATTCTAGGGACTTGCATGACGCTTGTGTAGCTAAACTGTTTGGTCAGTTCAGCGACTACAGACGACTTGTAGTAATCATGCAGTTTCGCCATAGTAGAACTCCAAATTACTTCTATTAGTTAGAAACGATTTCGTTGTTAGACTTAAAGAAACGAACTTTCTTACCATCTTCAAAACGGAAACCGATACGGTCAGCTTTACCAGTAGCTGCGTTAAAGATCGCCACGTTAGAAACATCGATAGCTGCTTCTTGCTCTACGATACCGCCTTGGATACCTAGTGCAGGAACAGGTTTCTGGTGTTTCTTAACAAGGTTGATACCTTCAACGATAACTTTACCAGTTGCTAGGACCTTAGTTACTTTACCTTTCTTGCCTTTGTCTTTACCAGCAAGAACGATTACTTCGTCGTTACGACGGATTTTAGCTGCCATTTCTACGTGCTCCTTACAGAACTTCTGGAGCCAGTGAAACGATCTTCATGAACTTATCGCCACGAAGTTCGCGTGTCACAGGACCAAAGATACGTGTACCGATTGGTTGCTCAGTGTTGTCGTTCAACAATACACAAGCATTTCGGTCGAAGCGAATGACAGAACCGTCAGGACGACGTACGCCTTTACGGGTGCGCACTACCACCGCCTTCAGAACGTCACCTTTCTTAACTTTACCGCGAGGAATTGCTTCCTTAACAGTAACTTTGATAACGTCACCGATATGTGCATAACGGCGGTGAGAGCCACCCAGAACCTTAATACACATTACGCTGCGTGCGCCTGAGTTATCAGCTGCGTCCAGCATACTTTGCATTTGGATCATGTTAGTGCTCCGCTAAATAATAAAAAAACTAGACCCTCTCGGGTCGGGCTGCCTCTTTAAAAGGGACGCGAATTGTACCACCCTTTTTTTCAATTGGGTAGTCAAAAAATAAACGGCTCCAAAAATTATTTTTGGAGCCGTTTTTAATCATAGAATAAAGAAGATTAGATCTTCGCTTTTTCTAGGACTTTTACCAATGTCCAAGACTTAGTCTTAGACAGTGGACGACACTCAGCGATTTCAACTGTGTCGCCTAGGCCACACTCGTTGTTCTCGTCATGTGCGTGTACTTTAGTCGTGCGCTTTACGAATTTACCGTAAATTGGGTGTTTAACCATGCGCTCGATAGCAACTACGATAGACTTGTCCATCTTGTCGCTAACAACACGACCTTGTTGAGTACGTTTTACTTCGCTCATTATGCGCCTGCCTTCTCAGTCAAAACAGTTTTCACACGTGCGATATCACGGCGTACAGCTTTCAGAGTATGAGTTTGCTGTAGCTGACCAGTTGCAGCTTGCATGCGCAAGTTGAACTGTTCACGTAGCAAATTCAATAGCTCAGCGTTAAGCTCTTCAACGCTTTTCTCGCGTAGATCTTGTGCTTTCATCACATCACCTGCTTAGTTACAAATGTAGTTTTGAATGGCAGTTTACGAGCCGCTAGGCGGAACGCTTCACGAGCCAATTCTTCAGGTACACCACCCATTTCGTACATAACCTTACCAGGTTGGATTTGGGCTACCCAGTACTCAACGTTACCTTTACCCTTACCTTGACGAACTTCAAGTGGTTTTTCTGTGATTGGTTTGTCTGGGAACACACGGATCCAGATTTTACCTTGACGCTTAACGTGACGTGTCATTGCACGACGTGCCGCTTCGATTTGACGAGCAGTTAGACGACCACGGCCAACAGCTTTAAGACCGAATTCGCCGAAGCTTACATCAGTACCTTTAGCTAGACCACGGTTACGACCTGTCTGAACCTTACGGAACTTAGTACGTTTAGGTTGTAGCATCTGTCGACTCCTTACTTACGGCCTTTACGCTGCTTCTTAGGCTTGTCGCCTTTAGGCTCTACAGCGTTAGCTGCTGGCATACCACCTAGGATCTCACCTTTGAAGATCCAAGTTTTAATGCCGATCACACCGTATTGAGTGTGAGCCGAAGAAGTTGCGTAATCAATGTCAGCACGTAGAGTGTGTAGAGGTACACGACCTTCACGGTACCACTCAGAACGTGCAATTTCAGCGCCGCCTAGACGACCACTTACTTCTACTTTGATGCCTTTAGCACCTAGACGCATTGCGTTTTGTACCGCGCGCTTCATAGCACGACGGAACATAACACGACGCTCTAGTTGAGACGCGATGCTGTCACCAACAAGTTGTGCATCAAGTTCAGGCTTACGTACTTCAGCGATGTTAATTTGCGCTGGTACACCTGCAATTTTTGCTACAGCTGCGCGTAGTTTCTCAACGTCTTCACCTTTCTTACCGATTACAACGCCTGGACGAGCAGTGTGAATAGTCACACGGATGCTCTTAGCAGGACGCTCGATAACGATGCGTGAAAGAGACGCTTTTTGTAGTTCCTTAGTTAGGAACTGACGTACCTTGAAGTCGCCGTCTAGGTTGTCAGCGAAATCTTTGGTGTTAGCAAACCATGTAGCATTCCAAGGCTTAACGATGCCAAGACGAATACCATTAGGATGTACTTTTTGACCCATTGCTTACTCTCCTAGTCTCTAGCGATCTGCTACAACAACAGTGATGTGGCTTGAACGCTTCAAGATACGATCCGCACGACCTTTAGCACGAGGCATAATACGCTTCATGGTTGGGCCTTCATCTACAAAGATTTTTGCGACATTCAGATCGTCAATATCTGCACCTTCGTTGTGCTCCGCGTTAGCGATAGCAGACTCTAGAACTTTCTTAACTAGAACAGCAGCTTTTTTGTTGCTGAAAGTTAGGATTTCTAGAGCTTGGTCAACAGATTTACCACGAATTAGATCCGCAACTAAGCGAGCTTTCTGAGGCGAAATGCGAGCAAAGTTATGTTTAGCAATAGCTTCCATTATTTACTCCTTAACGCTTCTTAGCTTTCTTATCCGCAGCGTGACCGCGGTAAGTACGTGTTGGTGCGAATTCACCTAGTTTGTGACCGATCATTTCTTCGGTTACGAAAACAGGTACGTGCTGACGACCATTATGGACAGCGATGGTCAAACCGATCATCGATGGGATGATCATTGAACGACGGGACCAAGTCTTAAGTGGCTTTTTGTCTCCGCTTTCCACCGCTTTCTCTACCTTCTTCAGCAAGTGTAGGTCAATAAATGGACCTTTCTTGAGAGAACGTGGCATGGCGATTCCTCTTTATATAGATTACTTGTTACGACGACGTACGATGTACTTGTCAGTGCGTTTGTTCTTACGAGTCTTGAAGCCTTTAGTTGGCATACCCCAAGGAGATACTGGGTGACGACCGCCAGATGTACGACCTTCACCACCACCGTGTGGGTGATCAACCGGGTTCATTACTACACCACGTACGGTTGGACGTACGCCGCGCCAGCGTGAAGCACCAGCTTTACCAAGTTCACGTAGCATGTGCTCAGAGTTACCAACTTCACCGATTGTTGCACGGCCTTCAGAAAGAACTTTGCGCATTTCGCCAGAACGTAGACGGATAGTTACGTACGCACCGTCGCGAGCAACGATTTGAGCGTAAGCACCAGCCGAACGAGCTAGCTGACCACCTTTACCAGGTTTTAGTTCAACGTTGTGTACAGTTGAACCTACTGGGATGTTACGCATTGGAAGAGTGTTACCAGCTTTAATCGGTGCATCAACACCAGATTGGATAACATCACCCGCGTTAACACCTTTAGGTGCTAGGATGTAGCGACGCTCACCGTCTTTGTAAAGAACTAGAGCAATGTTTGCGCTACGGTTTGGATCGTATTCTAGACGCTCAACTGTCGCTGGGATACCGTCTTTAGTACGTTTGAAGTCAACTACACGGTAGTGGTGCTTGTGACCACCGCCGATGTGACGTACTGTGATACGACCGTTGTTGTTACGACCACCGTTCTTAGAGTTTTTCTCTAGAAGAGGTGCGTATGGCTTGCCCTTGTGTAGGTCAGCGTTAACAACTTTAACAACGTGACGACGACCAGGGGAAGTCGGCTTACATTTAACAATAGCCATTTTTAACTACTCCTGTTATTCCGCGCCGCCAACAAAGTCAAGATCTTGACCTTCTTTCAAAGTAACGTACGCTTTCTTAACGTCGCTGCGGCGACCTTGGCGTAGACCTTGACGTTTGGTCTTACCCTTAGTGATAAGAGTATTTACAGACTTAACTTCAACTTCAAAAAGCTTTTCTACAGCTGCTTTGATCTCTTTCTTAGTTGCATCTTTAGCTACTTTGAAAACGATAGTGTTCGCTTTCTCAGCTGCCATAGTTGCTTTTTCAGAGATGTGCGGAGCACGTAGAACTTTTAGGATACGCTCTTCAGTGATCATGCTAGCATCTCCTCAACTTGCTTAACTGCTTCAGCAGTCATTACAACTTTGTCGAACGCGATTAGTGAAACTGGGTCGATACCAGCAACGTCACGTGCGTCAACTTTGTATAGGTTACGAGCAGCTAGGAATAGATTCTCATCTACTTCGCTAGTCACGATTAGAGCGTCAGTTAGCTCAAGCTCTTTAAGCTTAGCAACTAGCTCTTTAGTCTTTGGCGCTTCAACTGAGAAGTTATCAACAACGATTAGACGCTCTTGACGAACTAGCTCAGAAAGAATGCTCTTCATAGCACCGCGGTACATTTTCTTGTTAACTTTTTGGCTGTGATCTTGTGGTTTCGCAGCAAAAGTAACACCACCTGTACGCCAGATTGGGCTACGGATTGTACCAGCACGCGCACGGCCAGTACCTTTTTGACGCCATGGCTTAGCGCCACCGCCAGAAACTTCTGAACGTGTTTTTTGAGCACGAGTACCTTGACGAGCACCTGCTGCAAATGCAACAACTACTTGGTGTACAAGAGCTTCGTTAAACTCACGTCCGAAAGTAGTTTCGGAAACAGTTAGTGCATCAGCACCTTTAACCATTAGTTCCATTACTTACTCCTGAGACGTTATGCTTTAACAGCTGGTTTAACGATCACGTTGCCACCTGTTGAGCCTGGTACTGCACCTTTAATAAGAAGCAGATTGCGCTCAGCGTCAACACGTACGATCTCTAGGTTTTGAGTCGTTACACGCTCAGCACCCATGTGACCTGCCATTTTCTTGCCTTTAAATACGCGACCTGGAGTTTGACATTGGCCAATTGAACCCGGTGCACGGTGAGACAATGAGTTACCGTGAGTCATATCTTGAGTACGGAAGTTCCAACGCTTAACAGCGCCTTGGAAACCTTTACCCTTAGATGTACCAGTAACGTCTACTTTCTTAGTTTCGTTGAATAGTTCAACTGTTAGCTCAGCGCCAACTGCGAACTCTTCACCGTTTTCCAAACGGAATTCCCAAAGACCACGACCAGCTTCAACGCCAGCTTTAGCAAAGTGACCTGCTTCAGCTTTGTTTACACGGTTAGCTTTCTTTGAACCAGCAGTTACCTGGATTGCAGCATAACCATCTGTCTCAAGAGTTTTAACTTGAGAAACACGGTTTGCTTCAACTTCAACAACTGTTACTGGGATAGAAACGCCGTCTTCAGTAAATACGCGGGTCATGCCCACTTTACGACCGATTAGACCAATCATTCTTCTAATCTCCCTTAACCTAGGCTAATTTGAACGTCAACGCCCGCAGCAAGGTCTAGACGCATTAGAGCATCAACAGTTTTGTCTGTTGGCTCAACGATGTCGATTAGACGCTTGTGAGTACGAATTTCGTACTGGTCACGTGCTTTCTTGTTAACGTGTGGAGAGATAAGAACTGTGAAACGCTCTTTACGAGTTGGCAGTGGGATTGGACCACGAACCTGTGCGCCAGTGCGCTTAGCTGTTTCAACGATTTCCGCTGTAGAAGCGTCGATTAGTTTGTAATCGAATGCTTTTAGGCGGATACGGATACGTTGGTTCTGCATGAGACAGAGCTCCAATATTAAAAATTACACAAACAATATCGCCACTCAAACTCGTCAAGACGAGAGAATGCCGATTGATTTATGTGAAACCGTAGCATCCAAGATTAGGACGCATTGTCAGTTAATTTTCGATTAACTATCCCTATATGCCAGAGTCACGTCTGGGGATAGTTTTTCCGAAGAAAAGATAGCTAATTGTATTAACCGCGAACATAAGCTGAGTCTACATTACCTTGCAAATCCGAAGACTTGCTCGCTCCTCATTGCTCATTGGTTCACAACTGGCTTAACCAGTGCGACGCATTATACAGATCACACTTTAGGATGCAAGAGCTGAGTGAAAAATAATCGAACAAAATTCAACCACTCGGCTTATCCCAGTTTTTACGCCAAATCGCCTATTTTAAGATGGACAAATAAACAAAAAGGACGCCGAAGCGTCCTTTTTTAAACAGGAATAATAGCGCTGGCTATTACTTCTTGCTTGATAGAGCACCGAAACGCTTGTTGAAGCGATCAACACGGCCGCCTGTATCAACGATACGTTGCTTACCAGTGTAGAATGGGTGACATTTGTCACATACGTCTAGGTGGATAGACTCTTTGTCTAGAGTTGACTTGAACTCGAAAGAGTTGCCGCAAGAACAAGTAGCAGATACTGCTTTGTATTCTGGGTGGATACCAGCTTTCATGGGATAACCTCAATTGTAGGCCGTGTCGCTATACGAATCTAAGCCGCACACCACACGTAATGAAAAATAAAAGTGCGATACCGCATCAACCAAATGCCGAAGCCATATCTAAGGCGCAGTATAGTAATGAATCACTAGGCTAGGATCAACACATTTGGCAACTTTTTCGCCACTTTTTTCACCAGTACTTTAGTACTGAAGCGAATCAAGTTACCCAAAATGCAGATCGCTCGAATTTCTTAACGCGTTTTAATAGACTATAGCCCTCTTCCCTCTTTTATATAGTAAAGATTCTATGCGTCCATCCATCGCCCGAGTAGCACTGCCAGTCCCGCTCGACAAACAGTTTGACTATCTCATACCTAGTCACCTTTTCCCTGTGATTGGCGGACGCGTTTCTGTGCCTTTTGGTCGGCAGACTTTGGTTGGCATCGTGACCGCCATGGTAAATCATTCAGACTTTCCTAAAGAGCAACTGAAAGCGATTAAAGCGGTATTAGATGCCCAACCAGTTTGGCCAGAAAAACTCTATTCTTTACTGACTTGGTGCAGCCAGTTTTATCAGTATCCACTTGGTGACACTCTTCATAATGCAATGCCTGCTGCCCTGCGTAAGGGAAAACCTGCCGATTTCGCGACATTACAAGAGTGGCAAATCACTGCGTCTGGTAAAGATAAGCTGATGCAAGGCTTAGGGCGTGCAGTCAAGCAACAGCGTGCTTTGCAGATGCTGGTCAATGGTTCAGTGCCACACCAAGAGTTCATCGACCAAGAAATTGGCTCTACCGTACTTAAGTCTTTGGAAGAGAAAGGCTGGGTCGAACGCATAGAGAAAAAGCCGACGATCACTAAGTGGGGCCAACAAGTTGAGTTCGATGTTGAAAAACCAAAGCTCAACCACGAACAAGCTCTGGCGATTGCTAGCGTAAACAGCCAAACTGGCTTTGCCTGCTATTTATTAGAGGGCGTTACAGGTTCCGGCAAAACCGAAGTTTACCTTAACCTCATTAAGCCAGTACTTGAACAAGGTAAGCAAGCTTTGGTGCTCGTCCCTGAGATAGGTCTGACGCCCCAAACCATTAACCGCTTCAAGCGTCGCTTCAATGTGCCTGTGGATGTCATTCACTCTGGGTTAAATGATACCGAGCGACTCAACGCTTGGCTTTCTGCGCGAGACAAAGCAGCTGGCATCATTATTGGTACGCGCTCTGCCCTACTGACGCCTTTTGCTGATCTGGGCATTATCATTGTCGATGAAGAACACGACTCGTCTTATAAACAACAAGATAGCCTGCGCTACCATGCTCGTGATGTTGCGGTGATGCGTGCACATAAAGAGCAAGTGCCTATTGTCCTCGGCTCTGCCACGCCAGCCTTAGAAACACTACACAATGCACTAACGGGCAAGTACCACCATTTAACTCTGACGCAACGCGCCGGTTCTGCCGTTCCGACCACTAACAAGGTACTTGATGTTAAGGGGCTCTATCTAGACAGTGGCTTATCCGCGCCATTGATTGCTGAAATGCGCAAACATCTAAAAGCGGGCAACCAAGTGATGCTGTTCTTAAACCGTCGCGGCTTCTCACCAGCGTTAATGTGCCATGAATGTGGCTGGATTGCGGAATGTAAACGCTGTGATGCTTACTACACCTTCCACCAATACAGCAATGAGATTCGCTGTCACCATTGTGGCTCACAGCAACCTGTCATTAATCAATGCCAAGGTTGTGGTTCGACTCAGTTGGTCACTGTGGGTGTGGGTACCGAACAGCTTGAGTTGCAACTGGCTGAGCTCTTCCCAGAATACAAAGCCATTCGTATTGATAGAGACAGCACGCGCCGTAAAGGTAGCCTAGAAGATGCGCTCGAATCGATTCGTAAAGGCGAATACCAGATTCTAATTGGCACGCAGATGTTAGCAAAAGGACATCACTTCCCAAATGTTACGCTTGTTGCGCTACTCGATGTTGATGGTTCCCTCTACAGTAGTGACTTCCGCGCCTCCGAGAGACTGGCTCAACTGTTTATTCAGGTCGCAGGTCGTGCAGGTCGCGCAAGCAAACCCGGTGAAGTGATATTGCAAACTCACCACCCAGAACACAGTTTACTGCAAGCTCTACTGCAGAAAGACTATCGCCACTTCGCTATGACCGCATTGGAAGAGCGTAAACTCGCCCAACTGCCACCGTATAGCTTCTTGACCTTATTCAAAGCAGAAGCCAACCAAAGCGAAGTGGTCGAAGACTTTTTACGTCAGGTGCGTTTTACCCTTGAATCGCACCCATTGTTCGATGATAGCTGCATGGTGTTGGGGCCGACACCATCACCACTGGCTAAGCGCGCTGGCAAATATCGATGGCAGCTTTTACTGCAAACTCAGCATCGCTCATTGATGCAAAAGTTATTAACCAGTGCGAAACCTGCTATTGAGTTGTTGCCAAATGCCAAGAAAGTTCGCTGGAATTTAGACATAGAACCACAGGATCTCAGCTAGCAAACGTTTAACCATGTAATGAATTGCCTTTTAATGTGATGAGATTCACATTAGGATTGCAATTTTTGTTAAACAGACCGTAACTTTCCCTTTAGAAATGAATAGACTATTCAAATTAGTAAAGTCTAAAGTGGATCAGTCACATAGGCTTCAATTAGAACAATGACAAACGTCACCTTGGCGAATATTTTAAGAGGGTAAAAACTATGGCGACAATGAAGGATGTTGCCCAGCTTGCAGGGGTATCTACTGCGACGGTATCAAGAGCATTAATGAATCCAGAAAAAGTCTCTTCTTCAACAAGAAAGAGAGTGGAAGATGCCGTACTAGAAGCTGGTTATTCACCAAATTCATTAGCTCGTAACTTACGCAGAAATGAATCAAAAACCATTGTCACCATCGTACCGGACATTTGCGACCCGTACTTCTCAGAGATCATTCGTGGTATTGAAGATGCAGCAATGGAACACGGCTATCTTGTTCTATTGGGCGACAGCGGTCAGCAGAAAAAGCGTGAAAGCTCGTTTGTTAACTTAGTCTTTACTAAACAAGCAGATGGTATGCTTTTGCTTGGTACTGATCTGCCGTTTGATGTCAGCAAGCCTGAGCAGAAAAATCTGCCACCTATGGTGATGGCGTGTGAATTTGCTCCAGAGTTGGAACTGCCAACCGTTCATATCGATAACCTAACCTCAGCCTTTGAAGCCGTGAACTACCTTACTCAGTTAGGTCATAAGCGTATTGCTCAGATCTCTGGCCCAGATTCTGCTGCTCTGTGTCAGTTCCGCCACCAAGGTTACCAACAAGCACTGCGTCGAGCGGGTATTAATAAAGAGGAGCAATACACTGTTATTGCCGACTTCTCTTTTGACGGCGGAGTACAAGCCGTGCGTAAACTGCTTGAGCTTCCAGAGCCACCTACCGCTCTATTCTGTCACTGTGACACCATGGCAATTGGTGCTATTCAAGAAGCGAAGCGCCTAGGTTTGCGTATTCCTCAAGACCTGTCCGTTGTCGGCTTTGATGACATTCAGTTCGCTCAATATTGCGATCCACCGCTAACCACCATCTCTCAACCTCGTTATGAGATCGGTCGCCAAGCGATGTTGATGATGCTTGAGTTGCTTAAAGGTCACGACGTGCATTCTGGTTCTCGCCTACTCGAGACCAAACTTGTTGTGCGTGGCAGTGCAGCGCCACCGCCACTTCGATAAGAAAACTCTTCCGCAGCAACAACCGTTTCATTCTAAGCGACGTATTTAGCGTCGCTTTTTAATGTCTACTTTCCTGCACGTAGCTAACAAGATTATCTAATTAGGGTGTTTTCTCGTCGCATTCTGGATTAACATATTTGCCAGAATCCTTGATGACCAGAAGTAACCGTGGCAAATAGAGATTATGTAAGACGCGGACGCGGCGCTCCGAAGAAGTCGACAAAAAAACAACCTTCAAGAAAAAAACCTTGGCGTAGTGGTCTACTAGCAATATTGCTCGTGGGCGGTTTCGGCTATGGTTTGTATTTATTGAGCTCAGATCCAGAACCTGAGCAAACCGTTGTGGCAGAAAAGCCTGTAACGAATACCACCAGCAAACCAAAGCCGAAGAAAGACATTCCACCTCCACCAGAAGAAAAGTGGGAATACGTGGAATCTTTACCACAGCGTGAAGTAGAAGTCGTCGCTAAAGAAATTCAGGTATCCAAAGTACCTTATGTGATGCAGTGTGGTGCTTACAAAAACCAAAGTCAGGCAGAAGAGCGTAAGCTTGCCATTGCCTTCCAAGGTATGAGCAGCCGTGTGATTAAAAAAGAAGGCAGCTCTTGGTATCGCGTAGTACTTGGTCCATACAAGTTCAAACGCGAGGCAGAGAAAGATCGCCACAAGTTGCAACGCGCCAAGATTGAGCCGTGTGCAATTTGGAAAGAGAATCTTTAAACACAGGCCCTAGGAGCTAAGATCCTAGGGCCTTTCTTTTCGCCCCCTTGAATCCCCCACTCACTTGCCCCATATACTTAATTAAATCCAAAGAGAAATAATTAAGAGGTCGACTGTGACTACCATTGTATCTGTACGTCGAAACAATAAAGTCGTCATCGCGGGTGATGGCCAAGTGTCGCTAGGTAATACCGTAATGAAAGGCAACGCACGTAAAGTTCGCCGCCTATACAACAACCAAGTACTTGCCGGTTTTGCTGGCGGTACCGCGGATGCCTTCACCCTATTCGAGCGCTTCGAAAGCAAACTTCAAATGCACCAAGGCCACCTAACTAAGGCGGCTGTAGAGCTAGCAAAAGACTGGCGTAGCGACCGTGCACTTCGCAAACTAGAAGCCCTACTGGCCGTAGCGGATGAAACGGCTTCCCTAATCATCACTGGTAACGGTGATGTGGTTCAGCCAGAAAACGATCTGATCGCTATTGGCTCGGGCGGCGCATACGCACAAGCAGCCGCAACTGCACTATTAGAAAACACAGACCTAGACGCACGCGAAATCGCAGAGAAAGCACTGAACATTGCTGGCGATATCTGTGTATTCACCAACCATCACCACACTGTAGAAGAACTAGAATCTACAGTAGAGCTTCCTAAGCCAACGGCTTAAGCGTAATCGTAACGAAGTAAGGAAAGAATATGTCTGAAATGACTCCTCGCGAAATCGTTCATGAACTGAACCGCCACATTATTGGTCAAGACAAAGCAAAACGTTCGGTTGCGATTGCACTGCGTAACCGCTGGCGTCGCATGCAACTTGAAGAAAGCTTGCGTGTCGAAGTCACGCCAAAGAACATTCTAATGATTGGTCCTACTGGTGTAGGTAAAACTGAGATCGCTCGTCGTCTTGCGAAACTGGCAAACGCACCATTCATCAAAGTAGAAGCAACCAAATTCACTGAAGTGGGTTATGTCGGTAAAGAAGTGGAAACCATTATCCGCGATCTCACCGACGTGGCCGTGAAGATGACCCACCAGCAAGCGATGGAAAAAGTAAAATTCCGCGCAGAAGAGCAAGCAGAAGAACGTGTACTAGACGCGCTACTGCCACCAGCTCGTGATGCTTGGGGTCAATCTGAGCAAAAAGAAGATACATCGAACACGCGTCAAATCTTCCGTAAGAAACTGCGTGAAGGCCAGCTAGACGACAAAGAAATTGAAATCGATGTAGCTGCACCACAAATGGGGGTGGAGATCATGGCGCCTCCTGGTATGGAAGAAATGACTAACCAGCTACAGGGCATGTTCCAAAACCTAGCGGGTGACACCAAGAAGAAACGCAAGCTGAAAATCAAAGACGCAATGAAAGCATTAGCGGAAGAAGAAGCAGCGAAACTGGTGAACCAAGAAGAGCTGAAAGAATCTGCAATCTTCAACGTAGAGAACAACGGCATCGTATTCATCGACGAAATCGACAAGATTTGTAAGCGCGGTGAAAGCTCTGGCCCTGACGTTTCTCGTGAAGGTGTTCAGCGTGACCTACTACCACTAATCGAAGGTAGCACGGTATCAACGAAGCACGGCATGGTAAAAACAGATCACATCTTGTTTGTGGCGTCTGGTGCATTCCAAGTAGCGAAGCCTTCTGACCTGATCCCAGAACTGCAAGGTCGTCTACCAATCCGCGTAGAACTTGAAGCGCTGACCAGCAACGATTTCAAACGTATCCTAACAGAGCCTAAAGCGTCTCTAACAGAGCAATACATTGCGCTGATGAAAACAGAAAGCGTAGATGTAGAATTCACTGAAGACGGTATCACTCAGATCGCAGAAGCGGCATGGACAGTAAACGAAACCACTGAGAACATCGGTGCACGTCGTCTACACACTGTGATGGAGCGTCTAATGGATGAGATTTCTTACGACGCGACTGAAAAAGCCGGTGAGAAGTTCGTCATTAACGCGGCATACGTGAAAGACCGCCTAGGCGATACGATTGAAGATGAAGATCTAAGCCGCTTTATTCTTTAATAACGCTCTCTAGAGTCCAAAGCCCAGAACAATGCTTCTGGGCTTTTTCATTCCGCATGACCGTTACTTTCACAAGCTATAAACCAAGAGAGTTCGCCATCCTAGCGAGCTCCAGCGAGACTAAGGATCTAATAACAACTCACTCGAACTCTTCGCCCTTCACTTCAAACCAAAGCAAAAACGGACAGTAGATTCTGAATACCTCGTCCCTCGTTGTTCAGAATGACGGTGACTTTATCGAGCTATAAACCCAAAGAGTTCGTCATCCTAGCGAGCTCAAGCGAGACTAAGGATCTAATAACAACTCACTCCAACTCTTCGTCTTTCACTTCAACCCAGAGCACAAACGGACAGTAGATTCTGAATCACCTCGCCCCTCGTTGTTCAGAATGACAGTTACTCTAGCAAGCTCTAAACAAAGAGAGTTCGTCATCCTAGCGAGCTCCAGCGAGACTAAGGATCTAGTAACAACGCACTCCAACTCTTCGTCTTTCACTTCAACCCAGAGCACAAACGGACAGTAGATTCTGAATCACCTCGCCCCTCGTTGTTCAGAATGACAGTTACTCTAGCAAGCTCTAAACAAAGAGAGTTCGTCATCCTAGCGAGCTCCAGCGAGACTAAGGATCTAGTAACAACGTGCTCCGTACCCTCTCTTTCCCCAAAAGCGCCATTTTGTTACCTCAAATATGGAAACTGTGTTCCTTCTCCGCAAGCCTTTGACTCTTAATTGAGTTGTTTCAGGTCAATAGCGTAACGGGCGCTTTGTGCTTATACTGGGCACATTGGTTACTAGCACGAAATATCCATGAAACAATCATTGCAGATCTGGCTTGAAGCCGCTCGTCCAAAAACATTACCCCTCGCACTGGTGTCTATTTTGACCGGTAGCGTACTCGCCTACTCTGCGGGTCACTTCTCGCTGACTATCGCTGTAATGGCCTTCGTCACCGCAACACTACTGCAAATTTTATCTAACCTTGCGAACGACTACGGCGATGCAGTGCAAGGCACGGACAACGACAACCGTTTAGGCCCTCAGCGTGCGATGCAGTCTGGCGCGGTAACTGCGGAACAAATGAAGAAAGCGATCATCTTCAACATCATCCTGACCGCCATTGCTGGTTTAACCTTAGTGTTTTACGCACTGAGCTCTTTTGAAAGCATCATTACCTTTATCGGTCTGGGCATTCTTGCCATTATCGCGGCGATTGCTTACACCATGGGCAGTAAGCCTTATGGTTATGTTGGCTTGGGTGACCTGTCTGTATTTATCTTCTTTGGCCTACTTGGTGTATCTGGCACTTACTTCCTACACACAGGTCATGTAGATGCGACACTATTCCTACCAGCACTAGGTTGCGGTTTGTTAGCAGTCGCAGTGCTGAACATCAACAACATGCGCGATATAGAGAACGACAGCGAATGTGGTAAACGCACCATGGCGGTTCGACTTGGCCAACGTAAAGCGAAACAATACCACTTCATCTTACTTGGTGGCGCACTACTGGCTTTTGCTGTTTATCTGCTTATTCAAGACAAACCGGTATGGATCAGCTTGCCATTCCTGATCAGTATTTTCGTGGTGGCGAACCATGGTAAAGCGGTCTGGAATACCGAGAAACCTGCGCAAATCGCCCCAATGATGCCCGTAGTTGTGAAGTGCTCGCTGGTTACCAATGTTTTATTTGCAACAATTGTGGTAGCTCAAACTCTAATGAGTTAAAAAAGGATTGTCATTGCATTGACTTAATGCCTAGATATACTCAAAGACAACAGTTTCTGTTTAGAAAGGTACGCTATGGAATACAATACCTCAGCACTCTGTGATATCTACCTTGATCAGGTAGACGTGGTTGAACCGATGTTCAGTAACTTTGGCGGACGAGCTTCGTTTGCCGGGCAAGTGACAACGATTAAGTGTTTTGAAGACAACGCACTGATCCGCGAAACGTTAGAACAAGATGGTATCGGACGAGTATTGTTGATTGATGGTGGTGGTTCCCTACGCAGAGCCTTAATCGATGCAGAAATCGCGACGCTTGCAGAAGAAAACGAATGGGAAGGTATCGTCGTTTACGGTTGTGTCCGTGAAGTGGACGAACTGGAAGACATGAACCTAGGCATTCAAGCACTCGCGTCTATCCCTGTTGGGGCAGCAAACCAAGGTATCGGTGAAATTGACGTACCGGTTAACTTTGGTGGCGTTAGCTTCCTACCTGAAGATTACATCTACGCAGACAGCACTGGCATCATTCTTTCTCCTGAGCCACTCAATGTAGACCTAGAGCTCGATGAAGAAGACGACGGAGAGGAAGGGTTAAACTAACCTAGTTCCTTTATTAGCAACGAGCCAGTCGCTAAAACCCATAGCCAAATACGCAAACACCCGCCGAAGCGGGTGTTTTTGATTCTGGATACTTAAGTGGATTATTCCACTTCGTCCATCTTGCCAAGTAGTGCACGAATGCGCTCTTGCCACTGTGCGTGTTCTTGTTGAGCTTGCTGAGATTTTTGCTCTAGCTCTTCGCGTTGAGAACGAAGCTCGTTTGCTTCTGTTTCAAGCTTCACTTTATCTTCTTTCAGCTCTTCGACTTCCATCTGAAGAAGAGTGATTGTGTCAACTGCAGTTTGAATTTTCGATTCTAGTTGTTCTAGTACTTCAAAAGACATCTTGGCCTACCTATTGTTATTCCGTTGGGACGATGCGCGAGCATTCGCTTGCACCTTACCTATGAGGTTCATTCTACTCAGCGTAGCGACGAGAAACACTTACTATATTCGATATTTTGCATCATTCGGTTAAAAAATCGGCGCAATCTCACTAAACGCTGACTTTTCTTATCATCGAAGCATTTTTGCGCAATGCATTTTCCCATCACTACCCCATAAACTCACCCAAGTATTGATCAAATTCAACTTAGTTAAAGTAAAAGCTCAGCAAAAAGGCAAACGTTTAACTGACGATGTGATAAAATCGCCGCGCAAATTATTCTTCCCTCTTGTTACTTGGAGACATCATGAAACGCGATTTAGCAATGGCATTTTCCCGTGTTACTGAAGGTGCCGCTTTGGCTGGTTACAAATGGCTTGGCCGTGGCGACAAAAACGCAGCGGACGGCGCTGCAGTTGAAGTGATGCGCACCCTGCTGAACAAAACAGACATCAGTGGTGAAATCGTTATTGGTGAAGGTGAAATCGATGATGCACCAATGCTGTACATCGGTGAGCAAGTGGGTATTGGTGGCGACGAGGTCGATATCGCGGTAGACCCAATCGAAGGTACTCGCATGACCGCAATGGGCCAATCTAACGCACTGGCAGTATTGGCAGCAGGTGAGAAAGGCAGCTTCCTGAAAGCGCCAGACATGTACATGGAAAAACTGGTTGTTGGCCCAGGTGCAAAAGGCGTTATCGACCTAGGTAAGCCACTTAAAGAAAACCTAGAAAACGTAGCGAAAGCGCTGAACAAGCCTCTTGATACGCTAGTCGTCATTACGCTTGCGAAGCCTCGTCACGATGAAGTGATCGCAGAGATGCAAGCGATGGGCGTTCGCGTATTCGCAGTGCCAGACGGTGACGTAGCCGCTTCAATCCTAACTTGTATGCCAGATAGCGAAGTAGACATGATGTACTGCATCGGCGGAGCTCCTGAAGGCGTTGTATCTGCAGCAGTGATTCGTGCACTAGACGGTGACATGCATGGTCGTCTTCTTCCTCGTCATGAAGTAAAAGGCGATACGGAAGAAAACCGCATCTATGGCTCAGCTGAACTACAACGTTGTGAAGAGATGGGTGTAAAAGCGAATGTTGTATTGAAGATGGAAGACATGGCGCGCAGCGACAACGTAGTCTTCTCTGCAACGGGGATTACTAAAGGTGACCTACTAGAGGGCATCTCTCGCCAAGGCAATATCGCAACAACAGAAACCCTATTGATCCGTGGCCGTTGTCGTACTATTCGTCGTATCAAGTCTACGCACTACCTAGAGCGTAAAGATCCAGAAGTACGCGATATTATTCTTTAAGCATTATTCGAGGCTCCCGCTCACTCTGAGTTGGAGCCTTTCTTTCCTTGCAAGTCATTTACGCTTCCTTTGTCATCATCAGAGTACGTCACTCTAGCGAGCAAGAATCTAGTTCCAGCGAGCTCCCCATCTTTATTCCTAAACTCAGACTATAGAATCAACGAATAATAGATTCTGAATCACCTCGTCCCTCGTTTTTCAGAATGACGATTACTTTATCAAGCTATAAACCAAAAGAGTTCGTCATCCTAGCGAGCTCAAGCGAGACTAAGGATCTAGTCACAGCGCCCCCAACTCTTCCTCATTCACCTTAAACCACAGTACAAACAGACAATAGATTCTGAATCACACTCGTTCCTCGTTGTTCAGAATGACGATTACTTTAACAAGCTATAAACCAAAAGAGTTCGTCATCCTAGCGAGCTCAAGCGAGACTAAGGATCTAGT